>JAESUM010000038.1 GCA_016763075.1 Pseudomonadales bacterium
TAGATGTAGCCGGATATGGCAAAAAGATAATTGGTGCCCGGGGCCGGAATCGAACCGGCACGGCCGCAAAGCCGCAAGATTTTAAGTCTTGTGTGTCTACCAATTTCACCACCCGGGCAGATCTAAACATTGATCTACTGAAAATGCTTTCAGCGTTGTGGCTTGTTACTGCAGAGTTTGGAGGCTGAGGCCGGAATCGAACCGGCGTACGCGGAGTTGCAGTCCGCTACATGACCACTCTGCCACCCAGCCTTGAAGGTGCAGGATTGTACTTATTTTTTACACAAAATCCCAGTGTTATCTACAGCTATATGCTGGCTTGTTTTGACGTTGGCAGCTGACGGCCGCAAGGGCTGATTAGGTGTCTTGGCTTTCGTTGCTGGGTTCTTTGCCGGGTTCGTCGTCAAGCAATAGCGGAAGCGCTGCTTTTAGGTATATAAACATTGACCAGAGTGTCAGTGCGGTTGCGCAGTAAAGCAGTGTATAGCTGATGAGTTCGAGGTCTAACCCGGTAAAGGGGTTGTCTATTAAAAACAGTGTGATGGCGCCCATTTGAGCGGCTGTTTTAATTTTACCCATTTGAGAGACTTCTACTTGGGCGCGTTTGCCAAGCTCTGCCATCCATTCTCGTAATGCTGAAACCACAATTTCGCGCCCGGCTATTACAGCAGCAGGGATGGCAAACAGTGGGGTGGGGTGAATGCCGACCAGTAATATAATGGCGGTGACGACCATGAGTTTGTCTGCGACTGGGTCAAGAAAAGCACCAAATGCGGTGGTTTGTTTGAGCTTACGAGCAAGGTATCCGTCTATTCCGTCGGTTATGCCGGCGACGGCAAATATGAGGGCGGCTGCGGAGTAGCTCCAGTTGTAGGGTAGATAAAACACGACTACAAAGACGGGTATTAGGACTACACGGGATACGGTGATGGTATTGGGTACATTCATGGGATGTGTTCTACCAGTAAATCCTATAAAACGCTAGTAAGTGTGAGCTTAGCCGGGGTTATCGCTATGCAGGTTATTGTATATGTCTTGTGCGATCGCTTGGCTAATACCAGGTGTTTTTGCAATTTCTTCTGCGCTGGCGCTTTTGATGGCTTGCAGGCCGCCAAAATGGTTTAGCAGGTTTCGTTTGCGTTTGGCACCTATGCCTTGAATGTCTTCAAGGGTCGAGCGGGTTTGAGCTTTGCCACGCCGTGCCCGGTGTCCGGTAATGGCAAAGCGGTGTGCTTCGTCACGAATTTGCTGGATTAAGTGTAGTGCAGGGGAGTTGGCATTGAGGTTGAGTTGCTTGTTGTTATCAAGAATTAGTGTCTCTAGTCCGGGCCGTCGGCCGGTGCCTTTGGCAACACCCACTAATAGTACCCCTTCAATTTGCAGCTCAGTGAGAATAGCCTTTGCTTGGCTGAACTGACCTTTGCCCCCGTCAATAAGCAGTATGTCGGGTATTTTCCCTTCGCCCTTTTTAAGCCGTGTGTAGCGCCGTTTAACCGCTTGGGCGATGGGGCGTAGTCGTCACCAGGGGTGATGCCTTCTATATTAAATTTGCGGTAATCAGATTTTTGCGCGCCTGCTTGCCCAAACACAACGCAGGATGCCACGGTTTGGTTGCCGGAAGTGTGGCTAATATCAAAGCATTCAATGCGCTGTGGGATGCTGTCTAAATCGAGTGCGCTTTGCAGGGCATCCAGGCGTTGGTATACGTTTTGGCGGTTGGCTAAATAGCTGGTGAGTGCTTGCTCTGCATTGGTGGTGGCGAGTGCTTTCCAGCGTTGCCGATGGCCGCGTACTTTGTCTGAAATAGTGATGCGCCGGTCAGACACTTGGCTTAGGGCATCTGCAATGCAGTCGGCATCGTCGGGTACGCTATTAAGTACAATTTGGTCTGGAATTCTGCCGGTATGGTTTAAATACAGTTGCGGCAAAAACGCGGAGATAATTTCTTCTTCACTGTCTTCTAATTTGGGTTTTGGGAAGTAACTTTTCCCCCCAAGTACTTGGCCTTCACGGATGGTTAGCAACTGAACGCAGCAAGCACCGGATTGCCGTGCAACCACAACGACATCTACATTTCCGGATTGTCCGCTTACATATTGGCTTTCCTGAACTTGCCGTAGCTGGCTTATTTGGTCACGAATGCGAGCGGCTTTTTCATATTCTAACTCTAGCGCGGCGGCTTCCATTTGGTCGCCAAGTTCGGTGATGATGTTTTGGTTTTTGCCCTGTAAAAACATACTGGCGTGGCGGATGTCGTTTTGGTAATCCGCCTCGCTGATGTGTTGCACGCAAGGGGCGCTGCAACGGTTGATTTGGTATTGAAGGCAAGGCCTTGTTCTGTTCCTGAAAAAGCTCTCTTCACAGGATCTAATTTTGAACATTTTTTGTAGCATGTTAAGGCTTTCGCGCACCGCCGAGCCACTGGGGTAGGGACCAAACAGCTTGCGATCTTTGCGGTATTTGCCACGATACGAGCCCATTCGAGGGTAATCGCTATCTTTGGATAATACGATATAAGGGTAAGATTTATCGTCGCGCAACAAAATATTGTACGGCGGTTTGAGGCTTTTAATAAGGTTGTGTTCCAACAGCAACGCTTCGGTTTCGCTGTGGGTTATGGTGATTTCTATCTGATTAATTTTACCAACAAGCGCAACGGTTTTGTTGGTGAGGCCTGACGCGCGAAAGTAGCTAGAAACCCGGTTCTTTAGGTTTTTTGCTTTGCCGACATAAAGTACTTCTGCCTTGTGGTCGAGCATTTTATAAATGCCAGGGCGAATGGTAAGCGTGCTTAAAAACGCTTTGCTATCGAACTCAGATGCTACTGGCGGGGGCTCTACTTCGGGCATGGCCTTGGGTTGCTGTAAGGTCGGGGAGGGTGTGTAGGAGTTGCGTGCACCATAGCATTACGCGAAGTGGCTGTGCAGTTATTGTGTGCGGAAGTTGGATTGGTTTGTATGAGTTGGTGAATATGAATGACTGGCCAATTTGCTTGACCAGTCATTCATATCGTCATGTTTAGATTATTTAAACATTTCCATCAGTAGGTTATTTAAGCGGTGGACATAGCTGCTGGGGTCTTCCAGCTGAATGCCTTGGGCTAGTTGAGCTTGGTTAAAGACGATTGAAGCAAGATCGTTGAACCGATCAGTATCGCTTTCGTCGTTGAGTTTTTGGATTAACGGATGCTCGGTGTTGAGCTCCATAATGGGGTTGTTGCTTGGAACGGCTTGGCCGGCTGCTTCCATGATTTTCTGCATTTGCATGCCCATGTCGTCATCACCAACTACCAAACAAGCTGGCGAATCCGTAAGTCGGTTGGTGGTGCGCACTTCGCTGACTTGGTCTTTAAGCGTTTCTTGAACTTGCTCAAGTAGGCTTTTGAAGGTTTCGTTACGTTCTTTCGAATCATCTTTTTCGTCGTCGTCGATATCACCAAGATCAAGTTCGCCACGGGCGATATCTTGAAAGCTTTTACCGTCGTAATCTGAAAGTTGGCTAATCAACCAGTCATCAATGCGATCGTACAAAATGAAGACTTCAATACCCTTTTTACGGAAGATTTCCATGTGTGGGTTGTTGATGCCGGCTTTAAATGTATCCGCGCAGGTGTAGTAAATTTTGTCTTGCCCTGCAGGCATACGAGCGATGTATTCATCCAATGATTGGTCTTGCGTATCGTTGCCGGTTTCGGTGCTTGCAAAGCGAAACAGCTTTGCGGTTTTTTCGCGATTAGCAAAATCTTCGGCGGGGCCTTCTTTTAATACTTGGCCGAATTCATTCCAGAATTTAAGGTAATTTTCGGGGTCTTTTTTAGCTAATTTACCAAGCATATCGAGCACGCGTTTGACCAGTGCATTTCGCATCGAATCAATAGCCGGGTCTTGTTGTAAAATTTCGCGAGAAACGTTCAGTGAAAGATCGTTTGAATCGACGATACCTTTTACAAATCGTAGGTACAAAGGCAGAAACTGCTCTGCCTCGTCCATGATGAATACCTTCTGTACATAGAGTTTGAGGCCGCGTGGGGCTTCACGGTTCCACATATCAAAAGGCGCCCTAGCTGGAATGTAAAGCAGGCTGGTGTAATCTAATTTCCCTTCAACTTTGTTGTGGCTCCAGGTTAATGGGTCTTCAAAGTCGTGAGAAATATGCTTGTAAAATTCATTGTACTCGCTGTCTTCGATTTCGGTTTTTGAGCGCGCCCAAAGTGCGGTGGCAGTGTTCACCACTTCAAGGCTAGGCTCTGGTTTTTCTTCGCCTTCTTCTGGCTCGCCGAAGGTTTGTTCGAGCATCTCGATAGGTAAAGAGATGTGGTCTGAATATTTTTTAATGACGTGCCGGAGTCTTGATCCATCGGCAAATTCGCTTTCTTCCTTCTTCAAGTGAAGGATAACGGTGGTGCCGCGTTTAGGTTTGTCAATCGCTTCAATGCTGAAGTCGGCTTCGCCGGTCGAGCTCCAGCGTATGCCTTGGTCGGCGGCTTGGCCGGCTTTTCGTGTTTCGACATCTACTTTATCGGCCACGATGAACGAAGAATAAAACCCTACGCCGAACTGCCCAATAAGCTGTGAGTCGCTTTTTTGGTCGCCGGTGAGCGAGCCCAAAAATTCGCTAGTGCCTGATTTGGCAATGGTACCAAGGTGTGAGATGACTTCGGCTTCGGTCATACCAATGCCGTTGTCACTGATAGATACCGTGTTTGCGTCTGCATCGAAGTCGATGGTGATTTTTAAATCCGGGTCATTTTCGAACAGGGCGCTGTCGGCCAAACCTTGAAATCGAAGTTTGTCAGCAGCGTCCGATGCGTTGGAGATCAGTTCGCGAAGAAAAATTTCCTTGTTGCTATAAAGTGAGTGGATCATCAGTTGAAGCATTTGTTTCGCTTCGGTTTGGAATCCGTGGGTTTGTTTCTGAGTTTCTTCGGTGCTCATCTGAACAGTTTCTCCTGATTGATATGATAGTGCCGGTCGAGCATGGGCTAGCGTGAAGCCGTATGAGGGCTCAATTACTTATCGAGCCGAGTAATCCCTCAAATTAGCTCCTGAGGCCACCTAGTCTGGGGGCTGATTCTCATAATTCAACTGTCTGTAGGACTATTTGTTAATAAGCTTTTGTTGTATAAGGAAATTTGTTAGAATCCGGCGTTAAATTTACACGCTTAGGCGGGGTGGTAGGGCTTCATGATCAAACAGAGAACATTAAAGAACATTATTCGTGGTTCGGGCGTAGGCCTTCACACAGGCGAAAAAGTGTATTTGACTCTGAAACCAGCCCCTATCGATACCGGTATTGTGTTTTGCCGTACTGATCTTGACCCTGTGGTTGAGATTGCAGCTAAAGCTTGTAATGTCGGCGATACAACGCTTTCAACGGCGTTGGTTCAAGACGGCGTGCGTATCTCTACTGTAGAGCACATGTTGTCTGCGATGGCTGGTTTAGGTATTGATAACGCATATGTTGAAGTGAGCTCGCCTGAAGTACCCATTATGGACGGCAGCGCAAACCCGTTTGTGTTTCTGATTCAGTCAGCGGGTATTCAAGACCAAGACGCGCCGAAGAAATTTATCCGAATCAAAAAAGAAATCAGCGTCGAGATCGACGATAAAAGCGCAAAATTCCTACCCTTCGACGGTTTTAAAGTAAGTTTTGGGATTGATTTCGACCATCCAGTCTTTAAGCGTTTAACGCAAGAAGCAGTGGTTGATTTTTCCAGTACTTCCTTCGTTAAAGAAGTAAGCCGAGCCCGTACATTTGGGTTTTTGAAAGATATCGAAGCGCTTCAATCGCAAAACCTGGCACTTGGTGGTAGCGTCAATAACGCTATCGTAGTGGATGAGTACCGCATTCTTAATGAAGATGGACTGCGTTATGAAGATGAATTCGTTAAACACAAAATTCTTGATGCGATTGGTGATCTTTATTTGTTGGGCCACAGCTTGATCGGCGAGTTTATCGGCTATAAATCAGGTCATGAACTAAACAATAAATTGCTTCGTAAATTGCTTGAAAATGAAGACTCATGGGAGCTGGTCACATTCGAAGATGATCAAAAAGCCCCTATATCCTACGTTCAACCGATATACGCAGTTTAAGTGGCGTATATCATCCTCATCGTTTTAGATTTCTAAATTAGTGTTTCGCCGAGTTGAGGCCCCTCAACTCGGCGGCTGAATTACCTTAGACAATTCCTGCATAACGGCCCTAAGATCCGGGTCTTTGATTTGATTGAACTGCCCCCGTTCGGTTGCTCTGCCCTTTTCGGTTTTATGGTTTGGCTGAGCCGCGCTTTTAGTAGGCCGATGTATCAATTGATCGGATTGACCTGCGAATGGTTTAGATTCATTGCTTTTGTCGGCAAGCAATTTTTCTGGGGTAGGCCGAGTCTTTATAGTGATTTTAGATAAAGCATGGAATTCAGGGTGGGTTTTTAGTTTCTTCAGAATGTTGTTTTGCTGATACCTGATCGCTGTGCTCCACCCGCCATTTTCAATAATTAGGCATAACTCACCATTTATAAACTCTCCAACCGCGCAATGTGGTCGCGCTTGTTTCGGAAGTTCTTGGATTACGAGGCTGCTAATACTTGAAAGCTGGCCAGCTTTCTTTAGCATCGATGCCAAAATACCGCCTTGAGCAGCCGAAAAGGGTTTAGGTTTGGTGGTTTTCAACAGTTTCTCTGCGTTGAGTCGAATTAGGTGTTCAGCGTATTTGGCACTTTGTGCTAAAATTTAGCGATCATTCAGTGAAATCAGTCAGTATTATTTATCCCGCTAAGCATGCTCAATATTTTAATTATCCGCAAGAAAAATCAGTCGATTCACAACGTCGCAGTTTCAGCCAAATCACAATGGGTTTTATTACTCTGTTTGTGCTCCTTGCTGTTACTCAGCGGTGTCTTTGGATACCAGTTGGCTCAAAAGCCTGTCGACCAATTTAAGCATTCAATGGTTGAGCTACAGGATAGCCAGTTTTTAATTCAAAAAGAGCTGTTGTTAACCCGCACAGAGATACAAGCTCAGGTTGATACTTTAATGACGGAAATTGCCATGCTGCATGCGCGTCTTGTTAGGCTCGATGCATTAGGTGACCGGTTAACCCGTGTCGCGAAGCTTACTCGCGGTGAATTCGATTTCTCTCAGAACCCAGCGCTGGGTGGTCCTGAAGTAAATTCAGTCGTCGCCGCTTCTGAATCACTTGAACAAAGGCTTGAGCGCAGTATGGCTGGTCAGCTTCAACAGTTAGATCAGCTGATATCCGACCGAAGCCGTCAGCTTGAAATTTTGGAAGCCATGCTTGAAAGCCGTCATATTGGCCAAGGTATGGTAGTAACACGCAGGCCTATTTTAAAAGGCTGGATGTCCTCTGCGTTTGGCCGAAGAACGGACCCATTTACAGGCAAGCCAGCTTGGCATGCCGGAGTCGATTTTGCCGGTAAGCAAGGTTCCAATATTATTGCCGTAGCACCAGGCGTTGTGACTTGGTCTGGTAAGCGAAGCAGTTACGGAAAAATGGTTGAAACTGACCACGGCGACGGTTATGTAACGCGATATGCGCATGCCGATAAACTGTTGGTTAATAAAGGTGATGTAATTAGCCAGGGAGATTACATCGCTAAAATGGGTAGTTCGGGGCGATCTACCGGCCCCCATGTTCATTTTGAAGTATATAAACAGGGACGTGTCGTTGACCCCAAAACTTATCTCAATCGGCGGCATTAATTTTGATACCGTATTTGTGGCTCAATTTTTTGGATTTATTTTCGTTTAGTCGTGTCTCTGTTATCGTCACTGTGTTTTCGCTTTCGTCTATTAAAGGCAAAGCTAGAAAGCAGCTGTGTTTAGATCCCTCATTCCTCCTTTGTTCTTACTGAAGTAAATACTATGTTTGGGTTAGCAAAACGTCTTATCGGAACCAAAAATGACCGTGAATTAAAGCGGATGGGGAAGATAGTAAAAAATATTAATACATTTGAAGAGCCTATTTCATCCCTTTCGGATGAAGCGCTCAAAGAAAAAACTGTTGAATTTCGTAGTAGGCTGGAGCAAGGCGCTACTTTAGAAGATGTACTGCCCGAAGCATTTGCTTGTGTGCGTGAGTCAGGTAAGCGCTTTATGAATATGCGTCATTTCGATACGCAAATGCTCGGCGGTATTACCTTGCACGAAGGGCGCATCGCAGAGATGCGAACCGGTGAAGGTAAAACATTGGTAGCAACATTACCGGCTTACCTTAATGCCTTATCTGGGAAAGGCGTGCATTTAGTTACGGTGAATGAATACCTTGCAACACGTGATGCAAACTGGATGTCGCCTATTTACGAAGGTTTAGGCCTTACGGTAGATGTTATTGTCCCGGGGCAAGAGCCAGAAACGAAGAAAGCGGCGTATCAAGCAGACGTTGTGTATGGCACAAACAACGAGTTTGGGTTCGATTATTTACGCGACAACATGGCCTTCAGAGTAGAAGACAAGTCCCAGCGCGAACTCAATTTTGCTGTAGTTGATGAAGTTGATTCAATACTTATCGATGAAGCACGAACACCGCTGATTATTTCTGGCGCTGCCGAAGACAGCTCTGAGCTATATAAAAAAGTTGATGGCTTTATCAGCCATTTAACGCGTCAAGAAGAAGCTGATGAAGGCGTAGAAGTTACGCCAGGGCATTATGTTGTTGATGAAAAACAACGCCAGGTAGAACTCACTGAAGACGGCCATGAAGTCATTGAAGGGTTAATGATTGAAAACCAGCTGCTGGAAGAGGGAGATAGTTTATACGCCCCAACCAATTTACGCCTGCTGCATCATGTTCACTCGGCACTACGCTCCTATGTTTTGTTCCAAAAAAATGTCGATTATATCGTCCGTGATGGCGAAGTTTTATTGGTTGACGAACACACCGGCCGAACCATGCCCGGGCGACGTTTGTCTGAAGGCCTGCACCAAGCGCTAGAAGCAAAAGAAGGCGTGGCAATACAAAATGAAAGTCAAACCTTGGCGTCAACAACCTTCCAAAACTATTTCCGTTTATACAATAATTTGTCGGGAATGACCGGTACAGCAGATACCGAAGCATTTGAGTTTCACCAAATTTATGGCTTGGATGTAGTCGTCATTCCAACCAACAAGCCAATGGTGAGAAAAGATCAAAATGATTTGATCTTCATGACTACCTCTGAAAAATACGAAGCAATTGTTGATCATATTCGCCAGTGCCAAGAAAGTTCACAACCGGTTTTAGTAGGTACAGCGTCTGTTGAAAGCTCGGAACTTATTTCTAAGTTTCTTGATGAAAAGAAAGTTAAACATAATGTTTTGAATGCAAAATTCCACGAAAAAGAAGCGGATATTATTGCCGAAGCAGGACGGCCTGGCGCTATTACTATAGCCACCAATATGGCTGGTCGAGGTACGGATATTGTACTTGGTGGTAATGTTGAAGTTGAAATTTCCAAACTTAAAAACCCTTCTGAGTCGGAAATAGAAACACGCCGAACCGAATGGGAAGAGCGCCATAAACAAGTGTTGGAAGCGGGTGGGCTTTATATTATTGGCACCGAACGCCATGAGTCACGCCGAATTGATAACCAGCTGCGCGGCCGATCTGGCCGTCAGGGCGATGCAGGCGAGTCGCGTTTTTACCTTTCACTTGAAGACAACCTAATGAGGATTTTTGCATCAGACCGGATGAGAGGTTTTATGCAGAAATTGGGTATGGAGCAAGGCGAAGCGATAGAACATAAAATGGTAAGTAGCGCCATTGAAAAAGCACAACGGAAAGTAGAAGGCCGCAACTTCGATATCCGTAAACAGTTACTTGAATACGATGACGTTGCAAACGACCAACGGCAAATTATTTACAAACAGCGTAACGATTTAATGGAGCAGGATGATATTTCTGAAACCATTGAACTGATTCGAAGTGACGTATTGCATGAAGTTATCGATGACTATATTCCACCGCAAAGTATTGAGGAACAGTGGGATGTTCCGGGTTTGGAAAAACAGCTCGAAACGGAATTCGATTTAGAGTTACCACTGGCTAAATGGCTTGAAGAAGACAGCAGCTTGCATGAAGTTACACTGCGTGAAAAAGTGCTTGAACAGTTAATAGCAGTGTATGAAGAAAAATCTCAGTTAGTTGGCGATGAAATACGTACACTTGAAAAACAAGTGATGCTGCAAGTGTTAGATACTTTGTGGAAAGAACATTTGGCGTCTATGGACCACTTACGCCAAGGTATTCATTTGCGTGCGTATGCGCAGAAGAACCCTAAGCAAGAGTACAAAAGAGAATCTTTTGAGCTATTTGAAAGCATGCTGAGCAACCTAAAACATGAAGTGGTTCGGTTTCTTTCTAAAGTTCAAATAAAGCTCGACGATGTCGATGAAATGGAACGTAAACGACTTGAAATGCAAGCAGAGGCGCAAATGGCCTTTGAGCATGCTGAGACCTCTGCGATCGCGCAAGCGCAGCAACCATCACCTGCCGATAACGGAAATAGAGAATCCATAACACCTGGGGATCAACCCTTTGTGCGTACGGGTAAAAAAGTAGGCCGTAACGAGCCATGCCCTTGTGGGTCGGGTAAAAAATACAAGCAGTGTCACGGAAAATTAGAATAGACACTCTAATTTTTTTATAAAATCGATTAAAATTTACAATAAAAATTAGGCGTTTTCTGTGGCTATTGGTTTAGATTCATTTCCTCAAATGTTCCCAATTAAAGGTGTTCGATTAGCGACAGCCTGTGCTGGGGTTAAATATAAAAATCACCCGGATCTGACGTTAATCGAAGTGCCTATTGGTGCAACTTGCACCGGCGTTTTCACTAAAAACGCATTTTGCGCAGCACCGGTTACCATTTGTAAACAACACCTTAGAGGCGCTGATACACGGTATTTATTGATTAATTCTGGTAACGCCAATGCAGGTTTGGGGCAGTCCGGAATTGATGCAGCGATTCAATGTTGTGATGCGGTCGCAGCTCATAGTGGTACTCAAAGAGCACAAGTGTTGCCCTTTTCGACCGGCGTGATTGGTGAGCAATTACCAGCAGGTAAAGTTGTATCTACAGTACCTGAACTATTAGGTAATCTATCTGATTCGGCGTGGGAGTATGCAGCGCGCGCAATCATGACTACGGATACTCGGCCTAAGGGTTTTTCTGAAAACATCGTGATCGATGGCTGCCCGGTTACGGTTACCGGGATCAGTAAAGGCGCAGGCATGATTAAGCCTGATATGGCAACGATGCTGGCTTTTATAGCGACAGACGCGAAGATTGAATCATCGACATTGAATTCGATGTTGCTTAAAGCGGCCAATAAATCCTTTAATAGAATTACGATTGATGGCGATACTTCAACCAACGATGCCTGCATGTTGATTGCAAGTGGCCAAACCAATCTGTCTTTAATTTCTGATGTTAACAGCAGCAACGCTAAGCAGTTTCAAAATCTATTAGATCGAGCTTGCGAGCACCTAGCCGTCGAGATTATTCGAGATGGAGAAGGGGCTACAAAACTGGTTGAGGTTGTGGTTGAAGGCGCGCAGGATCAATCGGAAGCACTTGGGGTTGGTTATACTGTTGCTGAATCCCCGTTAGTTAAAACAGCTATTTTTGCCAGCGACCCTAACTGGGGCCGTATTTTGGCAGCGGTTGGGCGCTCCGGAATTTCTAATTTAGATATCAACGGCATCTCTATTTATCTAGACCAAGTTTGTATCGTTGAAAACGGTGGCCGAGCAGAAAGTTACCGTGAAGAACTGGGTGCGGCGGTAATGGCAAAAGAAGCGTTTACAATTTTGATTCGGCTAGGCCGCGGCGAGCATATTGAAAAGCTTTGGACTACAGATCTGTCCTATGACTATGTTCGTATCAATGCGGAATATCGTACGTAGGTGTGTTGTACACATTACTAGTGGTATTCAACGATGCATCTTGAAGTTGCGGTTGCAGCTATTCGAGATTCTGAAAATCGATTTCTGATAGCAAAACGTCCTGAACACCTCCATCAAGGTGGATTATGGGAATTTCCCGGTGGCAAAGTTGAACCGGGTGAATCTATAAAACAAACATTGGTAAGAGAAATTAATGAAGAGCTCGGCATCGAGATTACTGGCGCTCGCCCACTGATTTCAATACCGCATCAATACAGCGACCGTTCAGTGTTGTTACATGTTTGGCTGGTTGATCAGTTTGAAGGTAAACCCGAAGGGAAAGAAGGACAAAAAATTTGTTGGGTTGAACAAGATAACTTAACGGATTACAGCTTCCCTGCCGCAAATCGAACGATTATTTCAGCAATAAGCTTGCCCTCTAGTTACGTAATTACCCCTCAAAAAGATACTCTTTCTGAGTTAATCGAATTCCTAAAAAGGCACCTCAACAAAGAAACTCAGCTGGTTCAGTTTCGGGCACCAACCTGGTCTGAACAGCAATATTTGACTGCTGCGCAAGAGGTAATGGAATTGTGTGGGTCTTTTGGTGCTAAGACAATACTAAACGCCGCTCCGACATTACTACAACAGATTGATGCTGCTGGTATTCACCTGACCCAGCAACAACTCAGTCCATTGAAACAGCGCCCAATAGACGAAGGTAAAATGCTTGGCGTTTCATGCCATAACTTAGCCGAAATACAGCACGCACAGCAAATAGGTGCGGACTATATAAGCTTATCGCCTGTCTTGCCCACTACAACTCATCCTGAGGCAAACCCTTTGGGTTGGCCGAAGTTTTCAGAACTCGTTGGTCAGTGCGCGGTGCCTGTATTCGCCCTTGGTGGTATGCAGCATTCGGATTTTCAAAGAGCATTGGATGCAGGTGCGCAGGGTATCGCAGGGGTTCGACTATTCAATGAGCCATGTAACCTGAACGATTAACGGCTTAGAAATCGATCTCGTCGGACTCACTGAATTGAATTACCGGCTCTCCGGGAATCGCATGTTCACCGCTTGACCATGCGCCAAGGTCAATTAGTTTGCAGCGGTCTGAGCAAAAAGGCCGTGCGTTATTAGTGGTAACCCAAGCTGCGGGCTTGCTGCAGGTAGGGCAGGGTAATATACGAGCGCTGGGTTCATTGTTTGTAGCATTGGATACGCTTGGTTTCTTCGAATTGCTCATCAATTATTCGCCAGTTTTAGGTAAGTTTGATGAAGGGTTTCGACATTTTTGTGAAGCGCTGCAAGGTCTTTGTCGTTAACAATGACGTCGTCTGCTTTTTCTAGGCGTTGCTGTCGGTCAGACTGCGCAGCAACGATGGCTCGAACTTGCTCTTCTGAGTTGTTGTCGCGAGCCATTGTACGTTCAACTTGTACATCTACCGGTACATCAATCACCAGTACTCGGGCAACGAATGAAGCTTGAGTCGTTTCTAGCAATAATGGCGATACCAATATGGAATAGGGCGAGGTGCTATTTTGGAGGCCTTGCGCGATTTCTTCACCGATTAGCGGGTGAAGTAATGCTTCCAACCATAGGCGATCTTCTTCGGTTGCGAATACTCGGGTACGCATGAGTGCCCGATTGAGCCCGCCGTCATCCAGTATCATTTCTGGACCAAAGCGTTCGGCGATTTTTTGTAAAGCAGGTTTGCCTGGTTCAACCACGGTTCTTGATGCGACGTCGGCATCGACGATGGTAATGCCGAGTGCCTGAAAATGATCTGAAGCGGCGGTTTTCCCGCTACCAATGCCACCTGTTAATCCGATGATAAGCATGTATAAATCTCGCTTGGTCGTCGTTTGTGGTAGCTCGATTTATCTTATTGGAGCCCCGCAAACTGTAAATATGAGCTGACCAGTGTATCACCCCAAAGCAATGCAATAAATCCTGCTGCAGCAAGATAGGGTCCAAACGGGATTGGGATTTCTTTGTCGCGGCCTTGTAGCACGATCATGAAAACGCCGATAACAGCGCCTACGAATGCCGACATTAGAATAATGAGAGGCAGCATTTGGAAACCCATCCACGCGCCCAGCGCAGCGAGTAATTTGAAATCGCCATAGCCCATGCCTTCTTTGCCTGTAGCTATTTTAAAGCCCCAATAGACCAGCCATAAGCTTAAGTATCCGCCGATTACACCCCATAGCGCATCCTCAATGGATACGAATTGCCCGAAGAGGTTTAATACAAGCCCAAGCCACAGTAACGGTAATGTAATGTTATCGGGTAACAACTGATGGTCGATATCGATCATTGTCAACGATAGTAAGCTCCACATCAGTAGCAAAGCCCATAACGTTTGCAACGTCACACCGAAGTTAACCGCGATAGCCGCAGCTAATATGCCTGAAGTCAGTTCAACTAACGGGTAACGGATGGAGATCGATTGGCGACAGCCGGAGCATTTCCCACCCAAAAACAGGTAGCTGATGATGGGGATGTTTTGCCAGCTTCGTATAACGTGCTGGCAGTTTGGGCAATGGGAGCCAGGCCAAATAAGGTTATAGGGTTTGTCAGGTTTTGCTGCTGCGCTGTCGGTTTCCGAGCTGATTGCTTCATTGGCGTTATGTTCTTCAAGTAACAGCCGACATTGTTCTCCCCACTGTTTTTCTAGCATGAGAGGCAGGCGGTGAATCACAACGTTAAGGAAGCTTCCGACTAATAACCCAAGAATAGAAACTACGGTGATAAAAAATATCGGATTGGCAATGAAGTAAGGGATCATAAGATACATGCAGTAAGCCGCTGCCGAATAACTTGAGTAAGTATCAGGCAGCGGCGAATATAGAAAAAGGTGGATTTGGGGGCTGAGGTTAAACCACGTTACCCATTTGGAAGATAGGCAAGTACATCGCCATCACGAGGCCACCGACTAATACACCAAGTACAGACATAATCATGGGTTCCATCATGGCGGATAAACTGTCAACCGAGTCATCCACTTCATCCTCATAACGGCTTGCAACACGATCAAGCATTTCATCAAGTGTTCCAGATTCTTCCCCAATGCCAACCATTTGAATTAGCATGGATGGAAAAACATTGGCGCTTTTCATCGCAAACTGTAATTGCTGTCCTGAGGTTACGTCGTTTCGAATTTTATAAACAGCTTCTTCATAGACGATGTTGCCGCAGGCGCCGGCAACCGAATCAAGAGCATTGACTAGCGGCACACCGGCAGCAAATGTAGTAGATAGAGTCCGAGCAAACCGGGCAACAGCAGATTGATTAATAATAGGACCAATGACAGGAAGCTTAAGAGCCAGCCGATCGATCGAATGCGCAAATTTTTCCGAGCGATGCATAGCTTCTTTATATCCAGTGGTAGCGGCGGCGGATATTATAAATGCCATAAACCACCATTCTTGAACTACTTCGGATAGGCTAATGACCATTCTTGTAAAAACGGGTAATTCTGCACCAAAGCTAGAAAAAATATTCTCAAACGTGGGTACTACTTTTATCAGTAGTATTGCGGTCACCACGACTGAAATGAGAATGATGGTGATCGGGTACTTCATGGCTTTTTTGACTTTGGTTTTCATCGCTTCAGTTTTTTCTTTGTAGGTCGCGACTCGGTCAAGCATAGTATCCAGCGAGCCAGAATCCTCACCGGCACCCACTAAACTGCAAAACAGGTCATCGAAATATTTGGGGTGTTTAGCAATGGCGGATGCAAAGCTATCTCCGCCTGAAACATCATCTTTAATCTTTTCGACGAGCTCGGCCATACTTCTGTTGTCGAGTCCATCAGCGACGATTTCAAATGACTGGACTAGCGGGACGCCAGTTTTCATCATTGTGGCAAGTTGACGGGTAAAGTTAGCAACATCCATAGGCTTGATAGCCTTTTTTCTGGCGGCGAACAGCGGCTTAGATTTTTTCTTTACTTTTGTCGGTATGACGCCCTGTTTTCTGAGCTGCGCCTTAACCAATGAAATGCTCATCCCATCCATTTCACCGCTGGTTTTTTGCCCATTGCGGTCTTTTCCGCTCCAAGTAAAGGTCTGCCTTGATGGTGCGTTGGTTGCCATGATTAGTCCTTCGTAATTCGGTTGATTTCTTTAAGAGTGGTAATGCCCTGTCTGATCTTCAGTAGCCCTGATTGTCGGAGGTTGTTGTATCCTTCAACGTTATGGGCTTGCTCGGCAATTTGAATGGAGTTGCCATCCGACATAATGATTTTCGCTAACTCAGGGGATATGGGTACCACTTCGTATATGCCCACTCGGCCTTTGTACCCTTTGTTGCATTTATCACAGCCGATTGCATCATAAAGAGCTAGATCTGCTAAATCTTCCGTGTGAAACCCTTCTTCTATGAGCGTTTCTTCAGGAATGGTTACCGGCTCTTTACAGTGTTCGCATAGCTTACGAGCTAATCGTTGCGCGATAATTAGACTCACTGATGTTGCGATATTGAATGCAGGTACACCCATATTTCGCAAACGAGTGAGCGTTTCGGCGGCACTGTTGGTATGTAATGTCGATAGCACCAAGTGGCCTGTTTGAGCCGCCTTAATAGCAACTTCAGCGGTTATGATATCCCGGATTTCACCCACCATGATGATATCTGGATCTTGTCGCAAGAAGGCTCTCAATGCTTCAGCAAAGTCGAGTCCTACTTTGTAGTTCATGTTGACCTGGTTAATGCCTTCCAGGTTTATTTCTACAGGATCTTCCGCGGTTGAAATATTACGTTCATCATTGTTAAGAATATTAAGGCCGGTATATAGAGATACCGTTTTACCACTACCGGTCGGGCCTGTTACAAGAATCATGCCCTGAGGCCTGTGAAGAGCTTTCATAAACAGCTCTTTTTGATCAGGCTCATACCCAAGAGAGTCAATGCCCATTTGCGCACTGGTTGGGTCTAAAATACGCAGTACAATTTTTTCCCCCCACAGAGTTGGGAGCGTGTTAACCCGAAAATCGATCGAGCGAGTACGCGTGAGCTTAAGTTTGATACGGCCATCTTGAGGGACACGCCTTTCAGAAATGTCCATTTGTGACATGACTTTAAGACGTACGGTAATGCGCGCAGCAATGTTTTGCGGTGGTCTTGTGCGTTCGTGCAAAATACCGTCGGTTCTAAACCGGACACGGTATATTTTTTCGTAGGGTTCGAAGTGAATATCCGACGCACCCATTTTAATGGCGTCTAGCAATACCTTGTTGATGAACCGGACAATAGGGGCCTCATCGACCTCCTCGCTCTTGTCATCTTTGTCTTCTTCCTCTTGCGTGGCACCAATATCCAGACCATCCAGGTCAGCGTCGTCAAATCCGTCCAAGTCCAGCATTTGGTCTTCGTCTTGCTCAAGAAACTTCGCAATGGTTTCGCTAAGTTTATCTTCTTCTACCAGTATCGCTTGTGTGCTGATCCCTGTATGAAAAGTAAGCTCATCAAGGGCTCGAAGATTGGTAGGGTCAGAAACCGCTATATAAAGGCGGTTCTCCCTTTTGAACAATGGGATGGTGTGATGCATGCGGATAAGTTTGATATCCACAACATCTTTAGGGAATAGTTCAGTATCAAACGCAGACAAATCTAGAACAGGCGTTCCAAAATGTGACGATGCAGCTAAAGCAATGTCTGTACTTGATGCCAAACCATTAGCTACAAGGTGCGCAACGAAAGGAGTGTTACTCTGATTTGCTTGGCTTAAAGCATCCTGAGCGTGCTCCTCAATAAGAATACCCTCATCGACCAATCGTTTGGGTAATCCGCTTAGAGGTAGTGCGATTGCTTCCATTAATACTCTTGAAATTTTATGTTTGGCTGTATTTTAGTTAATGAGGATCAGTTCATTTAACTGGAGGCTCAAAGCGCCCAATAATGCATTGAGTATAGATCAACTGCTTTATATGTGTATTTGGTTTTTAATACTACGTCCGACGATGCAGCAATTGGATTGTAAAATATTAATGGCATCGCTCAGGCTGGCTCTTGCAGCCACGTTCTAAAAGATAATGTGGGGCAAAACTTGTTGGCGGAAGGCGTATGTTTTTTAAACACATGTGACGTAGCGTGAAACTAAATTTGGTTATATCCTGACGCTATTGGTCACATTTATAGAATGGATTGATGGCTCTTCATTATTATGTGTGCAAAATTTTGACAAAACCACCGTATTCACCTATTTCTTTATGTGTCCGGAATGAAAAATGACATTTTCGTCAGGTTGGCATTTACCTTGCAGTGTGAAGGTAAGAGCAGAGTTCATTAATGGGCTGAGTTCAAGGACACCCTACCTGAAGACGGGGCGACAGTACGCAATACCGAAGGCAGTAGTTCGGGGTTAGCTGATCCAGGTTGGGTCGATTTTTACTCTGTATTTTAATGTACTAAATTAATTTGTTTCAAAATTGACGGAGATTCACCATGAACAAAGTGCAAAAGGGTTTTACCCTGATTGAATTGATGATCGTAGTAGCGATTATTGGTATTTTGGCAGCGGTAGCGTTACCTGCGTATCAGGATTACATAAGTCGTGCGAAGGCGGCAGAATTTCCATTAGCAGCATCCGATAGTAAAACTTCGATGTCTGAGTGGGCCGCCTTTCACGCTGCAGATCCTTGGCCTGCCACTGTCAGTGGAGATCAAGTTGGTGTTACTACGGCGACAGGCCAGTATGTTTTCTTGGTAACATATGATTATGTGAGCGCTACTCGGGCTGCCGTTGAAGTTAGGGGCACAGTAGATACACATGACATCATGATGAGATACGAAGGTATTAAGACTCTTGGTAGAGTGATTTGGGTTTGTGCGGCAGTGGAAGGTACAAAATATCTTCCTGCGAGCTGTAGAAATCTAGAAAACGTCACTATGCCTTAGTGATAACCCAGCTATAGAATACTGAATCTATGCCGGCGTATTTACGCCGGCATTTTTTGGCTGTGATTTTTATATGAATAATTATTTACGTTTTATACTTAGTACCACCTGTCTTGCAGGATTGCTGGGGATGGCCTTTCTATTGTATGTGGATGGTTTTTCTGGCCCGATGCTATTGGATGATCGAGGCAACTTAGGTGGTGCTAAACTACATAGTCTTGATTGGTATTCGCTTCTTCATGTGGTAACGCACAATTTCAGTGGATTATTCGGGAGAGGTGTTTCTTCGTTAAGCTTTGGTTTAACGCATTACTTCCATGGATTTGGTACTTACTACTACAAGTATCATAACTTCATGATTCATTGCCTTACTTCTTTAGCACTGTTCTATTTGGGTTTTAGGCTGCTATTGCTTACAAAATTGTCCAAACAGGCAGTCTCTATTGCGGCGCTATCTGCCTTTATATGGTTGATTCATCCCCTTCACGTTAGTACCGTCTTATATATAGTTCAACGCATGGCACAACTGAGCGCGTTGTTCACAACTTGTACGCTAATTTTCTATGTGGTCGGTAGAGTCCGAATAGAAGACGGTAAAAGATTTGGCGTCAGCCTAATTATTGTTGGATATCCCATTTGTTTGGCCTTAGCCCTTTTATCTAAAGAAAATGCTGCGTTGTGTATTTTATTTACGTTTGCAATTGAATGTTTCTTTTTTATGCCTAAGAGTAGTGACCGACCCTCTGCTCCTCATAGTGTTGAATGGAATGCTGAAAGGCATCTCGTATGGAGAAGGTGGTTTATACGAACACTCTTCGTCATTGTTCCTGCAGTAATAGGGATTGTAGGTTTAATATATAAGCTCGATTCACTTTTGGTGGGCTACGAAGCAAGGCCATTTAGTCTATACGAGCGAATACTTAGTCAAATACACATACTGTTTTATTATATTCAACTAATTTTATTGCCTAACTTGTCGGAGTTTTCGTTGTATCACGATGATTTCCCTATAATTCGAGAATTTGGCTGGGGTACTTTTGTTCGTCTCGCCTCAGCAATAGGGGTCTTATCTTTATGTGTGGTTTCCGTCGTACATAAAAAACGTAGCATGATGTTATTTGGTGTTGCTTGGTTTGCGATCGCTCATGCGATGGAATCAACAATTTTACCCCTGGAAATGATATTTGAGCATAGGAATTATTTAGCCCTTTACGGAGTATCACTTTCGTTATCGATGTTGTTGATCGTTTATATACCGAAAGTGGTAAAACTGAAATGGTGTGGCCAGTTGGCTGCAGGCGGGTTTTGTATTGTTTGTATGTTTGTACTGAGCGTGCGAGTAAGTACATGGGAGAGCGCTGAGAAGCTTACGTTGGTGAACGTTATAGATCACCCTAAATCAGCGCGAGCGCATAATGCCAGGGCGAACCTACTTGCTCGATATGGGCGAACTGATAGGGTGCTGGAACATCTAAATATTGCCTATAAACTTCAACCATGGAATTCTGGAGGGGCAATCCATATACTGTCCGCGGCGTGCGTTTTCAAAATACTTACCCCAGAAATAAAAGAACAGGCGATGAATGCAACCCAGGGAGCATATTTGACCGCGTACACATGGTTAGCGACCGAAAATTTGATTGGAAATCTTGAAACTAATCGATGTGATCTAAAGAGTGAAGAAGTGTTCGCATTGCTAGATACCTTAGGGGTTGGAGTGAATTCCGACAATGAAATCGGGCAGTCGAAAAAAGCATTTTTCACGGCACGATATCACCAATTGCTTGGAGATGTAGAAAGTGCCAGTCATTCCTATGATAAGGCTATTTTAGGCGATCCTAAGACAACTGCATATGCAGTGTACAAAATTCGTTTCCTCATTGAATATGAGCGCTTTGAAGAA
This sequence comes from Pseudomonadales bacterium, assembly GCA_016763075.1. Lineage (GTDB taxonomy): Bacteria > Pseudomonadota > Gammaproteobacteria > Pseudomonadales > JAHRWD01 > JAHRWD01. Next base: position 20,691 of record JAESUM010000038.1, read on the forward strand.
GCTAAAGCTGAAATAATGTTGCTGATAGAAAAAGATAAAGACTCCATTCGCGATGAAACCACCATCGTACGCTCCCTTTTAAGCCAATTGATAAGTGCAAAGTTGGCCGCAACTGATACCAAGAGTTAACCGAGTATAGGATCTATATGGATACATTGAGCATAGTTTTACCTGCAAAAAATGAGGAGTATGGACTTGGTATAGTGTTGCCGGAGCTCTGTGAAAAATTCCCCGAAGCTGAGGTGATTGTAGTGGACGACGGCTCTACAGATCGAACCGTAGAAATTTGCGAAAAATTCGGCGTGAAGGTCATTTCACACCCTTACTCAATTGGTAACGGTGCAGCAGTTAAAACCGGGGCGAGACATGCCAGCGGTGAAACACTAGTATTCATGGATGCTGATTCGCAGCATAAACCGTCTGATATCCAAGCATTGTTGCTGAAAATGGATGAAGGATTCGATATGGTCGTTGGTGCTCGTAGTAATTCATCGCAAGCAACTTTTGGCCGGTTGGTAGCAAATAAACTGTACAACAAAATCGCATCAATGGTTGTAGGGCATAAGATTAAGGATCTAACTTCGGGTTTTCGTGCCGTTAAGGCCTCCAAATTTAGAGAGTTTTTATATCTTCTTCCTAACGGATTTTCATACCCGACTACATCTACAATGGCATTTTTTCGCAACGGTTATAGCGTCGCTTATCATCCGATTCACGCTAACCAACGAAAGGGAAAAAGCCATATAAATCCGATGCGAGAAGGACTTCGTTTTCTACTTATTATCGTTAAAGTCGCTACTTTGTATTCACCGCTAAAAATATTCGCACCGGCTGCGCTCATGAATTTGGTGATGGGTTTGGGTTTATATAGTTATACCTTTATGACGGAAGGCCGCTTCACTAATATGTCGTTGCTGCTTTTTATGGGGTCTATATTGATTTTTATATTTGGCTTATTGGCGGAACAAATTACAACATTAATGTATAAAAAATAGCTTTTTTCTCTACACACATTCTTGATGCTTAAGCGAAAAAATGAATGGTGTTAAAACAGCGCGATAACGTATATGCAATTTGATTCTCTAATTTTTTTGTTGTTTTGCTTGGTGGTAATGGGTGGGTACCATTTATTACCTTCATGGAACTTAAAAAAAACGTGGCTGTTGTTCGTGAGTTATTTATTTTACGCTTCGTGGCGGCCCGAGCTTACAATACTGCTTGTATTTTCCACAGTTGTTGACTGGAATGTAGCTAGGAAAATTCATAAAGCAACAAGCAACGCCCGAAGGAAATCATGGCTTTGGGTAAGCTTGATAACCAATTTGGGTTTGTTAGGCTACTTTAAGTACGCAAGCTTTATTGATGGGAATATAGTTAGTGTAGCGAGCCTAATGGGGTTTGATGTTAACTCAACAGCATTAGATATAATCCTCCCCATCGGCATATCTTTTTATACCTTCCAAACCCTTTCATATACTATCGATATCTATAGAAAGAATATCGAACCAGAGCAAAATATCCTGAATTTTGCTCTTTTTGTTAGTTTTTTTCCTCAACTGGTTGCAGGGCCAATCGTGCGGGCAGGCCAGTTTTTACCGCAGTTGGCACGTGAACGTAGGATCACTAAAGAGCGTTTTAGTAGAGGTGCTACACTTTTTGTTTTCGGCCTTTTTTCAAAAATTGTCCTTGCTGATGCTTTTCTTTCACCCATTGTAGATGCGGTTTATTCGAGTGAAAATATTTCTGCAATCGATTCATTGGTTGCAATGCTGGCCTTTTCAGGGCAGATCTATTTCGATTTCTCAGGGTATACCAGCTGTGCGCTTGGTTTGGCAATTATCCTTGGCTTTACACTTCCTGAAAATTTTAAATCGCCGTATGCTGCGAGCGGTTTCTCGGATTTTTGGGAGCGTTGGCATATTTCACTTTCGAGTTGGCTCCGCGACTACTTGTATATTTCATTAGGAGGGAATCGAAAGGGACGGACAAGAACACTCATTAACCTCATGATTACGATGCTATTGGGTGGGCTATGGCACGGTGCAGCATGGAACTATGTGGCCTGGGGCGTGTTGCAAGGCATTTATCTGCTAATTGAACATACGTTACTGAATCGTTTTCCTGCATTTCGTACTAAAATGAACTGCAGGTGGGTAAGGCTTTTAACCTTCGTTCTAATTTCTTTATCGTGGGTGCCTTTTAGATCTGAAAATTTGGATCAAACGCAGTCGATATTTTCTGGACTGGGCAATTATGGTGATGCCCTTGTCGTATCCCAGTGGCAGGTGTGTGTAACCCTTATCATCATTTCACTGATGCTCTTTTGGCAAAACATGACACGAAGCAGCAATGCACTGTCCTTATACCGCTCTTTCCCGCAATGGTGCAAATCTCTAATACTGAGTTTTTCGCTTATTGCCATATATATAGCTTCAAAGGAAGATAGCCGTGCGTTTATCTATTTTCAGTTCTAATCGAGCTAATAATTCGTGGTGGGATTCACTCTTAGCATCTGTATTGATATGTATTATCGTTGTGGCTTCGAGCGAGTTTTATTTAGGGTATCGTGGATATAGCCCTTGGGTTAGTGATAGCTCAGCGTTATGGGGTAGTCACCGCGAGCTTGCAAACAAATATACTAACCCAATTATTTTAGTTGGGGCTTCACGAATCCAGCTTGATATCGATGTTGAGGAATTACAGCGTTTGTCCAAACGCTCTGTAGTTCAGTTAGCAATTGACGGGCAGGACGGGGTGCCGGTGCTAGAGAACCTGGCGAACGACCCTTTGTTTAATGGGACTGTTATCGTTGCACTGCAAGAAAGCACAATTTCCAAACCGTATGTGAGTACTGGTACGGTTTCGCGGTGGATCGCCAGCTATGAGCAGCGCCATAGGGGTACGATTGCACCGAACTTAGATGCTCAACTTAACGCAATATTCCAAATTGTTTCAAACTACCATTCGATAGAAATTGGGAACAATCAATTATTTGAGCGGATTATAAACGGTGTCCCCGGTGTAATTTATTTAAAAACCACGGTTTTAAGAGATCGTTATGCAGACTACGGCCTTGTTAAGCAACCTGACTTCTATATGGGTCGAGTATTGAGGCACCTTGGGTATGTGCCAGATAACTTCCCCCCAAATACTTTTGATGAATTTTATGAAGCGATGCGGTTCGAAATCTCTACAATAAGACAAAGCTCTACTGCTTTTTTGAGTGAGAATACAAATCGATTGGTCAGCTTAGTCAAAACCATAGAGGGTCGTGGTGGTAGCGTTATGTTCATGCGAATGCCAACGGATAAACTGATTCATACTATTGATGAACGTCGCTACCCAAAAGGTGTTTTTTGGAACGCGGTCTCTAATAGCGGTGTTAAAGCACTACATTTTGATGATATTGATGGGATAGATAGTTTTTTTCTTCCTGATGGATCTCATATGGATCAGAGTCAAAAAATAGATTTTACTAAAAAACTATTTCATGAGATTACGGCTAGATCATGGCTTTAGCCATTTCTTAGATGTGTAGTTACTTACAGCTTATAACGAATGAATGATAAGAAACTCAAATGCGTATTTTACTTATAAGCACATCGTACCCTAGACAAAATGATGGTACTGAAGCTGCCGGATCTTTTGTTGAAGATTTCGTATCGGCACTGTCTAAAATAGCTGAAGTAGCCGTTGTTGCACCTGGGTTTGACCAAGAATTGGTTGAATCTTGTGATGGTATTGATATCTATAGGTTTGTTTCTACGGACGCGGCGCTTTCAACCTTAAATCCATTTAATCCTCTGCAATGGCAAAAAATATTTGGGACGTTATCGAGTGGGCAAAGGTGTAGTAACAACGCGGTTAAAGAATTTCGCCCAGATCATATTCTTGCTTTATGGGCGTTGCCCAGCGGGTATTGGGCGAGAAGCGCTGGCCGGAAATATAATATCCCGTATAGCACCTGGGCATTGGGTAGTGATATATGGTCATTAGGTACCATTCCTTTTGTTAGGAAAGTTTTGAAAAGTGTATTGGTAGGTGCGCAGGTTCAGTTTGCTGATGGCTATGACTTATCAGTGGACGTAAGAACAATATCGAATTCCGAATGTCACTTTTTACCAAGTACTCGGGTGTTAGAGACACAGAATAATCGCCTCCGTGATACCTGGCCGTATAGACTTAGTTTTCTTGGACGCTGGCATTCTAATAAGGGTATCGATATTTTACTCGATGCGTTGATGATGCTTTCTGACGATGACTGGGAAAAGATCGACTCTGTTCGAATAGAGGGTGGCGGGCCTTTAGATGAAGTGGTTCGTGAAAAAGCTACCGTACTGAGTAGGCTTGATCGACCGGTACGTATTGGTCAGTATCTCAATCGAGATGAAGCCAAAGCGCTGCTTGTGAATACCGACTATCTGATTATCCCCTCTAGAATTGAGAGTATCCCAGTAATATTTTCGGATGCTATGCAGTGTAAGTGCCCCGTGATAGTTACGCCAGTAGGTGACCTGCCTCGCCTGCTACGTGAATACCAATGCGGTATCCTTGTAGATGACGTCACTCCGGAGGCAATCGTTGATGGGATAAAAAAAGCACTAGCAACGATGCCAATAAGTTATGAAAAAGGTTTGCTAGAGGCGAGTACGTTATTTGATATTGATAAATCAGCACGAAAATGTGTTGATTTACTCGAGAAACAATAGTGTTGATAGGTTAGCAGTTGCGTAAAATATTATTTCTAATAATCTACGTAACTTTTTTGGACGGCTTATAATTCTTGAGATATTTTATAGCGATTGGGCCAGTCAGAAAATGAGGTGCAATCAGTAACAGCCGTTCTATAGCCGCAATTGCTATGGATAGATCCAGCGGAATATCTACGAACACGAATAGCCCAACTAGGCTTGCATCTCTGGCACCAAGGCCCATAGGCATCATAGAGGCGATACCAGCTATACGCGAAAGCATGAAAATTGAGGTATATAGACCGAACGACAAATCGCCGCCAAGTGCTTCCGAGACGCTAGCAAGTCTGAGTACACCAAGAGCGTAAATTACGATAGTGAATACGAGTGTATACAGTATGTTTTTCCATACTGTTGGGTACGCGGAGTTTGATCTAAAAAATGTTCCCAGCGCGTGGATTTTTGTTTTGATATTCATTTTTTTGACGAGTATCAAAACGATTAGAATGATGGTGAGGATGCAAGCCAATGCGATCAGCCACCAATGGACTGATATCTTGCTCCAATCAGTTTCGATGTGTTTTGGTAGCCAAATAAGGGTCGTGAGTATGGTTGTCGGTAGTAACACGGCATATGCGAAAATTGTTTCTATAGTCAGCCCTAGTATAGATACGTTGTACGGTATGTTGACTAGTTTGTTCTGTAGGTAAACCCGAGCTGGGGTTTTTGCTGGGCCAGGCATAGATATTCCGGCGGTATTGGATAGTAATGTAATAGCAATAATTGCACGTTTTGGAATATGCTGGCGGTCTGTTGCGGCCAAAGATGTATACCCGACAATTCCATCGGTGAGTGTTTGACCTAGTACGATAATTACTGAAATGACCAGTAGCTCAGGATGTACTATGAGGCTAGCCAAATACGATGGACCTAACTCGGTATTCGAACTCATTGCCAAAGTAATACCGAGCATTGTTATTACAAACATTACGGATAAAAGTACTGCAGAGTTTTTGAATTTCATAGATTAAAGTTACTGAAATTATGGTGTTCGTTTTTATAAATGATTATGACCATGAATTACCGAATTATAATGAATCATCTGACGTAGATAGGATAGTTCCGAATAGGGAATAATTCTTCAGGATATTAAATATAGTGCGCACCGAAGAAGAAAAAATCGAGAAACAGCGGGAATCATGGGATGCGCGACAGGGCGTCTACGGTAACAGTTTGAGATCGGTATTGTTCAAAAACTTGCCCTCCTCACTAAACAATCGCCTACACCAAAAACATGTCGATTTTGTATTAAAATCACTACCTGAATGCCAGGGAAGTTTGTTGGATGTTGGATGTGGGTACGGACGAATGTCGGCTGAGGTTCAGCGGCATAAGCCTTCAATGACTTTTGAAGGAGTTGAAATATGTGCGGAATTTGCAGACAAATTTAGACAAGATTTAGGTGATTGTTATCATGGGTCGGCTGTCAGTTACGTTCCATCGGCGCAGTTTGATGTGGTTCTTATGGTTACGATTCTGATGTATCAAACTCCGGAAACCTTTTCTGAATTTCTTCACAAATACTGGCAGTCTGTCAAAGTTGGTGGAGTTCTTATCTGCGTCGAGCCGTATAGAAATATGCTTGTTCGATATAGGCAATATAATGCCTCGGAACCTCAAACTGAACACTACTTTGAGCGTAATCAGCTGAAGGTATTGCTGTCGGCCTTGCCAAACTCTAGTGTTACTTGTCATCAGCAATTTGGGCTGCTGCCTTTGGTTAATCAGCCAGTGCTTCACCACGGGATCACTGTGTATAAGGAAAGTTAGACGGTACGTGACAACTAGGCAGGTAGCAGGGTGGCGTATCGCAGTGAGTTTAGAGTTTTGGTTCCGAGCCGTGACCGCGCGCAAGGCTGATTGTACTAAACTTTTGAAAGATATTGAGCTGTAGTATTTATTGCTAGGAAAACTAATGAAGTCACAAAGATTTTTAAAGTTCTATCAATCTGAATCTGAGAAATATCACGGATTGCGATACGGTGGACTGTATGGGAAGTTATTTAAGACGCTGCACCATGAGGCTCTAAGTGGTTTCTTGGTACAGGCGGATAACAGCGAACCAATTTTGGAAATAGCCTGTGGTACAGGTCATACGACGGGTTTGCTGGTAAAAGAAGGTTTTGATGTTATCGCCTGCGATTTAACTCCAGGCATGATGCAGCGCGTAAGTGAGCAAACTGGCGACCAACATGAAAAGGTCTCATTTGTTCGAATGGATGCTTTTAAATTACCCTTCCCCGATGCCTGCGTGAGTACAGTGGTATCGACACGATTTTTACATCTTTTCCCAGCTGATGAACAGGAGCTGATTATAACGGAGATGTACCGAGTGCTAAAACCGGGAGGTGTGGTTTTAGTCGATTTCGATAGTTGGGTTCATCGTTGGTGCTGGGCGTTACCTTTTGCACTATACAATCTTCTACGGTACCAACGGCTAGCGCCATACAGTATATATAATCGTATTGGTCGAACAATCACTATGGCTTCTAGGGTAGGGTTTTCAGATATTAAAGTAGATGGCATAGGAGGAGCTCAACTATTGCTGCCCGCGTTGATATCTGGCTCGACGGCTTTAAAGGTTGGCCGTATGCACCGCCGTTCAGTGCTTCGTTTGATTGCTGATCAGTTTATGGTTTGCGGGAAAAAATATTGAAAGTATTGGTTGTCGCGCCAGGTATTTGTACACCGTATTCTGAAGGAAGGAAAAGATTTGTACTTGATCTAATTCAAACTCTATCCGGTCAAAACGAAGTTCTGTTGCTTACAACAACAGTTAAAGGTGAATCAACAAAGCTCAAAACACGTTTTCATACACGTGTTTTGGGGCATGGTGTTTTTCATCTTTTGTATTTGATCATCCGGCTGCCTTTTACCATTAAGGAATTCAAACCTGACATTATTTGCGTGTTCCCTTACGGTACATTCCGAAATTTGTACGGTGTTGCATCTAAATTATTTATGCGATGTGTTGACAAAATCGCCTCGATATTTTCTGTATTTTGTTTGACAGTTGTTTATTCGCTGGATGAATATGGCCGGCATCAACAGCTTAGAAAAATTGTGAGCAATTTGACGCTTAGCCAAAGACCAGACTGGGACGGGATGGTTGTCAATCTTGGCGTTAATACAGCGCATTGGCCAGAGAAGAAATCTAATATAGACGTAGATAGTTCTCATAAAACGCTGTTGTTTATGGCAGGTATGTGGGAGCAAACAACTGACCGAGTAGATCACGTAATTGCAGTTCGAGGGCTAGGTGTTCTATTGGAAGCAGGAGAATCTCTAAGTTCAGCCGGAATTCGGCTAATTGTCGCTGCACCGTTGTTTAGTAGTGAACTATGTAGAGAGTATGTACGTCAGCATGCAAAGAATACGTGGCCAGAATCGAATTTGGAGTTTCGTGAATTTGTATCTGTCCCAGAAATCTATTGGGACGCGGACCTATTTGTCTTCCCATACACTAAAGAGATAAACCATTTTGTACCTACATCAGTTGTAGAAGCCATGCTGGCGGGAGTTCCCGTAGCATTGAGCGATAAGTCGTTTTTAGATCCGTTAGCTGGTAATGAAGATCGGGTGGTTAGAATAAATGCATTCGATCATGAGTCGTTATCAAATGTATTAGTAGATACCCTAAATAACCCGGACTTATTAAGGAGGCTGTCAGGAAGTGCAGCGTGTTACGCTAGAGAGAGTTGGTCAATAGAGGCATCTGCTGAGCAAATTCAACAACTGTACGAGCGGAGAAACAACACCGTAAATAGATGAGCTATGTTGTCGGTAGAGACTTCAGTATGGAGCTGAGTCTATCGAACGATTAGCTTCTTTACGGCACTAATTACGCGTTGGATATCTTCATTACTCATTTTAGGCGATAAAGGTAGGCTGATGGTGTTTTGACCGACTTCGGTAGCAATGGGGGTGTCTTCGGGTTTCCAACCAAAGGTTGATTGATAGTAAGGATGTTCCGGTATGCTTAAATAATGTACGCCGACACCTATTTTTTCGCTGGTCATGGCATCTAAAAATTGATCTCTCGAAATACTGCTTTCAGTGTTATCTAGCAGTATCGTATAAAGATGATAGGCGTGCCGGTCCCCAGGTGTTGGCTCGCTTGGACAAGTAAAAGGTAGGTCGTTAAACGCGCTCTGGTATTGCTGCCATATTTGTTCTCGCCGAGTCCAGTTTTCTTCAATGCTCTTAAGTTGGTGGATTCCTAAGGCGGCTTGAATATCCATCATGTTGTATTTGAACCCGCATTCAACGACTTGATAATGTTTGTAACCTTTGTCACCAAATCTGTGCCACGCATCTTTAGTCATTCCGTGTAATGCCAATCGTTTTACTCGAGCGATTTTGTCTTCATCGCGAGCAAGCACCATTCCGCCCTCTCCAGTGGCAAGGTTTTTCGTTACGTAAAAGCTGAAGCAACCGAAATCCCCAAATGTACCGGCTGGAACGCCTTGATATTTGGTTTCAATTGCATGGGCGCAGTCTTCTATAACTATGAGGTTATGTGTTTTTGCCAGCGCCATGATGGCAGTCATATTGCATGGGCGGCCGGCAAAATGTACGAGCAAAATAGCTCGGGTTTTTGGTGTGATTTTTTCGGAAATTTTATCCGGTGAAATATTGAGTGTATCGCGTTCTATATCGGCGAGTACTGGAGTTAACCCAGCGTGGATAATCGAACTGACGGTTGCGCAGAATGTCATAGCAGTAGTGATGACTTCATCCCCCGGAGCCAATCCCGCAGCAACCATACTCACATGCAGAGCGGCAGTGCAGGAGTTTACCGCTGCGCTATGACTCGCTGAATAACCTTTATATTCAGCGAATTCTTTTTCGAAGCGCGCCACCTTTGGTCCTGTACCAAGCCAGCCAGACCGGAGGGTAGCTTCGACTTCTTTGATTTCTTCCTCACCAATTGATGGGGCACCGAATACAATAAATTCTTTTTCTGAGGACATTGCCGTCGCCTTATTTACAAGTAGCTGAGGATACACGTATATTTTTTAACTGATACAATCCGATATTTTTTGCACGCTAGGGATACTTTCGGTTGAACGATAAATCGCCAATAAAAATTCTTCAAACTATTTTTGGTCACGAACAGTTTCGAGGCGATCAATTAGAAATTATAGAACAATTATGCTTAGGCCGTGATGCCTTAGTCCTAATGCCCACCGGAGGTGGTAAAAGCCTCTGTTATCAAATTCCAGCTCTCGTTCGGGATGGCGTTGGAATCGTTATTTCTCCATTGATTGCACTCATGCAGGATCAGGTGGATGCGCTTACTCAGCTGGGCGTTCGGGCTGCATTTTTAAACTCTAGTCAAGACCGTGCCACTCAATATGAGCTTGAGCAGCAGCTCAGACAAGGCGAGCTGGATATACTTTACGTTGCGCCTGAGCGGCTTGTATTGCCCAATACCCTAGCTTTGCTGGCGAGCCTTGATATCGCACTGTTTGCTGTTGATGAAGCACACTGCGTATCCCAGTGGGGGCATGATTTTCGGGCGGATTATCTTAAGCTATCAGTATTGGCTGAACAGTTCTCAAATGTTCCCCGAATAGCGCTTACCGCAACGGCAGATGAACGAACCCGGCATGAAATAATCCAGCGCTTGGGTATGCAGGAAGCGTCGGTTTACATTAGTAGTTTTGATAGGCCCAATATTCGCTATCAAGTAGCGGAGAAGCAAAACCCACGGCAACAGTTATTGCGTTTTATACGGCTTTTTCATGCTGAAGACGCAGGTATCGTGTATTGCCTATCTCGAAAAAAAGTGGACGATACCGCTGCGTGGCTGGCAGGGCAGGGTTTTAACGCCTTACCCTATCATGCAGGTTTATCGGCTGAAGTTCGCCAGCAGCATCAACGTAGGTTTTTACAAGAAGATGCCGTAGTCATGGTTGCAACCATTGCTTTTGGCATGGGTATTGATAAACCGGACGTGCGATTTGTGGCCCACCTTGATTTGCCAAAAAACCTAGAGGCGTACTACCAGGAAACCGGTCGCGCAGGCCGCGATGGCGACGCTGCAGACGCTTGGATGCTGTACGGTTTGCAAGATGTGGTGAAGCTGCGGCAGATGCTGGATAACAGTAATGGCGATGAGCAGCACAAACGCGCGGAGTTTCATAAGCTTGACGCAATGTTGGGGTTTGCGGAATCGACCCGTTGCCGGCGTCAGCTATTGCTGCATTATTTTGGTGAAACGCTGGAATTGCCCTGTGGTAACTGTGATGTTTGTATTGATCCACCGGAGACCTGGGATGGCACAGAAGTCGCCCAAAAAGCACTTTCTACGGTACACAGGACCGGTCAACGGTTTGGTGTGGCTTATTTGACCGATGTGCTACTGGGCCGTAGCAATCAGCGTATTGAGGATTTTGGGCATAACAAAATCAGTACCTGGGGGATTGGTACGGAGTTAGACCAAAAACAGTGGCGGTCGGTTTTTCGGCAGTTGGTAGCGCGAGCCTATCTACATGTTGATCATGAGCAATATGGCGCGGTTAAGTTGGTGGAGAAATGCCGGCCAATACTGCGGGGTGAGCAACGTATTGAGTTTCGCAAAGAAGCCAAAAAATCGACTAAGAGCGGATCAGGCAAGCCGCTACGCAAACAATTTTCAAACAGTGGTAACGAGGCTTTATGGGAGGCTTTACGAGCATTGCGCAAACAACTATCGGATGAGCAGGGCGTACCACCCTATGTGATTTTTCACGATGCAACGCTGATGGAGATGGTGGAGTTAAAGCCTGAAAACCTTGAGCAGATGGCGGCGATATCCGGCATAGGTACTACCAAGCTTGAAAAGTACGGTGAACCGTTCCTGGCGCAACTTAAACAGTTTTCGAATCTTGAAGAGCCACAGGCTGAAGTAAACGACACGGCTCTGGAGAGTATTCGTTTGTGCAAACAGGGTAGTAGCCTTGAAGAGATTGTCAGCACCAGGGGGCTAGCGGAATCAACGGTGATTAACCATTTGGCGGCAGGAATAGAGCAGGGCACTCTTCAACTGTCGGATGTTTATCCTTTCGATGAACAGGAATTGAAAGGGCTATCAGATATTTGGTGGGGGTTATCGGAGGAGGATCGAGGGCGCTTAAAACCCTTTTATGATGCACTGGATGGAGCCTGTGAATATTCCCACTTAAAGTGTATTTGCGCTGCTTTTCGGTTTGTTGCGCAACAGGGAGAGGCGGTAGGGTTTTCGGAATAGTAACTGATCGAGATTACTCGTTCCCATGCTCCTGCGTGGGAATGTATATGGAGGTTGGTCAATATAAGTCGGGAAAGGTAGTATTCGAGACTCGGCAGCGGTGAAAATTAAATATATGTCGTGGGTTTCGGGTTCGTGCATGCATTCCCACGCAGAGCGTGGGAATGAGTACCGGCTCTTGTATAGCGGAGATTTATTGGTAGAAGTTTGTCCGGCGTTGCTTCTGATTTACGCTTGCTGTTCCCTGGTGGAAATACCCGTCCATAAAAAAGCCGGAGGTCAGTTTCACTGGCCTCCGGCTCGGTCTATCGATCTAATTACCGGTTAATCAATAATCAGAGCCGCCAGGTGACGACGCTGGTGAGTTGGATCACCGTACGCGTATTGTCCCCATTGTGCGCGTTTCAGGAACAGGTGAGCGTGACATTCCCATGTGAATCCCATTCCACCATGACTCTGAATTGCACGGCGACCAATCAGGTCGCTGGCTTCTGCGGAGCGTGATTTGGCCATACGGCCAGCGATTTCAGACTCGCCACCCCAGGTGCCATCAAACACGGTCGCAGCGTAATAGACCAAAGAGAGTGAATCTTCGATCAATAGCATCGCGTTTACCAGAGGGTGTGATACCGCCTGGTAAGATCCAATGTGTTTGCCAAACTGCTCACGCACGCGTGCGTACTCCAGGGTCAGTTCCATGCCGCCATTCGCTGTACCCGCCATATCTGCTGATAGCAGGATGTAAGTCAGAGAGAAGACATATTGCAGAACTTTGACTGCCTCGTCGCCGGTCGCCAGTATTGCGGATGCAGGTACCTGAACACCGTCAAAGTTGATCCGAGTGCTACGCCGCGCATGGTTTACGAGCTGCTCTGGCAGTTGACTGAGGGATGAGGTGGTGGCTGCATCGAGCATGATCAGGGCAGGTTTGCCGTCAATCATAAAGCTGCCGATGATGGTATCCGCGTTTTGGCCATCCAGCACAAAGTTTTTGGTTCCTGCTAGCGTATAGCTATCGCCATTTTTGGTTGCTGTACAGGTGATGGCTGTGGGTTCCCAGCTGTCGTTATTAGGCTCGGTCAGCGCTAATGTAGCAATTTTGCTGCCGCTGCAGAGGTCAGCTACCCAGTCTTGAATATGGCCGTCACTGTTTGACTGGAGTATTGCCTGGGTCGCAAGTGTGTTGGCTAAAAACGGAGAGCTGAACAAAAAGCGCCCCATCAGTTCAAAAATTTTCGTAAGCTCGGGTATGCCCAGGCCACTTCCGCCAAACTCTTCTGGTACTGCCAGCCCAAGCCAGCCCATGTCGGCCAGTTCCTGCCAGGTTGTTGTATCGTAACCTGAGTCAGTTTCAGCCAGTTTTCTCATCTCTTCAAAAGTTGATTTGTCGCGAAGGTAGTTTGTGGCTGCTTCCGTCAGCAATCCCAGTTCCTCGCTGCAATCTATATGCAATGGTGCTTCTGATATATTCATTTTCTAAATTCCATATTTTGTTCTATTCAGTGAACCGAAATTAACGGGATTTGGGCAGGTTCAGTACTCGCTCGGCAATAATATTGCGCTGCACTTCACTGGTGCCGCCGCCAATACTTCCTGCGAAGGATGCGAGCTGACCGTGTTGCCAGAGTCCGCCGTTAATTGCGTTTTCATCGTCCATGTACAGTTGTGCCTGGTTGCCCTGAATTTTGACAGCAAATGCATTAAGAACCTGACGCCCTTCTGAGCCGACCAGTTTATTGGCGAGGCCTAGCCCATGCATTCTTTCTGGTACCAGTAGCGCAGAATGTTCGCCACGGTGTTTACTGAGACGTGTTGCGCGTTCGCTGATGTACAGGTCAATTAGCTCATCACGCAAAACGGGGTCTTCTAACGATGGCTTGCCATCACGTATGCAATCGACAGCGGTGTCATGAACATCACGAACGGTGGTGATTTCAAACAGGTTGCCACCGGCCTGGCCGCCGGTTACGCCACGTTCGAAGGTCAGTACGGACATAGCGATCATCCAGCCATGGCCTTCTTCACCCATCAAACTTTCCGCTGGGATTCTTGCATCGTCAAAGAAAGTTTGGCAAAAGCCGTACTCTTTGCTGATTTTGTAGATTGGCTTGGCTTCAACACCTTTAGCGTGCATGGGTGCCAGGAAGAAGCTAAGTCCAGCATATTTACTGGAAGCATCGGGATTGGTTCGGGCCAGCAGGATCATGTGTTCCGCTTGCTCTGCCAATGTAGTCCAGATTTTGCTTCCGTTAAGTACGTACTCGCCGGTTTCAGGGTCACGTACCGCTTTGGTTTGTACGTTGCCGAGGTCGGAACCATGCCCAGGCTCAGAGAAACCCTGACACCAGATCTCATCAGCGGTCAGAATGGGTTTGATATATTTTTGTTTTTGCTCTTCTGTGCCGTGTTTCATGATGGTTGGGCCGGCCCATGAAAGCCCTACCGCATTGACCATCAGAGGGGTGCGTACGTTGAGCATCTCTTGGTTAACAATATCTTGGAGTTCCTGAGGTCTGCCGCGACCACCATATTCAACCGGCCATGCCATGCCGAGATAGCCGGCTTCATATACTTTGTTCTGCCAGGCTTTGAGGTATTCAAACTGGTCATTATTGCCCACTTCAGTAAATGACTGAGGAAGGGGGAAACTGGGTTTTGCTGGTTTGTTGTCAGTCAACCACTTGTTGACTTCAGCGCGGAACTCCTTGAGTTCAGGAGATTCTATCTTCTTCATGGGTAATGCTCCCTTTATTTAGGAACCCGTTAGGCTCAACTTTGGTTCGATCCAGTAGCGTTGACAGTGAATTCAATCAACGTACTCGTACAAATGTGGTGTTGTCCGGCGGGGGCCCAGTATTTTATTATTTGAAAGTTACTGCAAGAGGCTGTAGCTGACTCATCCTTGTCAAAATGTAGCTTTCCATTTTGAGGTATTTTTAGAGGTCACGCGATAGATGATGGGGTCATCTATCGCGTATACGAGGCTCTGCAAAGGTCTTTTCCGACGTGAGTAAACACGCTGGAGAACATCGTTATTAACAGACTAATTCTGCGTGGAATATGTTCTTTTTTGACTATATCACTTTGGCTAGGGTAGCGAAACAGGCGCTCAAATTACAGTGAATGCAATTGTTGGGCTGCTTCAAGTACTTGGCCGACGTGACCTTTTACACGGACCTTTAACCATTCTTTATGCAGCACACCTTGTTTATCTATTAAGTAGGTACTACGTACAATTCCTAGGTGTTCTTTGCCGTAGAGTTTTTTTAATTTGATGACATCAAACAACTTACAAAGAGATTCATCGGGGTCAGAGATTAACTCAAACGGAAATTCTTGCTTGGCCTTGAAGCGTTCATGAGATTTCATACTGTCTCTTGAAACCCCGAAAACAACGGTGTTTGCAGCACTAAAGGCCGCCATGTTATCGCGGAAGTCCTGCCCTTGGGTGGTGCAACCGGGTGTACTGTCGCGTGGGTAAAAGTAAATCACCACTTGCTGACCTTTAAGGTCTGAAAATTGAAGCTGATTTTCTCCGGTGGTTTGTGCGGTGAAGTCAGGGATGGGTTGTGCTTCGGTAACGGTATTAATTGTTGGCCTCCAGTGGTCGGCGCGGGTCTCGTTGGTTCAATTATTCTGCTACTACTTTGGTTCTATTTGGGTTCAACAAAGCTATCAGAGTAAACTCTATCATATTCAGTTGGCGGCGGGCTTTCGTCACCGGTTCATTTTACCTGAGGTTTACATGTCTTCATCACCGTCTTTTTCTAGCGCGGCTCGCATATTAATAGTGCTCGCAGCGTTCTTTATTGTGGCCCAAGGTATTCAGGGTGCGGCTTCAATGATTATTCAGTTGTTGCTTGCGGTTTATATTGCTGTCATCTGTGCATCGCCTCTCGGCTGGATGGTCGATAGAAAGATACCGGTAACCGCGGCGGTATTGATTTTACTGGTTGGATTGCTGTTCATCGGCGTTTGTTTGGCTGCTTTGCTCAGTGGGTCCATCGAGCAGTTCTCAAAGGATATTCCTGTTTACCAAGACAAAATCCGTGCTGGCATGTCTGCATGGGTCGTTCAGTTGCAAGGTTTTGATTTGCCGATATCGACCGAAGAGCTTGGTTCGGTCATTGACCCCGGTCGAACCATGTCTTTGGTGGGTACTTTATTGAATGGGTTAGGAAAAGCACTCACTAACACCATGGTGATTTTACTCACCGTGGTGTTCATATTGTTTGAAGCTAGCGGGTTTTCCCATAAGTTGGATGTGGCGATGGGAGCTGGCAATACCGATTATTTAAAACGTATTGCCGATGGCATTCGCAATTATATGGTGATCAAAACGTTTACCAGTTTTATTACTGGCTTGCTGGTAGGTATGTTGTTGTGGGCATTTGACGTTGATTACCCAATGTTATGGGCGGTGTTGGCCTTTTTGTTCAATTACATTCCAAACATTGGTTCTATCATCGCAGCGCTTCCGGCGATATTACTCTCATCGGTTCAGTTAGGCATACAGCCGGCTATGTTTTTGGCATTGGGTTATGTCTTTATCAACTTGCTAGTTGGAAATGTTTTGGAGCCAAAGTTAATGGGCAAAGGTATGGGGCTTTCGGTGTTGGTGGTGTTTATATCACTGATATTCTGGGGTTGGTTGCTGGGCCCAGTAGGTGTGCTGCTATCGGTGCCTTTAACTATGTCGTTAAAGATAATTTTTGAAAATAACGAAGATACACAGTGGTTAGCGGTGATGTTAGGGCCTGATGATCACAATGAAAAGTAGCCAAAATGAATGCGAGATATAACAGATGCAAGGTGGGAACTAGCGGAAGTAACGAGATTTGGAGGTAGCGAAGCGCTGGAAAGAGGAAAGTGCAGGAATGCGGGGGAAGTGCGGGAAAGAAGAGGATCTAATGAAAAAGTTTGCTCACCTGCAACCAAACTAGGTCACAGATGAGCAAGCTTTTAATGCCGTTAAGCAGCTTCCTTTGATTTATCTTTGATCAACCAATGGGCGAGAGAAGGAAGGATAAGTATTGCGCCCAGCATATTCAGTATGAACATGAAGGTTAGCAAGATTCCCATATCAGCCTGGAATTTAAGATCCGAGAAAATCCAAGTAGCCACACCTACTGCAAGCGTTAAGCCGGTGAAGATGATCGGCTTTCCGGTTAGGCGAAGTGCTCGGTAGTAAGATTCTTGTAAGCTCATGCCCTGTGCAATGGATTCCTCCATTCGGCTATAGATGTAAATACCGTAATCAACACCGATACCCACACCCAGAGCAACGACTGGCAAGGTATTAACCTTAAGCCCGATCTCCAGAATGGTCATCAATGCGTAACAAAGTACTGACACCAGCGCCAATGGCAAGATGATACAAAGCGTGCCGCGTATCGAGCGGTAGGTGACAACGCAAAGCAAGAAAATAGCGATATACACATAGGCCATAATAGGCAGCTGCGCAGCGGCTACGGCCTGGTTGGTGGCAGCAATGATGCCTACATTCGATGAAGCTAACTTAGGGTTGAATTTCTCGATGGGCAAACCAGAATCAAACTCGTTAATACCATCGATGATTACCTGAATGGTTTGTGCTTTATGGTCTGTGGTGTATACCAAAATTGGCATCGCAGTGCAGTCAGCATCCATCAGTCCGCCGCTAGTTTCCATATAGCGTAATGCGCCACTCATGTTGTACCGGTTCCGTAGCACCGCTTGCCATTTAGGCGAGCCTTCGTTGTTGCCCGATGTAATGAATTTCATCGCTTCAGATAACGAAGCTACAGATTGAACGCCTGGAAGGTTCTGAATATGCCAATGGAAGCGATCCATGGCATCCATAATTTCATAGTTAATGCAGGCGTCTTGTGGCGCAGCAACAATGACCGAAAGCACATCAACACCAATGGCAAACTTAGATGTGATCATTTTGCTGTCTAGGTTGTAGCGTGCATCTTCTCGTAGCTCAGGTACGCCAGATTGAAGGTCGCCAATCTGTAAATTATTACCTTTATACAAGCCCCATGCGCCGAGAACTACGGCAACCAGTAATACTGGGATTGCGCGCTCTCGAGTTGTAAGGGTAGATAAACTTCTCCAAATCCCATCGAGCTTAGCTTCACCTTTCTGGCGGTTTTCACGGTAAGCATCAAGGTTTTTGATTCTTACAAAGGAAAGAAGAATAGGCAGCAAGATCAAGTTAGAGAAGATGATCAATGCAACACCCAGCGATGCAGTGATGGCCATTTCCTGAATGATCCCAATACCGATTAGCAGCACGGTTAAGAAACCAATGGTGTCGCTGACTAACGCTAAGCTGCCAGGAATGACCAAACGGCGGAATGTACGCCGTGCGGCCTCGTTGCCGCCAACTCCTTGGGTGTTGGCATCCACTGGCATGACCGGTTTATTCACGTCAGTTTCATCTGCGCCGTACAGGACTTCTCCCATCCAGCTGCTGATCATTTGAACACCGTGACTGACCCCGATGGCGAAGACCAGGAACGGAACCAAGATACTCATAGGGTCTATTCCAAAGCCCAGCAGGCTGAGCGAGCCAAGCTGCCATATCACCGCAACAATGCTACAAATAAGCGGCAGTATCGTTAGCTTGATGGAACCAGAATATAGCCAGAGCATAACTGCAGTAATCAACAGCGCTATGCCAAAGAAGGCAATAACGCTTCGTGCGCCTTCAGCGATATCGCCGATAGATTTTGCAAAACCTAGGATATGAACCGTGATATTGTCTGTTTCAAAGCGATCTCGTAAATTAATCTCAAGATCTCTGGATATACGCTGATAGTCGAGGGGTTTTCCCGTTCGCGGATCAAAATCGATTAATTCAGCACGAATCAGCGCCCCCGTGAAATCGTAACTAACCAACCGCCCAAGCTGTCCTGACTTTACGATGTTTTGTTTTACAATTTCGAGCCATTCGGGTGTGGGTTGAAACTCAGCGGGAATAACATTGCCTCCGGCAAAGCCATCTTCAACGAACTCAGTAAAACGCACGTTAGGGGTGAAAATTGAGGTGACACTAGATTTAGCCACGCCATTGAGGAAGAAAACCTCATCGGTAGCTTCCCTTAAAGCGATAAAAAACTCTGGGTTGAATATGGTTCCGTCTTTCTGAACCAAAGAAACGATAATTTGGTTACCACTACCAAAATCTTCTTGGTATTCCAACAGGGTTTTCATGTAGGGGTGTTCTAGTGGTAATTGCTTGGCAAACCCTGCCTCCATTTTTAAGGAGGTAGCGTTGTATCCCATGAATGCGGTGATCAGAGCAAAAAGAGTGATGAGCAGTACGCGGTTGGAAAAAATCAACCGCTCGAATGCACTGATGAAACGGTTTGTTTTCATTGGGCAGTCCTTATAATTATTTTTATATGATCAAGTATTGTTGTTCAACGGGGCGTTGTCTTACTGGGTTTTCAGTTTCGAAGCGCCACGAACGCCGAATACAACAAAATCGGAATCGTTTATAGCGATGACGGATGTAAGGTTTTCAAAGCCTCTGTAGGGTATTTTTTCAAAGTTTGTATCACCCTTGCTGCGACGTATGATGGTTCCGCCAGCGCCCAGAAAAACCGTGTCGCCAGATGCAGTGAAGACACCGTCTAAAATATTGGTGGTAACGCCGGTGTCAAGTTCAGTCCAGCTGTTGCCAAGATCGTCAGAAGCGAAGGCGTGCCCACGAAGCCCGTAGACGATAATTTGATCACCATCGTCGGTGGTCGTGGTAAGTGCCCCGAAAAAAGACCCAACGTAAGGGGATTCAAGCTGTGTCCAGGTAGCTCCTTGATCTGATGAGCGAACCAATGTACCGGCTTCACCGGCGATAAATAAATGAGTGCCAACCTGAATGATTGAGTTGAGGTGCCAATCAAGCTCCCCAATCATGAAGTTCTGCCAGGTTTTCCCACCATCGTTTGTGCGCATGATTAACCCGTATGCGCCAGTTACCAAGCCGTTGTTAGCATCTAGAAAAACTACATCAAGTAGTGGTTTTTCTAAGTCTGGAGCTTCAAACAAGATATTCCAGTTTTCGCCGCTATCTGTAGTACGCAAAATGATACTGTCATGGCCCACAGCCCAGCCGTTTTTCTCATCAATAAAATAAAGAGAGGTCAGTAGCATTTGGGTTGGCGAATTAGCCTGTACCCAAGATTCACCTTGGTTGTCGCTATAAAGAATATGTCCGCGGCCACCGACAGCGAAAATGCGCTCTCCAGTAGTAAACGAGTTGACCAGTAGGGATTTATGAGCCTTGGCGGCGATGGTGGAAGGTACTTGAATTGAATCTGCGTGACTTAATGTCGCATTCAGCGCAATAATTAGCGTTGAGTATTTCGCTAGGCAACGAAATGATTTTCCGAGACTGTTCATCTAAACGGTCCTTAAAAATGGATCTTATATTAGGAAGATTCTGGACATAAAAACGGTACAGAATCAAAGGGAACCTGGAGTCAGGCAATAGCCTGGCTCCAGGGTGCACAATGTTACCGGATACCAGATGCGCGAAGGGCGGCTGGTGTGTAGTTAGAAGGAGAAGATCTAAACGAATGATCGTCAGGAGTGTCTTCGTTATCGAGCCCTACTACCAGGTAACGACCAGATTGAAGGTCATTGTGGACTTCAGCAGTGTTGATACCAACAAGAATATCCTGGCTGTTGTACAGGTGAGCTTCAGACATTCTCCAAAGTTGATCACGTTTGTCGTAATGATCCATTACAGCAATTTGCCAGCTATCTTCATCCATGAAGTAAACGCGTTTTTTGTAGATATGGCTTGTACCGGCTCTCAAAACACCTTCAACATGCCAAACACGGTGTAGCTCATAGCGAGCGTAGTCTTGGTTGATATGTCCTTTTTGGATGATTTGATCGATTTTAAGGTCGCCATCATGTAATCCATAAGAGTTGTACGGAATATACATTTCTTGTTTGCCTACCAGGTTCCAAGAATAACGATCGATATTGCCGTTGAACATGCCTAACTGGTCACTTGTTGCAAGGCCATCACCGCCTGTCTTAGGATTATCATATTGAACCTGTGGTGCACGACGAACACGACGTTGACCGGGGTTATAAGCCCAAATTTTACGCTTGCCGGTATCGTTGTGCATCACACCCAAAATCAGGATTACCGCACCGGCTTTTTTAGCCGGGGCTTTAATGGTTTGACGGAAGTAAAATACATCGCCTTTTCCATCAAAGCTGGAGGCAGTATTGCCTTCTTTAGACCAGTTGGATAACAGTTCCTCTATGATTTTAGAAGTTTGGTGTTTTCCACTGCTTGTTACAACCGTGGTGTTAGACCAACGCTGCACACCGGCCCGAGCGATCTTAGTCGCATTGTTTAGGACCGCTTCAGCACCATTATTAGGGATGGGGAAAGCCCAAGCAATTTTGGCACCGCGGAAATCATTTCCGCTTTCAGTTAGCTCTGCCGTTGAGGCGTTGCCAATCGCTGCCTGGTACACGTACGGATGGTTGGATGCACTACGCCGTGTTGGATAAATTTCCATTTTGTAGTCTGCGTACAGTGCAAACATCTCTTGTTGGCCGGGGCTCAGTTTGTCGGCGTACTGTTTATAGTTTGCCGGAGTAATCGTGAACAACGGTTTATCATCTGGGAATGGGTTGGCTGGCCACTGACCTTTGGTTTGGTCTTTTTGCGGAAGTCCACCAGTCCAAGCTGGAATGGTTCCTTCTGCGTTACCGGCGCGAACAGCCCCGACGGGAGTAAGTTCAGTATCAGTAATGCCAAGCTTTGCAGCCTCTTCAGAAGAGACCTTAGCTTGCACACCGTATGATGATAGCGCTGCTACAAGTGCAGTTGAGACAGCTAATATTTTTGTTTTATTTTTCATTATTATTACCCCTATTTATAAGCTGTGTTTAAAAGTAAGCGCGAAGAAATCTTTGTCGTGGCTGGTATTGTTGGACAGGTTCCCCCAATTTCGTGTGTACCCAATATCAATCGTAGAGCTAGTCAAGTAGGTAGCTGTTACGGCCACCGTTAGACTTTTACGACCTTCTAGGAAAGTGCCGCTTGGCGAGCCAGGCGATGTGCCAGAGACGTCATGCTTCAGTGTTGCGGAGGGCTCGAGGTTCATATCAAAGAACACATTCGAGTATTGAAGTTTGATTAACGCGACATAACCCCATGAAAAATCGTCATATTTTGCGAAAGCAGCAGTGTCCAGCGGGCCTCCGGAAGGCATATTCGCCATAACAAGTCCGGGCTCAACTAAGATAGTCATTTTTTCAGACGCAAACCAATTATTAGAACCACCTTGGTAAGTAATGCTGGTTTGTATTTGCGTTAGGTCACCAAGACTAAAGCCGTCATGAGTGATTATCGTTGGCGGTGTTCCTGCTCCAGCATTTATAAGCCCGAATATAGTTGACCCTAAGCTCATGGGAACATCTGGTCGGTGCGAAATTTCGGCGCCGAGTGAGAGCCCTAGTTCGCCAGGAAGGTCTACGTTAAAGCTTGCGCCAAACAGATCGATATCTTCAGGATATTGGGTTTGGTATGTGTGCGCACCTGCTGATATTGGTGATGTTATAGATAAAAAAGGCGAATGACTATGGTAGCGCATATAGTATGCGGCAACTTCCATGTATGCCCAGTTTTCTATTAACGTTCTGAAAGCAAAACCATATTCGCCGCCGTCATCAGGTTCAATGCTGGCCCCTCTGGGAATGGGTGCGGGTAATGCTGGGTTGTTGATTACTGTACCGCCCTCGGTAATTGGATCAGTGCTAGATGTAGCAAAAAAGGTACCGACGGGGTCGATTATCGTTTCCTGCCATTTCGCAACGTAATAAGCATCGATGGAGAAATTCCCGCCAAAATCAAGCGATGCCCAAACCATAGGTAGTGGTAAAAGGATTTCCTTAACTTCAACCGCAGCGCCACGCGCTTTTGTTGCATCGATCGGGTTTATGCTATTAAGGCTATTCCCAATAAAAGTGCTTTCGCCCCAGCTGAGTACTTGATTACCAACCCGTACCGATAGCATGTTTTCGTCAAAAGCGAAATTCCCATATACGAATGCGTCAAGTAGCTGGAATTTGTTACCTATTTCATCTTGTCCGGCAGAAGTGATGTTAAAGACATTGGTGTCTAAGCCCATGATTTTAGCGTCGTAAATATAGCTGCCACGTACGAAAATTCCTTTGGAATTTTTGCTGTATCCCGCTTCAACAGTAACTTTTAAGGGTGTAGATACAAGCTCCCCGCTCTCTTCGAAATTGGTATTTCCTGAATTGGATAGAACTGGATCTTCTGTCCGCCAGATACCGCCGAGGGACACCGTGGTGTCTAGAAAACCTGAGGCGCTAGAGTCGTCAAATTTAAGCTGAAAAGCTTGGGAGCTTAGAGGGAGCGTAAGAAGAGCCCCTGCCCCAATTATCTTTGCTAGGGTGTTTGTACTTCCCCCAAGCGTGCGTGTTTTTGTGGGTTTAGTCACAGGTACTCTCCTATATATTTATATTTATTATTGCATCTACCCTATAACGCCTTTCGGGTATAAGCAACCGTTTCTTCGTGCTCCATAAAGGTGTAATTAAGTCTTGAAATATTGTTGGTTTTAAGCGCGATTTTTATGTTAACTCAGATATTTTATTGGGTATTGCGCACAGGCAATTTTTTTGTACTAACCTGAATATATCCATTAATTTTTGAGTATTGGTACTGTGGTTGCATCGGTTGCTGAATCATTGGAGTTTAACGTTTTCTCATCACGCTTCGAGGTTGGTAATTGTTGCCAATCGACTATAACCAGTGCGTCAATTTCGGCCGAGCTTGACAAGGCCTGCGGTAAAGCAAAAAAGCTTTCATTGGCCGCAAAAAATGCTAGGGCAATGGTGCTTCGTGTGGGTGACAGGGCTATGGGTTTAAAAGTAGTCACAGACTACTTTTCTGAACTGGCCGATAACACCATTTCTTTGGCTAATAATATCAATTTGGTTGCAAATAATATTTCTGGAGTAACGGTGGCCCGTTGGCGTACCGAGACTCTTATATTGCAATTGAAAAAAGCCAGAAAGTTGGATGTTAAAGGAACTGCTTTCGAGTCATTAGTGCTTCGCCAAATAAGCGAAAAAATTGCTAGAGATCTTCATGAAAAAGAAGAGTTGTCTGAGAAGCTAATTCGACACTTGGAGATTGAGCTTGAAGAAATACAACGTCAAATGAGAGCTGCGGATGTGGTTTGTGTGACGTTCTTATTAGAAGCAACCAAGACCGGCGAATTTCAGGAAATACTTAAATCTATGGCGAATAATATCAAGCAACTTTCTGATGATATTAAGGCGCATGTTAATCGATCTCAGTCATTGTTGGAGATGTAGTTTGCAAACTCATAGCGTATATAAAGGCCGGCATCAGTGGGTCGTTTTTGGCAGAGATGAAGGTAAGCCTGACGGTATTATTGATACCAATCAATGTATGGTTGTTAATGGAAGCCGTGCTCTTATTATTGATCCGGGCGGCACAGAGCTTTTTGCTCCAATGCTTTCTGCAGTGCTTCAATATGCTGATATAGAGGAAATTACGGATCTTTTTGCATCTCATCAAGATCCGGATATAATTTCTTCACTAGGTCTTTGGGATCAGGTTTTACCCCACGCCACCCTTCATGCTTCGTGGTTATGGGAGGGCTTTATTCGGCATTTTGGAATGGAGAATATCCCCTACCAAGCGATACCTGATTCTGGTGGTAATTTGAATCTTGGTGATTTAGGTCTACAGCTTATCCCTGCGCACTATTTACATTCTTCTGGTAATTTCCATATTTATGACCCTGTTGCAAAAATACTATTTTCTGGTGATGTTGGTGCATCAATAGAGCCTCCAGGTATGCCAATTTATGTTGAAGACTTTGAAGATCAAATTCAATATATGGTTTCTTTTCATCAGCGCTGGATGCCATCGAATCAAGCGAAATTAGATTGGATTAATAGAATTAGAAAGCTGGATATTGAGTTTATGATTCCTCAACATGGAAGAATTTTTAGAAGAGAAGATGTCCCATTATTTTTAGACTGGTTTGAAGAGCTTGAAGTGGGGATTACGGGGTAGAGTACGTAAGTACTATATTTATCAAACACTCGTTTTTATGAGCCTGGTTGAAGTGTAATTAAAACCGGTTTTGTATTGGTTATGAAAATCTAAATGAAGAGAATTATGAAATAAAAAAGGCTCCAATTTGGAGCCTTTTTTATTTGCGTTTATGAGCCTTTTGAAAAGCCTTCTCTTCGAGGGTCTGCGCCACCTTTTAGGAGGCCCTTTGAATCAATGGTTATTCCATGCAGGCCGCTGTTCAAATCCCGAATATTTACTATATGACCCATGGCTTCAAGCTGCTCTTTCATGCCCTCTAATATCGAGTTTTGTTCGAGGTCTGTAGCGCCGTTTCTGTTACCGAAATGTGGTAAATTAATTGCATGTTGAATAGATAGCTTCCAATCTAATAGTGCTACAAGCGTTTCAATCACATAATTAATGATTCTGCTTCCGCCGGGTGAGCCGATGAGCATAATTAGTTGGTCATTTTTATCGAAAACCATGGTCGGCGCCATCGAGCTTCTTGGTCGTTTTCCTGCCTGAACAGAGTTAGCGATTTGCGATCCGTTGGCTTCAGATGCGAATGAAAAATCGGTGAGTTGGTTGTTTAACAAAAACCCGTCAACCATCAACGATGAACCGAAGGCCATTTCGATACTTGTGGTAACAGATACGCCATTTCCCTGTTGGTCGATAATTGAGTAATGGCTGGTTGATGGTAGTTCAGGTGATGTTGAAGTGGTCCATACCGTTGCACCTTTTATGTTGCCTGCCTGGGCTTTTCCCATATCTTGGTTGGGGTTGATCAGCTTTGCGCGGGATAGTGCATATGCTGGGTCTAACAGCGCGGCTGTGGGCACGGCTACAAAGTCGTTGTCGGCAATATAAAGGTTGCGGTCGGCAAATGCTAAGCGCTGCGCCTGAGTAATGAGGTGTATTGATTCGATCGATAAAGGCTTCATTGCCGGTAAATCAAAATGACTGAGAATTTGCATGGTTTGGATCACCGTTAAACCACCGGAGCTTGGTGGCGCCATGCCGCAAATGCGGTAGCTGCGGTATGCGGCGCAAACCGGCGGCCGAATTTTAGCCTGATAAGCGCCAAGGTCTGCCATGCTAAGCGTACCTGGATTACCCGCGTGGCCGTTTACGGCTTCAATAATATGCTTGGCTATGTCGCCTCGGTAAAAGGCTTTGGTGCCTTCTTTGGCGATCTTATGCAGTGCCTTAGCAAGTTTTGGGTTGGTGAGCTTGTCACCGGCCACGATGGCCTTTTGGTTTGGAAAGAAGTAGTCATTCGCTGCACCGGCACGCTTCAAACCAGGGTTTATATCTGCCTTAACTAATTTTTCTAATCGTGGCGATACACTAAAACCTTGCTCGGAGAGTGTAATGGCGTCTTCAAATAATGATTCCCAAGGTAGCGAGCCATAAGCTTGGTGATCTTGCTCAAACATTTTTAATACGCCGGGCACGCCGACTGATTTTCCGCCCACTACGGCTTCGATCCATTTCATGGGTTTACCATCAGGGTGACGAAACAGATTGGGCTGCACATCACTTGGTGCGGTTTCGCGGCCATCAAAGGTTACTAGCTCTTTTTTGGCTTGATCCCAATAGAGCAAAAATGCGCCACCGCCAATGCCCGAGGACTGCGGTTCAACCAAATTCAATACCATTTGAACGGCAATTGCGGCATCAATGGCGTTGCCGCCTTTGGCCAGAATCTTGGCGCCGGCATCGGTTGCGTAGCGGTTTGCAGCACTCACCATAAAGCGCTGGCTGCTAGCCTCGGTTTGTGTGGTCATGCCGGTAGCGGCTTCAGGGTCGCGGTCTTCTCGCTCTGGTGCGGGTTTAGAGCATGCAGACAACAACGTAAAACAGATAATCCCTGCGGTTAGCAGTCGTGCTGTATTGGTGGCTTGGCTAGGCATGTGTATTCCTGAATAGTGGGTTCAATAGATCAAGTTGAATGAGATCTGTATGGCTATGTTGTAAGGCAGTGCGGTAAGGCGTGTTTATATTGGGTGTTTGTAGTTCAGCTAGGAAATGCATGTGACACATCCATTCAGCTGCAAATCATATTTGGTTATGCGGCGGTTATGTGGGTGGTGCGCGTTGGTTATGGGGTGGATCGGCCCCAGCCGCCGCCGCCAGGTGTGGTGATTTCGAGCAAGTCGTGGGGTTGAACATTTAAACTGCATTTTGCCGGCACGGTTTTTCCATTGAGACGGTTTTCGCCAGGTAAACCCGTAGCGCCGCCGTTAAGCCCCCATGGCGCAGTGGTGCGGCGCTCAGTAAGAAGCGTTACCTCGGCAGGTTGTAAGAATTCAAACTCCCGAACAATGCCGTTACCGCCTTGGTATTGGCCCGCACCGCCGGATTCGCGGCGAATACTGTAGCGTTTAATACGCAGTGGGTAGTGGGTTTCTAGGCTTTCAACCGGCGTGTTTAACGTGTTGGTCATATGTGTTTGTACTGCGTTCAAACCATGACCGCTGGAATTGGCCCCCATGCCGCCGCCCACCGTTTCGTAATAGTCCCATGGTGTGCTTTTGGCGGGGTCTCGGTTACCCATTGCGACGTTATTCATTGAGCCATGGCTGGCAGCTGGAATGAGCAGGGGTATCACCTGAGCTAACGCGCCCAATACAACATCAACGATACGGCTTGAGGTTTCTACATTGCCGGCTGCAACCGCAGCGGGCCGCTGGGCATTAAGGAGAGAGCCCAATGGCGCAGTGATGGATATATCTTCAAATGCGCCAGCGCAGGCCGGGGTTTGATCTGGCATGAGGCAGCGAAACGCGTAATAAACTGCCGCTGCGGCAACCGATAATGGGCAGTTGATATTTCCGGGAACCTGCTTTGCGGTGCCAGAAAAATCCGCATGAATTTTACCGGCCTTAACATGAAGCACAAGGTCGATGGTTATGTTCGTTGTTCCGGCACCATCGCTATCCATAATATCGCTAAACGGATATGAGCCATCGGGAATGCCTTTGAGCACGGTAGAGCTAAGCCGCTGCGCATAACGGTTCAGTTGCTCCAAGCCATCTTGAAAATTATTCAAGCCGGTATCGAAAATCATCGCTTCGAGGCGTTCTAAGCCCACTTGGTTAGTGCTCACTTGAGCTGAAAAATCAGCTAGCGCTAAGCTATTTAGCGATATTGGCTCGTGGCTGCTGCCGTCAATTTCCCCCAGTAGGTTTAGGGTGGTTTGTTGTAACTTGCCGCCTTTAATTATCCAGCTTGGGGCAATAATCACGCCTTCCTGCTCAAGGTGAGTGGATAGTGGCATCGAGCCCGGAGCATCACCGCCGATATTGGCATGGTGGGCGCGGTTAGCGACAAACGCTACCAGTGTTTGTGATGCATTGGGGCTGTTAGTATTGGTGATGAACAGCGGCGCAACAAGGGTAACGTCTGGCAGATGAGTTCCGCCTAGGTAGGGGTCGTTGAGCACCAGCATGTCGCCGTTTTGCCAATCCATGGAAGTGACAATGCCTCCCATTGCGTAGGCCATACTGCCCAAATGCACAGGAATATGAGCCGCTTGCGCAAACAGTTTGCCCTGCGGATCAAACAGCGCACATGAAAAATCGAGCCGGTCTTTGATGTTGGGAGAAAAAGAAGTCCGCGCAAGTACCAGCCCCATTTCTTCGCATATGGCTTCGATCCGGCTACTAAAAATACTCAGCTCAATAGCGTTCATGAGTTACCTGAAAATTGGCTAGAATGATGAAAACGAAGAGCGTGAAAAGAGCCCTGATATCAGGGCTCTCGATTCTAGCAAGTGTAGCTAGTGGTCATGCAACTTGGCCGCGCTACTACCTAGCGTGGCCGTTTTATTCTGCGCTATTTTGCGCTTTAGCAGAACGTAACGATTTCACTAAGCTCAGCACGGTCGGTTTTAAGCGAGTTAATAGGCGCGTCAGGGTCGCTATAACCCAGTGCCATACCGCAAAACACCATTTGCTCTACCGGCACATGTACAAATTCAGAGATGCTTTTGTGCCAAATCGCCCAGGCTTCTTGCGCGCATGTGTGAAGGCCTTGCTCTCTTGCAGCCAGCATGACGCTCTGCAAAAACATCCCAAGGTCAGCCCACTGGCCTAATCCCATTTGGCGGTCAATGGTAAAAAACAGCGCACTCGGTGCATTGAATAGCTCAAAGTTACGAGCAAATTGCATCATTCTGCCAATTTTGTCTTCGCGCTTTATTTCCATGGTTGCGTACATATCTTCGCCGCATTTAGAACGACGAGCTTTGTACGGGTTGGTAATTTCTTTTGGGTAAATATCGTATTCGGTGCCTTCACCGCGTGGGTTTTGAGCAACCTTTTCGGCAATGTCGGATACGAAGGTCTGAAGCTTGTCGCCGCTTAGCACGTACACATGCCATGGCTGCAAGTTGCCGCCAGAAGGTGCTCGTTTAGCTTGCTCGAGAATCTCGCGAATCTGTTCCTGCGAAACCGGTTTGTCGAGAAATGCACGGCAGCTAAACCGGCTTTCTAGTGCTTCAGATACGTTCATTGAATATCGTCCTTATTGGGTTTGGGCTTTCTTACATGAGAGCCGTGTTGTTATTTTATTACGAGTGCTTGCTGGTTTTGGTTGGCCTGCAGCAAGCATCTAAATTCCAACTACCAAATTACCACTGCCAGCAGGGGTGATACAATAGACGGATAATAAACCGCTTGGTTTTTAGCTTGAAAGTCCGCACATCCGCAACCACAGATATAAATATCCAGCATTAAAGAGAGCAATTATAAATGAGTACCGAAGCCCAGTTACAAGCCCGTAGCGGTTCTAAATGTGAATTGTGTAGTGCGAAGCAGTCGTTAAGTGTTTATGAGGTACCGCCAACATCAAATGGCGAGGCAGATCAATCCGTGCTGGTGTGCGATCACTGCAAAAACCAAATTGAAAATAACGAGGCGCTTGATGTTGACCACTGGCGTTGTTTGAACGACAGCATGTGGAACCCGGCCCCGGTTGTACAGGTTATGGCGTGGCGAATGTTAGACAAATTAAGCGCCGAAGATTGGGCTCAAAATTTGCTTGAAATGTTGTACCTCGATGAAGACAACTTGGCCTGGGCACTGGCATTAAGTGGTGACGCAAACGCAGACAATATTAAACATCTCGACAGCAATGGTGCTGTGTTAGCAGCAGGGGATACCGTCACCTTAACCAAAGACCTTACGGTAAAGGGTGCGAACTTTACGGCTAAGCGTGGAACCGCGGTGCGGGGTATTTCGTTGGTGGCTGACAATGCCGATCAAATTGAAGGAAAGATAAGCGGCCAGCAGATCGTAATTTTAACTAAGTTTGTCAAGAAATCTTACTAACGTATTGTTAAATATATATATTTAAGATTAATTTATAACTATTGGTTATCTTGAATTAGCGCTCTAATCTTCACGGCTTTTTCAAAATGATCAAGCTTATGAGTGCTAATCCACCACTGTGCAGCCTCCATCAATAACTCAGGTTCGCTGTTTTTTTTGGCGAAAAAGGCATAAAAAGACAGCCCTACGGTGGGGCCTTTTGTAGCAATTTTCTTGTCGCAAATCTCTATGACTTTTCTTCGAAGACTGTTTCTCATGTTGGGGCGGTGGTGCTTCTCATTGGTTAGACCCCTTATATAACTCTTTTTAACCCCTCGTTAAAAGCGCCCCAAAGCACATTGCGAAACCCCTTTATTGTTAGGAGTTAGCGTGGGCGTTTGGAGTGCTTGCGAGCAGCCTTTTTGGTCGAGGTGTTTTTGCCTTTATTGCCCGCAGGCTTCTTATCATTGAAGTGATTATGAGTGGTCATGGCTGGCCGCCCATTGCTGGTTTTGAATTGTTCGCCGCCAGTACCTTTGGGCTGCCACGTGGGTATAAGGTGCTGTTTGGTATTGCCGATAAGGTCAGTGCGGCCCAACTCTTTTAACGCTTCGCGCAGCAGCGGCCAGTTTTCTGGGTCGTGGTAGCGCAAAAAGGCTTTATGTAATTTGCGTACTCCGGCTTTGCGTGGAATAGGTATTGGCGCTCGGCGCTTCAACGGCACCAATGGGCTTTGTTCGCTGTGGTACATGGCGGTGGCCATCGCCATGGGTGTCGGTAAAAAGGTCTGCACTTGGTCAAGGCGGAACTTATTTTTCTTCAGCCACAGTGCCAAATTCAGCATATCTAGGTTGGTTGTACCCGGGTGCGCGGCAATAAAGTACGGTATTAAGTACTGCTCTTTACCCGCTTCCGCGGAGAACTTTTCAAACATCTCCCGGAACTCTTCATAGGCGCCAATACCGGGTTTCATCATGCTGTTGAGCGGCCCATCTTCGGTGTGCTCGGGGGCGATTTTTAAATAGCCGCCAACGTGATGGGTGACCAACTCTTTTACATATTCTGGTGAGCGTACGGCTAAATCGTAACGTAAGCCCGATGCTATCAGCACGCGTTTTACGCCAGGAATTTCTCTGGCCTTACGGTATAAATTGATCAACGGGGTGTGGTCGGTATTTAGGTTTTTGCAAATACCTGGAAAGACGCAAGACAAGCGTCGGCAGCTGGATTCAATTTTTGGATCGTTGCAGGCAAGCCGGTACATGTTTGCGGTGGGGCCGCCAAGGTCAGAAATAGTCCCGGTAAAACCATCGGTTTTATCGCGAATGTTAGCGATCTCGTTAAGAACCGACTGCTCCGAACGGCTTTGAATAATGCGGCCTTCATGTTCAGTGATCGAACAAAAAGTACAGCCGCCAAAGCAGCCGCGCATAATATTGACCGAAAATCGGATCATATCCCAAGCGGGGATTTTAGCGCCTTCGTAACTTGGGTGCGGTTGGCGAGCGTAGGGTAGCTCGTACACCCAATCGAGTTCTTCGGTGGTGAGCGGAATAGGCGGCGGGTTGATTTGAATCTCTTTGCTGCCTGGCCCTTGGCCCTGGCCTTGAATCATTGGGCGGGCATTTCCGGGGTTAGACTCTAAGTGCAAAACCCGCGATGCATGGGCATACAGTGATGGGTTGTCTAAAACCTGATTGTACGAAGGCAGTTGAATTAGCGTTTTAGCGCGATCTTTGGCCTTTTGGTAATTCCCGAGCTGAACAACTTGTACGCCTGCCTTTTCTGGCAGCACTTCTATTGGCTGTCCATCTACAGGGTTAACTTCGGTAACAGGTTGTTTGCCAGTATTACAGGAAGCGTCTTTGTTATTGGCTTCCTTCATTTCATATGGATCTGGGTGCGGGTCAACCACGCCCGGGGTATCAATGCTGGTGGAGTCTTTAATGATCCAGTCTTTGGTTAGCTCGGGGTTTTTGCGTACAAACACCGTGCCGCGCAGGTCGGTAATATCCGATGGATGTTCACCCCCTGCAATACGGTGGGTCAACTCAACCAAAGCGCGTTCGGCATTGCCATACAACAGTATGTCGGCTTTGGTGTCGACTAAAATAGAGCGCCGAACTTTGTCGGACCAATAATCATAATGGGCCGCTCGGCGTAGGCTGCCTTCAATGCCGCCCAACACCACGCCGCAGTTTTTGTAAGCTTCGCGGCAACGCTGGGTGTATACAATAGTTGCGCGATCAGGCCGACGGTTGGCTTCGCCACCGGCAGTGTAGGCATCGTTACTGCGGATTTTTCGGTCAGAAGTGTAGCGATTGACCATTGAATCCATATTGCCGGCAGTTACGCCAAAATATAGATTGGGTTTTCCTAGGGCTTTAAAATCATCTACTGAGCGCCAGTCAGGCTGGGCAATAATGCCAACCCGGTAACCCTGAGCCTCGAGTAGACGGCCAATTAAGGCTGCCCCAAAACTTGGGTGGTCGATGTAGGCGTCGCCAGAAATGACGATAACATCGCAACTATCCCAGCCAAGCTCGTCCATTTCAGCGCGAGTGCGGGGTAAAAAGGGAGCTGGGCCATAGCATTCGGCCCAGAACTTACGGTAGGAAAATAACGGTTTGGCTGCATTCATTCGGCGGATTCTACCTGAAAATTTTATCAAGTTCAGAATTGTCTAAACACCTAACTAAAAACGCGTATTTATAGTTAGAATAAAGCGGGCTAAAATTAAGTAACCACAGTTAAGTCACTGGAATTGAGTGAAACGTTGATAGAGACCGCGTAAATATGATGAGTACCAAATTGGGTCAGTTGTATGTCGAAACCAAAGGCCAAGGCGTACCCTTTATATGGTCCCACGGACTCACCCACAGTATAGAAGCTGAAAAAACATTAGGCGTGTACGACTGGAGCTCATTAGCAGATAGCTGCCAATTGATTCGTTATGACGCATTGGGCCACGGCCAATCGTCGGGCAGCTGCGAAGCCGCTGACTACCGTTGGCCAAGATTAGCGCAAGACATCATGCGCGTGGCTGATCATTGTATTGAAGGTCATCACAAGATTGAGGGGTTTATAGCAGGAGGTGCCTCAATGGGCTGTGCTTCATCTATATATGCCGCGCTACAACAGCCTGAGCGAATTAAAGGGCTGGTGTTGGTGATTCCGCCAACAGCGTGGCAAACCCGTAAAGCTCAAATCAAAATGTATGAAAAACTAGCGGCAACGGTTGAAGCTAACGGGATGGAGCACTATGCACGCCAGCAACGTAAAACGCCTTTGAACCCTGCTTTTTTAGCGCAGCTAAGCCCCAATTACAAAATGCATCGCGCGCAACAACTGCAACATATGAGCGCAGATTACCTGCCAGCAATATACCGAGGGGCCGGAGGGTCAGACCTGCCGGATACTCAAGCCCTTAAAAGCATCCGTTGTCCGGTACTTGTTCTTGGCTGGAGCGGCGATACTGGCCATCCAGCTTCCACCGCTCAGCAGCTAATAGAGCTTATCCCCGGTGCCCAGGGTGTTATTTCTAATAGCGCTGAAGAGGTGCGGCAATGGCCCGCTAGGGCGGCTGATTTCATCCAATCAATTCACGCTAGCGAGTAGGGTGCAAACCTAACGTAGGCACTGTTGCATGGCACTACAGATGGTTATATAGTGAATATTGATTTTAGGCAGCCACCGCTGCCTTTTTGCGTTTCTGGGGCGATTGATTTTGATTTTCGGCGCAGATTGCTTAACGGATACATTGCACTCAATCACGATATTGAAACAGTGTCATAGGACAGGATGAATAACTATGATCAGCCCGATCATGAATACCTACAAACGTTTGCCCGTCGCATTTAGCCACGGCCAAGGCATCTCTATCTTCGATACCGCCGGTAATGAATATACCGACGTGCTCTGTGGCATTGCGGTTACTGGCTTAGGGCATGCGCACCCAGCAGTAACCAAAGCGGTGACAGACCAAGTGTCACGGGTAAACCACACCTCAAACTTGTATCAAATACCTAACCAAACTGAGCTTGCGACGCGATTAACCCAAGTTTCAGGAATGGATAGCTGCTTTTTTGGTAACTCTGGGGCAGAAGCGAACGAAGCAGCGATTAAGCTTGCGCGTTTGTACGGCCACAACAAAGGTATTGATCTACCGACTATTATTGTCACCGACGGTAGCTTCCACGGCCGCACCATGGCAACGCTGTCTGCTACCGGTAACCGAGCAATCCACGCAGGTTTTGAGCCGCTATTAACTGGTTTTGCACGCGCACCCTATAACGATGTTGAAGCCGTGCGAAACATCGGCAAGAACAATAGCGACGTAGTGGCGGTTTTGGTTGAGCCAGTGATCGGTGAAGGGGGAATAGTGATCCCTGACGAGCATTACCTCACCGAGCTACGCGCACTGTGTGACCAAAACGGCTGGCTACTCATGCTGGACGAAATTCAAACCGGCAACGGCCGAACCGGCAAATACTTTGCTTATCAGCATTCAGATATTCTCCCTGACGTGGTGACTACCGCCAAAGGTTTGGCGAATGGTTTGCCTATGGGTGTTTGTATGGCTCGCGGCGAAGCAGCCACCACATTAAAAGCCGGCAATCATGGATCAACCTACGGCGGCAACCCGTTGGTATGCGCAGCTGCTTTAGCTGTGATGGATGCCATTGAAAAAGACAACTTAGTCGCACGCGCCGCGCACTTAGGCGAGCGCATGCTCGAAGGTTTTAAAACCGAGCTTGGTGGCGCAGCCTACATTAAAGATATTCGTGGTTTTGGCTTGATGATCGCTATCGAGCTAACCGAGCCATGTGCCGAGCTGGTCTCTTTAGCCTTGGCCACAGGCCTGCTGATTAACGTGACCGCTGGCAGTGTTGTTCGACTTTTACCCGCATTAATTACCACTGATGAGCAAGCAGACGATATCGTTGAGCGAGTCAGTAAATTGATCAAAGTGTACTCAGGTGATGACCGTGGTCGTCCCCGCACTTGATTTTAAAATGATCCTAACGACGTTTTTAAAACAGACTGAGAAGTAAGTATATGAGCGTACGCCACTTCTTGACTCTGCTAGATTTATCCCCCGATGAACTGGTTGCTGTGCTTGACCGCGCAGTGGAGCTAAAGCAGCTTCAACGCGATAACAAAGTACACGAGTCTTTAAAAAACAAAGTCTTAGGGATGATATTTGAGAAGTCCTCGACACGTACAAGGGTTTCGTTTGAAGCCGGTATGAGTCAGCTTGGTGGCAGCGCAATTTTTCTTTCGCCCCGGGATACCCAGCTTGGTCGTGGCGAGCCCATCGAAGACAGTGCTCGGGTGTTATCGCGAATGTTAGACGTGGTGATGATTCGAACCTTCGAACATAGCATCATTCAAAAATTTGCAGACTATTCAAAAGTACCGGTGATTAACGCACTGACTGATGATTTTCACCCCTGTCAATTATTAGCCGATATGCAAACCTATCGCGAGCACCGTGGCAGTATTCAAGGCCGTACCGTCACCTGGATTGGCGATGGCAACAACATGTGTAACTCCTACATTAACGCCGCGCGACAGTTTGATTTTGAACTGAATATCGCAGCGCCAAAAGGTTACGCCCCCAATGAAGAACTGGTTAAGCAAAACAAACAACGGGTTAACTTGATTGCAGACCCAACGCTAGCCGTTAAAGGATCTGATTTGGTGGTGACCGACGTATGGGCATCCATGGGCCAAGAAGACGAAAGCAATCAGCGTATGTCTGATTTCGACGGATTCCAAATTACCCCAGAACTGATGGATAACGCCCAAAGCGATTCACTGTTTATGCACTGCTTACCCGCCCACCGTGGTGAAGAAGTGAGCGCAAGCATGATGGAAGATCCCCGCGCAGTGGTGTGGGATGAAGCGGAAAACCGACTACATGCCCAAAAAGCCCTATTGGAAGCGCTGCTTCTTAATTAACCCTCCCCAGTGGTTTGGGGTCTTCCAAGCCACGCCGCTATTAGTCTCGTTAGTAGTTTAGTTAGTAGTTTGCTCAGCAGTTTGGTTAGTAGTTTCATTGAGTCACTTCATTTATTAATTTCATTTCTTGAAGGCGCTGCAGCCGCCGTGGTGCCGGCCTAGTTGGCCGCGGTTTTTGTCTCGGTTATTGTTGTGATATCGGGACACCAAATCCTGTTCCTTTAGACCATTATTTTTGATAAACCGCTATCAAGTGCGTAAGCGTCACATCATTGTAATGTCGATCGGTTTTAATCGAATTTTTTGACAGGCATGCAGGAGACTCAATGTCGCATAATATTCTTATTGTCGAAGATGAACCCAGTATCCGCGAGATGTTACGCTTTTCTTTAGAACGTGCTGGGTACAGTGTTGAAGACGCATCAGATGCTGAAGAAGCACTCGAATACCTGAGCCAAAAAATCCCTCACCTTGTGCTGATAGACTGGATGCTACCGGGGCTTAGTGGTGTTGAGTTGGTACGCAAGATACGCGAAGACAAAACCCTTCAAGAGTTACCAGTCATGATGCTAACCGCCCGTGGTGAAGAAGCCGATAAGCTAATGAGCTTTGAACGTGGTGTTGATGATTATATGACCAAACCGTTTTCGCCGAAGGAGCTATTGGCCCGCATCAAAGCCTTGCTCAGGCGCAGCGGGCATGATGAAAGCGGTGTGCTTGAAATCGGTGATATCCATTTAGACACCCGTGCCCATCGACTTTCGGTTTGTGGTGAATCGGTTCATATTGGCCCCACAGAATACAAAATGCTTGAATTTCTAATGCGAAACCAAGGCAGAGTCTTTTCCCGTGAACAACTGCTTGATCACGTGTGGGGTCGAACCATCTATGTTGAAGAGCGTACAGTAGACGTACATATTTTACGGGTACGCAAACTGCTTGCCCCGCATGGCTGCGATAGCATGATTCAAACCGTTCGCGGTGCGGGGTATCGGCTCTCAATAGTTGAGAGTTAAAGAGAGCTAAATCTCATATTCTCGAAGCGAGCTTTGGGCCATATGCGGCTCGGCATAAAAAACTCAGTGCCAAATGCCATTTCTGTGCAAAGCTTTTAGTCATACTAATGTCTCATTTCATGGCGAATCTCAGTGCGTAAACAACTCAACCACGAACTACGATGGCTATTACTCGTTGTACTGACGAGCCTTTTTATTGGGTATTTGGCTCAGCAAGTCTATTTTTGCCTGAGCTTGGGGTTGGCTAGCTATATTTTTTACCATTACCGGCAGGTACGGCGGCTTACTCATTGGATAGAAAGGCCCAGCGCCGAACCGCCTCAATTACGCGGTATGTGGGAAGAAATGGCCTGCCGTGTATTGCGTATTCGGCGGCGTTCGATAGCCCGTAAGGAAAAAATAGCTAACCTTCTTAAACGCTATCAGCAGTCTACGCAATCACTTCCTGATGCGACTATTTTGCTTAATCAGTATGATGAAATCGAATGGTTCAATACGTCTGCAACGCGCCTGCTTGATCTTAACAAAAAAGATATTGGGCAACCCGTTGGGCGCTTAATTCGCGACCCTGGGTTTCTGGTGTTTTTGAGTAGTGCTAAGGTCGACACTGCGCCATTGGAAATTCTGTCGCCGATTGACGACAGTAAATATTTGGATATTCGCGTGGTGCCCAGTGCCTTTGATCAGCGTTTGGTGTTGATACGCGACATTACCTATATTCACCGGCTATCGGAAATGCGGCGTGATTTTGTCGCAAATGTTTCGCACGAACTACGTACACCGTTAACCGTGGTTATTGGTTATCTCGAAGCCATAGAAGAGCTCGATGACCTCAGTAGCGATGAAATACGCGACCTGATCAAAAGAATGAATCCTCCCGCGCGACGCATGAAATATTTGGTTGAAGATTTACTTCAGTTGTCTCAACTTGATACCGGTGTGATCCCTGGGCCTCGTCAGTGCCCCCGTGTAGACGCTCCGCTACAGCTCAATGCCATCATTCAAGAAGCCAAACAATCCAGCCAAGGCAAGCACCGTATTGAATTGGATATTGATGCTTCGTTGCAATTGCTTGGGATAGAGAAAGAAATTTATAGCGTATTCAGCAACCTTATTAACAATGCCGTGGGCTATACGCCAGAAGGCGGCCTAATCCAAATTAAATGGAAGGCCGTGCCCGAAGGTGCATTGTTTGAAGTGATAGATAGCGGAGTAGGCATTGCGCCAGAATACATAGACCGCTTAACCGAGCGGTTTTTTCGTGTGGATGTGGGCCGCTCACGTAATTCCGGCGGGACCGGTTTGGGTTTATCTATTGTTAAACAAGTACTGCGCCGCCATGATTCAGCGGTAACTATAACCAGCATATTGGGAGAGGGCAGTACCTTTAGGTGCGTGTTCGGTAACGAAAGAATAGCACCGCAAGAACACAACGATGCTCCAACTAATGATACTGGCAGCGCTGAAAACACGGATGTGGATACCCGCTTAAATGATGTTTTACGGGCGGTGATGCATGAATACCAACGCCACAGATCAGTCATTTATTCGGTAGCAAAAAATTGCGGTACTGTAACTGCGCTGTCATATATTTCATCAATACTCAACGGACGTTACATTAACCAGTACTGGAACTATCCATTATGAAATTGAACAAATTCGCGTTCGTTGCCGGACTTTCTTTTACCCTCATATCGGCAACCATTTCGACAACCGCGCAGGCAAAACTAACGGTTGATCCTGAATTATCGGACTATAAAAAATCCGTAGGGGTATCGGGAAACCTATCGAGCGTTGGCTCAGATACCTTGGCTAATTTAATGACGTTTTGGGCTGAAGAATTCAAGCGTCAATACCCCAACGTTAATATCCAAATTCAAGCGGCGGGGTCTTCAACAGCTCCACCTGCTTTAAGTGAAGGCACCTCAAATTTGGGGCCTATGAGCCGCAAAATGAAGAACAAAGAGTTAGCTGCTTTTGAAAGCAAGCATGGTTATAAACCTACCGCTGTTCGCGTAGCCATTGATGCACTAGCGGTGTACGTTAATAAAGATAACCCCATCAAAGGGTTGAGCATTGCACAGGTCGATGCGATTTTTTCAGTGACCCGTAAATGCGGTGCGCCCCGTGACTTGAAAGCATGGGGTGACGTAGGGCTGACAGGTTCGTGGACGAACCGACCTATTCAGCTCTACGGGCGTAATTCAGTATCCGGTACGTATGGTTACTTTAAGAAAAAAGGCCTGTGTAAAGGTGACTTTAGAAACAACGTCAATGAACAGCCGGGCTCGGCCTCTGTGGTGCAAAGTGTGAATGCTTCTTTGAATGGTATTGGCTATTCGGGTATTGGCTATAAAACATCAGGGGTTCGTGCAGTACCGCTGAGAAAAAAGGCTGGTAAAATGTTTGTGGCTGCAACTGCCGAAAACGCGCTGAATAAAAGCTATCCGTTGTCTCGTTACCTTTATGTGTACGTTAACAAGCACCCCGACAAACCACTGGCTCCGCTAGAGCGTGAGTTCATCAAAATGGTGCTTTCGAAAAAGGGCCAAAACGTGGTCATTAAAGATGGGTACATTCCGCTTCCAGCTAAGCTCGTTAATATGCAGCTGAGCCGTTTGTTTTAACTCACTGCTAGTTGCTGCTTGTGCTAAGGATCTCTACTGAAAAAAGCTGCACGTGTTTAGAGCTCATGAGCAGCTGCCCGGTTTGTGCCGGCTGCTCAATGCTCTGGTCGTCAAAAGAGATCGCGAGCTTACGTTTTTCGTGATACAAGCCAGGGGTGGTGATGATCTGCCAAGACTCATTTTTGCCAGATATCGCCTGCAGCAGCAGACCGTACCGCGGGTAACTATCTACCGTTACGTTATCCTTAGCATTGACCGCCATGGGGTATATTTGCCCCGGAATGTATTTAAGCCCTAGGTGTATTTCGTGCCCCGATGGGTCATTCGTATTCCAGCGCACAGTAGCCAGTTTTGGTGCCGTAATCGCGCCATCTTTGTTTTCGTATAGTAAGACTATTTGCCCAGGCTCTAAGCTATGTTTAGGCATTTTTTTGAGCAAAATACAGGCACCGCTGGTGCTTTCATCGGTAATAACGCCTTCAATTTGGTCATTTAATTGTCGGCGCACTTCATCAATAACCTCCGTGGCGTGGCTGGCCACATAATGGATATCGCGCACGCTGTACGTGCAATCAACTTCTTTTTTGGTTTCGACGCGCTCTTCAGTGCGCTCGCTGGTTTGTAACCAAGTTTTGGCAAGCTGAGTCAGTAGTGGCTGTTTGGAGTTGCGGAGGGTGTTTTCGAGCCCGGCTATGTGGGCTTCGGGCCGTGCTTCGAGTTGCTTTACGTGGCTTTTTAACAAGGTTGTGAGTGGTTCTAAATCTAGCGCCAGTAGCTCAATGGCTTGGTCAAACCAGCGATAACTTTGTGGCTTTTTATCAGAGGTTAGATTGATAACAAATCCAGAATCTGGCGCAAAATGGGACTCTAATTCCAACACAGTAGCTAGGTTGCTGTGTTGCGCAAGATAGCACCAAATGTTCATTACCTGTTCAGGCAGCATTTGATAGGGGTCAGATATCGCAAGAACCGACACCTGCAAATACAGAGCTTCTATATCGCTGGCAATTGCACCGAAAGCGCTGAATTCAACCACGTGTTCGAGCAATTTATTGGCCCGCGCATAGGCGTACAGTTGGTGAAGGTCACGCCAATGATGTTCGTTCTTTTTACGGTGTTTTTGAAACTCCAGAAGCTGCTCAAGTGATATGAGCGCCATGGTGAAATAAACACGCTCGGCTAGTTTCTTGGTTTTGAAAGGGTTGTTTTCAGGGAAGGCCAGCAACGACAGCTTAAAACCAAAGCTCAGTTCATGGGTAAAGCCAGAAAGTTTGTCACTGGCTTTTTCAGCGGCTTCAGAATATTTTCGGTTTTCATGGCTGTTACGTGTTCAAAAAACATCTGAAACGGCTGCAGAAAACACTCGAGAATTTCGAACCGAGAATTGGGCCCCATCTGGGTTCGGTTCAGCAATGCTAGCTTACTGGTGACCTGATCGAGGGCTTCAGGCATGTTACCATAGGGTAGCTGCTCCAGCTCCTGCGTCAGTTTAGTAATACTCGTAGAGACCAAGCTTTCTTTGATGGTTTGCTTGTCGGGAAGAGATAATTCTAAGTCTGTTAAATTCATAGGAGTTGTCAATTTGATCAGGAGCTGTCAATTAAATCAGGAGCTGTAAAGCTAAGGTGATTTCGTTTGATGAATGTTTTTAATAAGGCTCCCGTCTACAAGGGTAATGCTCCTCATCGTATTTCACCCATTATAGCCGGAGCGCTACTTTTGTGCGTGCTTCTACTGCTATCAAGTTGTACTAAACCAGATTTTACCGATACCGCCGGACAAACCGGCCGTTTCCAAGATTTCCAAGGTAAATGGCTGGTGATTAATTATTGGGCAGAGTGGTGCGAGCCATGCCGAGAAGAGATCCCGGAGTTCAATCTGTTTGCTAAGCAGCACGCTGATACCACTGAAGTATTTGCAATATCCTACGATTCTTTGTCCGCACAAGAGCTGGCAGAACAAGCCAACAGAATGGGCATTGAATTTCGGGTGTTAACGCAAGACCCATCCGTTTTTTTGGGCTTTAAGAAGCCGCAGGTATTACCCGCAACCTACATCTTTAAACCCGACGGTTCCTTTTACAAAGAACTATTAGGCCCGCAAACGCAAGAATCCCTCGAAAACCTATTGTTCGGTTCTAAATAAATCAGTGGCTGGGCAGCAATGCCTAAGGCCGATTATTCAACACTCTGATTATTCAATTTTGATATGAGCTACCGCCGAAAACCTTCTTTAATTTTGCTAGTGCTTGCGCTGGCTTTAATAGCTGTATCGGTACTGTCGCTATTAACAGGAGCTATTGAGGTAACCATTAGCGATTGGGTATTAGGCGCTGACTACACAAGGCAGAGCGTAGCCAGTGTAGTGTTGTTCGATATTCGCCTGCCGCGCATGTTGTTAGCCAGCTTGGTTGGGGCTGGCCTTGGCGTTAGCGGCGCGGTCATTCAAGGTTTGTTTCGAAACCCGCTGGCAGACCCTGGCCTAATAGGAGTATCCGGTGGTGCTGCGCTTGGCGCTGCATATATTTTGGTGTTGGGTAGCCAGTCGTTATGGTTGGCCACTATTCCAATCAACATCATGTTACCTACAGCGGCCTTTATGGGCGGGTTACTGGCTACGCTGTTGGTGATGACATTTTCGTGGTCTGCAAGGGCAGGCTCAGTAACCGCTATTTTACTGGTGGGGTTGGCCATAAACACCATGGCTACCGGCGGTATTGGTTTGTTAACCGCACTCACCGATCAAGACAGCTTAGGGAATTTAACCTTTTGGCTACTCGGCAGTATGGCAGGGGCCGACGTTAATAACGTGTTGATCGCAGCGGCGGTAATTGTACCCGCCATCTGTTTGTTACTGCGCGATGCCTCCAACCTTGATTGCCTTTTATTGGGTGAATCTAGCGCGCGCACCTTAGGTGTACCCGTTACTGCGCTGAAGCTGCGGTTGGTTTTTTTATCGGCGCTAGTGGTTGGCTGCGCCGTGGCATTCACCGGCATGATTGGTTTCATTGGTTTGATTGTTCCCAACTTACTGCGTTTTGTAGTTGGGCCATTACACCGTTGGCTACTGCCGGCATCGGCTATTTTTGGTGCATTGCTGTTGGTCACCGCAGATTTACTAGCCAGAACCATATGGTTTCCCCGCGAATTACCGATAGGTGTTTTAACCTCTTTAATTGGCGCACCCATTTTTATATTTTTGATAGCCGTTCAGCGTAGAAAGGGCCTTTTGTGAAACTGGCAGCTAACAACATTGGGTTAACGTTTGGCGACGCACCCATACTTAATCAGCTTAGTTTGAGTTTGGACGCGCACTGTTTGACGATGCTAATTGGCCCCAATGGCTCGGGGAAAACCAGCCTTATCCGAACACTGTGTGGCGAACTAAAGCCAGCAACCGGGGGCATCCTGCTTGAAGGTAAAAAAATCACTAGCTGGCAGCCAATAGAGCGCGCAAAAAAAATGGCGGTGTTGTTTCAAAATACACCGGTTAATTTTGATATCAGCGTTGAGCAGATTATTCGGCTGGGGCGCCGCCCACACGGAACAAGCGAAGCGGTTAATCGCGCAATTATTGCAGATGTAATGAGCGCGATGGATTTGAGCGCTATGGCAACCCGTAGTTTTGTATCGCTTTCTGGGGGTGAACAACAACGGGTTCAAATTGCGCGAGTCTTGTCGCAAGTGTGGCAATTGGAGTCATCCATCAATGCCGTGTTAATTCTTGATGAACCTTTGGCTGCGCTGGATATCGTATACCAATATCAGTTATTACAACTGTTGCACAAGCTACGTAGCCGAGGGCTTACTATTTTAGTGAGTATTCACGACCTCAACCTAGCTTCATTGTTTGCCGACCAAATGGTGCTGCTCAATAAAGGCAGCGTGGTTGCAGCGGGCACACCCAATTCCGTATTTACGCAAGAACACCTTCAGCAAGTATTCGAACAACCCTGTGACATCATTGAACACCCCGGCACCGGCCGCCCTCAAATGATGTTCAGCGCCGAGTTTTCTTCATAGTTTTCTTCATGGTTTCCTCATAATTGTTCCCATAGTTTTGTCACAGTCCCTCTCATTGTGTCGTTTAAAATTACCGTTTTACTTGTAAAATATACGCTCACCTAATTGAGTAGCTGAGTGGTTGTTCGTAAGCCATGCAGTAATCATAAAAACTACGCAACACGTATACAGCTAAAAACCTACTGCCAAAACCTATGGCCAGATACTCTTCAACCAGAAAAATGAATCGCTAACTGTGTACATCCGTGCTCAGCAATTCTATTGTGTTATGCCACCCAAATTATCGGTCAGTTGTTAAGCCGTAGCTCGATAATTAAATAATTGAACCTGTAGTGCGCTTGCTTCCGTTTTGGGCTAATAAAAATTCAAGTAACTAACACCTACGCATTAAGAATAAAGGCTTCAAAATTTAGGCTAAAACAGGCGTAACGCTACCGAATTTTACGACTAAAAAATGGAATTTTAGTATGATCGCGAATGAGCTATGGCAACAATTTGGAACCTTACAATTTCAACAAATCCCTCAGACTACG
Organism: Pseudomonadales bacterium; assembly: GCA_016763075.1. Taxonomy (GTDB): domain Bacteria; phylum Pseudomonadota; class Gammaproteobacteria; order Pseudomonadales; family JAHRWD01; genus JAHRWD01. The sequence continues at coordinate 65,255 of JAESUM010000038.1, forward strand.
CGCAAAGTAGCCAAGCAATGCTTACTGGATTGGATGGGCTGCGCAATTGCCGGCGCCCAAGAACCACTGTCCGATATCCTTCGCGCTGAATTCAGCGATGCACCGGGCGTAAGCTCCATCATTTCAACCAGTCAAAAAACATCTGCCCAGGCTGCGGCATTAATTAACGGTGCAGCGGGTCACGCATTGGATTTTGACGATACCCATACCGGCATGGGCGGGCATCCATCCGTGCCGGTTGCTCCAGCCGTGTTGGCCATGGCCGAAGAGCTTAATGCCACCGGCGAGCAACTGCTCACGGCTTTTATAGTGGGGCTAGAAGTAGAATGCCGAATGGGCATTCTTATTGGCGGCCAGCACTATGCACGGGGCTGGCATGTGACTTCAACCATTGGGATATTCGGGGCGGTTGCGGCGGTATCGCATTTATTGAAGCTAAACCCAACGCAGTTTGAAGACGCCTTTGGTTTAGCGGTATCTCAGGCCAGCGGCCTTAAAGCAAATTTTGGCACCATGACAAAACCATTTCACGCGGGCCATGCCGCCGAAAGAGGGCTGGTATCTGCACGTTTAGCAAAAAGAGGTTTTACCGCTAACCCAGAAAGCTTTGAGGGTAACCAAGGGTTACTAGAAGCCGCATCCGGCGGTGTACTCAACCGTGATGCTTTTACAGAAGTAACCAATCAATGGCTTATCGAAAACACCTTATTTAAATACAACGCAGCCTGTTATCTAACCCATGCCTCAATAGAAGCGCTAAAACAGATGGGCGAATACGCCAGCGTTAACGCCTGCGAATCAATAGAGTTATTTGTGAATCCATCATTATTAAACGTGTGTGGTATTGAAAACCCAATCACAGGGCTTGAAGCAAAATTCAGCCTAAGGGCAAATGCCGCCATGACCATAGTCGGGTTAGACACAACAGACCCAGCAACCTATACCGATGAAAATCTACTGAACCCAGAGGTTCAAACGGTATTAAAAAAAGTGCGGGTTATCACGGATGAGAGCTATACCGGAACACAGTCCAAAGTTGTATTTCACAATACAGACGGCAGCTGGCAAGAAGGGTTTTACGATACCGGTATTCCGGCAACGGATTTAAGCCTCCAACAAGAAAAACTCGAAGCGAAATTCGAGAATTTAGTGGCTCCAATTTTAGGCCGAGATGCACAACGGTTTAGTCGTTATATTGGTGCTATAGAATTCGAAAGTACGATACGTACTTTTCTTTAGGTGCAATCTAGATGCAAAGAGGTAGGGGTACGATAAGTTATATGTACCGCTAACGTCACGAGATGAGTGGGAATAAAATTTAATTTCGAACTCACTTCAAAACCTGAGAGCAGGCTGTATAGAAGTGAGTTCGGTGTTGCTCAGGAAGCATTGCCCTAAGTCAATGGTGTGACAATACTACAGCTTAAGATGCCGCCATCATTGCGGCTTCATCAAGTAATATAATTCTTTCTACGGTTTTACGTAGGTCTTCGCTATAGTTGTCGTTGGTGAGAATGCGTGCGCGATGTTCTTCAATCAATACGTTATATTTTTTTAGCTTTGAGCCAGAAATAGCCCAGCCTTTCTTGCGTGCACCGAGAGGCCACTCTTCAATTTCAATTTTAGAAGCTTGCATGGCCCCGGAAGCTAGGCCGAGTAAAAATATGGATGGTAGCTCTTGTGAAGACTGAGGAGTTTGTATCGCCGAAAGATATTGCAAAATACCTTTAATGCTATTGACGTATTCGTTTAATGCATCTTCGTCATAACGGTCAACACTCAAATTGTAGTGTTGTGGTTTCTCGGCAGGCTTTGGAGAGTTCTGTTTAGAGTTTTCGACGTAGGCATCTGCTGCTTCTTTAATGGATTGGCAGGCGGTCAGCGGAATAAATAGTAATGCTATTACTAGTAACTTTTTAGTGTTCAAAGAAAACTCACTTTTGGTAGGTTGGTATCGGTAAGATAGGTACAATTTGTAATTGTTGAGAGCCGGTAGTTATATAGTACAATTTGTACCGGTATCAACGGTAATTGGGCTGATGCTGCAGTAGAAAAAACGTTAGCCGCCGTAGTAAATCTCACACGCTATTCTTTTAGGTCTTTTGGTTTTATTCCTTTATGTTTTCATTTGTCGAACAATCTATTTCTGATCTTGGTTTTACATTCTGCGGGGTTGATGAAGCCGGTGCAGGGCCGTTGTGCGGTGATGTATTTGCGGCCGCGGTCATTCTAAACCCTCACCAGCCTATAAATGGTTTGGCTGATTCAAAAAAACTGACCGAAAAAAAACGCGAAAACTTGTACCCACAAATCAAACAAAAAGCGCTGTATTACAGTATCGCAAAAGCTACGGTAGAAGAAATTGATAGCATCAATATATTACAAGCGCGAATGCTCGCAATGTCTCGTGCGGTACAAGGCCTTAAAACAAAAATTGATTACGTGATGGTTGATGGCAATCGTTTACCCAAGCCATTACCGGGGGTAGGGTTTGAGTGGATAGGTGGAGATAGGCTGCTGGCTTCTATAATGGCGGCATCTATTTTGGCTAAGGTTGCACGCGACCACGAAATGATAGAGCTAGAACAAACATACCCGGGTTATGGCTTCGCCAAACATAAAGGCTACGGTACTAAAGTGCATTTGGAGGCGTTAGAACGCTTAGGGCCAACGCCTATTCACCGTAAAAGTTTTGCGCCGGTAAGGCGTTTATTAAAGTAATGCTTTGGTGTTAATGAGTCGAGCGCTTTTTGGTATAGCTTTATATATCGCGGCTATACCCCACGATACATAAAGCAAAGTGCTCGAGTTTGAATTACAAAATATAACGGCTTAGGTCTTCGTCTTTAGCCAGTTCACCTAATTGAGATTCTACATACGCGGCATCCACTACCAGAATATTTTTTTCTGATTCCGGTTGTTCTGAAGCATCAAAAGAGATTTGCTCAAGCAGTCGTTCAAGTACTGTGTGAAGCCGCCGAGCACCAATGTTTTCAGTATTATCGTTAACCTGCCATGCAATGTCGGCAATTTTAGCAATACCTTCTTCGGTAAAGCTTAGCTCTACGCCTTCTGTTTTTAACAGTTCACGGTATTGCTTGGTAAGCGATGCATCGGGCTCTGTGAGTATGCGCCTGAAGTCATCAGGGGTTAGAGCTTCAAGCTCAACTCTAATGGGCAACCGGCCTTGTAACTCAGGAATAAGGTCCGATGGTTTAGCAAGGTGGAATGCGCCAGACGCAATAAATAGAATATGGTCGGTTTTGATCAGACCGTATTTGGTAGTAACGGTACAGCCTTCTATTAATGGCAATAAGTCTCGTTGAACACCTTCTCTTGAAACATCTGCTCCGCTGCTTTCGGCGCGTTTACAAACTTTATCTAACTCGTCTAAAAACACGATACCGTTTTGCTCGGCGGATTCGATCGCTTCTACTTTTAATTCATCTTCGTTGATAAGTTTGGCGGCTTCTTCATCGCGTAGTTGCTTGAACGCCACTGAAATTTTCATTCGGCGTTTCTTACTTTGATTTTTCGATAAACTAGAAAACATATTTTGCAGCTGGCCGGTCATCTCTTCCATGCCGGGAGGCGCCATAATTTCTACCCCCATGGCTTGGGTTGCAACGTCTATTTCTATCTCTTTGTCATCGAGCTGGCCTTCGCGTAATTTTTTACGAAATAACTGGCGCGTATTGGTGTCTGATTCGTCTACTGCGTCAGCATCCGATGTACGCGCCGGTGGTAGCAATACATCAAGAATGCGATCTTCCGCTGCATTTTCAGCTTGGAAGGTGACGTCCTGCATTTTTTGCTCGCGCAGGTTTTTGATAGCGGTTTCTATTAGGTCGCGAATAATCGACTCAACGTCACGGCCAACATAACCCACTTCGGTAAATTTGGTGGCTTCAATTTTAATGAAAGGAGCTTTGGCGAGTTTGGCAAGTCGGCGGGCAATTTCGGTTTTACCTACGCCGGTCGGGCCAATCATCAGAATGTTTTTAGGCGAGATTTCGCTACGCAGATCTTCGTCTAATTGCATTCGACGCCAGCGGTTCCGCAGTGCGATAGCAACGGCACGTTTAGCGGCATCTTGGCCGACAATATGTTTGTTGAGTTCGTTTACGATCTCACGAGGTGTCATGGAAGGCATGTTGTTCTCTTTCTAATTCGGTGTTGTTGAAGGTTGATCCGGGCGGTTAAACGCCAGCGGCTAATGTCAGCAACTAACGCCAGCACTATTTGTCGAGTAGCGGCAGCTCTTGTTCGGCATCAAGCTCTTCAATGGTGCGATTATGGTTGGTATAAATGCAGATGTCCGCGGCAATACCAAGGGATTTTTCTACGATATCGCGGGCGTCTAAATCAGTGGAATCGAGTAATGCTCGGGCAGCAGATTGAGCAAAGGCTCCGCCAGAACCAATGGCAATTAAGCTGTCTTCTGGCTCAATGACATCGCCATTGCCGGTAATGATGAGGGAGTTTTTGCTGTCCGCAACCGCAAGTAGGGCTTCTAATTTGCGTAATGCACGGTCTGAGCGCCAGTCTTTGGCCAGCTCTACGGCGGCGCGTACTAGCTGTCCTTGGTATTTCTCTAGCTGCGCTTCAAAGCGTTCGAACAGCGTAAAAGCATCCGCGGTGCCACCGGCAAACCCAGCAATCACTTGGCCGTTGTAAAGCCTTCGAACCTTACAGGCATTGCCCTTCATTATGGTATTGCCAAGGGAAACTTGGCCATCGCCGCCGATTACAACTTTACCGTTGCGACGTACCGAGAGGATAGTGGTGCCTCTGTATTGTTCCAAAATGGTTCTCCGAGTGTTAAAAAAGAGGGGGATGAGGGGTAAACTGGCGCTATAAGATATGGGGTTTAATGCGAACATATCAAGAGGGCAGGGCTGACGAAGGATTCGTGTAGTTGCCCGAGCCCGGTTATCAGTAAAGGGCGTTATTTTTTAAGGCTAAGCACAAGCGAGTCGATGCCATTGCGCGACAGCACGTTGCGGGCTTTGTTCATGACTCGTTTAGAATCAAACGGCCCAATTTGAACCCGGTGCCAAGTACTATCCGAACGAGTAACGGAATTAATTTTGGTGTTACTTAAACCCTGCATGATTAACTCGGCGCGTAGCTGGTCGGCATCCGGTAATTTGCGAAAAGAGCCCGCTTGCAGCATATAGATTTTGTTGGAATTTTTTGGGTCGCGAATAGGGTCAGGTGTAACTTCAATGGTTGTTTTGTGCTTGGGTAGCCTGTCGTAAAACGTAAATTCGATCTGGTTTTTTAGTTTGGTTAAAGAACCAGTCGGGCTTTTATCTGCCTTCTTTGACGCTTGTTCGGCTGGCTGCTTGGCAGCTGCTGGAGCGCTTTGTGCTTTGCTAGGTTGAGCATCAGCAGAGTCTGAACCATCTGCCACCATAGCAAGATACAGCAGTGGCCCAAGCACTAGTCCGGTAAGTAACCCCGCAGTAAAGCCGCGCCAGGGTTTAGCCTGAGGTTGGGCCTTCTTTTTACCTTTTTTGCGGGTTTTGCCTTTTTTGGCAAAATCATGGGCCATATTTAGCTGCTTATTATGAAATGGTTTTTATGGGCGGTACGGTTGTATAACGAGCCTTGTTTCTGTTGCTGCTCTATTTAACCCAATACGTTGCGCAGATGTAAGTGCTACATGCTGTCCGGTGCAGAAACTCCTAACAGGGTAAGCCCGTTATGAATAATCTGGCCTGTACAAATGTACAGGGTCAATCGCGCGTTGCGTATTTCTTGATTTTCTACCAGTACTTTATGCTCGGTGTAATAACCGTGGAAAATACCTGCAAGCTCACGTAAATAATTCACTAACTGATGCGGTTCACCCATTTCTGCAGACTTTAATATAGTCTCAGAATATAGCGCCAGCTTATTAATGAGCGCCTTTTCCTGTGGTTCAATCAAACGCTCAAGATGATACTGCGAGGCATCTGAGTTCCAGCTTAGGCCTTCATCTTTAAGCTTCTTTTGAACGCTGGCAATACGCGCGTGGGCGAACTGGATGTAATAAACCGGGTTGTCTTTGCTTTGGGATTTGGCCAACTCCAGGTCAAAATCCATGTGCTGTTCGACTTTTCGGGTGACGTAGAAAAAGCGCGCCGCATCGTTGCCGACTTCCTCGCGTAGCTCTCGCAGGGTGACAAACGATCCGCTACGGGTCGACATAGAAAGCCGTTCTTTACCGTGATATAAAATGGCAAATTGCACCAGGCGAATTTTTAAGCGTTCCGGGTCTTCGCCGAGGGCTTTGAGTGCAGCTTTAACACGGGCCATATAGCCGTGGTGATCAGCCCCCCAAATATTGATGACCTCTTTATAGCCACGCTGGAATTTATTGAGGTGGTAAGCAATGTCGGATGCAAAGTAAGTAGGTTGGCCATTGTCGCGCTGTACTACGCGGTCTTTGCCGTCGCCAAAATCGGTTGATTTAAACCAGAGTGCGCCGTCTTTTTCGTAAATAAAGCCACGTTCCTGAAGCTGTTCAATAGCGCTTTCAACCTTGCCAGTTTCCATCATTGCGCGTTCAGAAAACCAACCCTGGTATTCAATGCCAAACTCTTCAAGATCTTGCTTAATGTCGTCTCGAATATGGTCGAGGCCGTAATCGAATATCGTTCGGTAGTTGGTTGTGCCAAGCAGTTTTTTGGCTCGTTCAATCAGCTGGTCGATATGTTTCTCTTTGTCGCCGCCTGCTGGTTCGTCATCGCAGATGCCTTGCATCACGTCTTCAGCTACATGAACAAATTTAGAGGAATATTCGTTAACTAATTGATCTGCAAACTCTATTACATAGTCGCCTTTGTAGGCGTTGCTAGGAAAGGTGATCTCTTGGCCAGATTGTTGCAGGTACCTAAGCCATACACTGGTTGCCAAAATATCCATTTGGCGGCCAGCATCGTTGACGTAATATTCGCGGTCTACTTGATAGCCAATAGCTTCAAGTAGGTTGGAAAGCGTCTCGCCGTATGCTGCGCCGCGGCCATGGCCAACGTGCAGTGGGCCGGTTGGGTTGGCAGATACAAACTCAACCTGAAGCTTTGCGCCAGCACCAACCGTTGAGCGGCCAAACTGCTCTTTTTGCTCGATGATTTGGTGCACTACTTGGAGGCCACCTTGATCCGTCAAAAAGAAATTGATGAAGCCAGGGCCAGCGATTTCTACTTTTTCTACCCACTGGGACTCGGGCAACGCATCCACCACCAAGGTCGCCAATTCGCGCGGTGATTTGCGTGCGGGTTTGGCCAGCATCATTGCAATGTTAGATGCCAATTCACCGTGACTTTTATCTTTGGTGTTGTCTATTTGAATCCTGGGTTTCAGGCCTTCAGGCAGAGAGCCCGCGGCGATGAGATCAGCAACCGCTTGCTCGATCAGTTCGGCAATTTTCTGCTTCATGAATGGTTAAGGTGCTCGCTTCACACAGATGTTGTGGGTGGTTTAGTGGCTAAAGTACTTTTAGGTAGATGGGCTTTTAGCATATCAAATACAAACCGGGCTATCTAAAGGTACTTGTGTAGAGCTTGTGCAGACAAAGAAAGAGCGTTACATCAAAGCAAGTTGCTCAGCTGTAACGCTCTTTTGTCTTGTTACTTACCGCAGGATAAACCTATGGCAGTAAGTCAGAAATCGCATCGCGTTCTTCGCAAAGCTCTTTCTCGCTTAGTTCCATTCTTTCGCGGCTGAAATCGCTGATTTCGAGACCTTGAACAATCTCGAAGTCGCCATCTTTGCAGGTCACGGGGAATGAGTAGATCAGGCCTTTTTCAATGCCGTAGCTGCCGTCACTGTGAATGCCCATGCTAACCCAGTCGTTGGCTGGAGTGCCAAGTGCCCAGTCGCGAATATGGCAGATTGCCGCGTTCGCAGCAGAAGCCGCGCTAGATGCACCACGTGCTTCAATAATTGCCGCGCCACGTTGCTGAACTTCAGGAATGAACGTCTCTTTGTACCAGCTTTCGTCAACCTGGTCTGCAGCTGCTTTAGCTGAGATGGTGGTTTGAGAAATATCAGGATACTGAGTTGCGGAGTGGTTGCCCCAGATCGTCATTTTAGTAATGTCAGTGACGTGAGTGCCGGTTTTTTGAGCCAGCTGAGTCATTGCACGGTTGTGGTCAAGCCGAGTCATCGCAGTGAATTGGTTTGGATTGATTGAAGGTGCATTACGCTGTGCAATCAAAGAGTTGGTGTTCGCTGGGTTACCAACCACCAATACTTTAATGGCTTTGTTAGCAACCGAATCGATGGCTTTACCCTGAACCGAAAAAATAGCGGCATTTGCTTCGAGCAGATCTTTACGCTCCATGCCTGGGCCACGTGGACGTGCGCCAACCAGCAATGCGTAGTCGGTATCTTTGAATGCAACTTCTGGGTCATCGCTAGTGATGATTTCTTGCAACAATGGGAAGGCGCAGTCGTCCAGTTCCATCGCAACGCCTTTAAGCGCATTCATAGCAGGTGAGATTTCCAACAGCTGTAAAATGATAGGCTGATCAGCGCCCAGCATGTCGCCGGATGCGATACGAAAAAGTAATGCGTAACTGATTTGTCCTGCAGCACCGGTGACGGTAACGCGTACAGCTTTTTTCATTTCAAAAAACTCCTATGTAAGGTATGGGTAGAGGGTCAAAATAGCGGCAAAAACTATTCCTAAATTTAGGATCAACGCTCGACTATCTGATTGTATTATCTGCTTTTAAAGTACGAAAAAAGTACAGGAAAAGTATAAGGATAATAATGGTTGACGCTAAAAAACGCGGATTCTAGCATTTTCATACGCCAAACTGAATGCTGATACAATTTACCGGCAAGAGCGTTTTAAATAAGTAGCACCGCTACGCGGCTTAAACCAGCCATTGCATGGAGCTCGTTAAGTGCCCCAGATCAGTTGAGTATAGCCCCGCAGTAGTGAGAGCAAGGCTAATGCTCAAAGTAACCTTGAGTAAACGGCTAAACCGCAACGTCTGCACTGTTTGCCAATCCTTTGTTATCATTTATCAAGCTTGATAATTGCGTACGTAGCGCTGTTAACTAGCGAGTTTACTAAAGGCCTGTTTTGGGTAACGAGCACGTGATGGCTCATGCCTGTATTTGGAAAATGAATTCATGAACATTGATCAAGCCGACCTAAATTTATTGCTGTATTTCGACGCGCTTTTACGCGAACGAAACGTAACCCGTGCAGCAGAGCAACTAGGCATCACCCAACCCGCGTTAAGTAACGGCTTAAAGCGCCTGCGCGAAATGTTTGATGACCCATTATTAATTCGATCCAGCGACGGTATGAAACCAACAGAGCAAGCCATCGAACTGCAGCCACAAGTGAGCGCCGTGTTGGCTCAAATTAGCACCATACTTCAGCCCGAGGCGCAGTTTGTGCCCGCAGACAGCCACCGAGTATTTCGAATAATGGCATCGGATTATGCCGAAGCTACGTTGTTTCCATTATTGGTAAAGCGCATACGCGAGCTTGCCCCAGATATCGTGCTCGATATTTTAACCCCCTCAGATATCAGCTTTAAAGATTTAGAGCAGGGCAAAGTGGATATGGCTATTAACCGGTTTGATGACATGCCCCAGTCTTTTCACCAAGTTACCGTTTGGCGCGATAGCTTTTCATGTTTGATGAACCGCAATAACCCCGCAGTAGCGGCACTAGATCTAGAGACATACCTGCAATCTAGCCATATTTGGGTCAGTAAAACCGGTATAGGTGTTGGGTTTGGCATGAGCCCCGATAAACCCAGCGGCTTAGGGTGGATCGACAAAGCGCTCAGCCAAATGGGGCACAAACGCAGTATCAGTATTTTTACCCGGCACTACCAAGTACCGGGTTTAATTGTTGGCGACAACGACCTTATTGCAACGCTGCCCTCAAAAGTGGCGCAATTGCAGGCCAACAACCCTAAAATCGTAATTCTTGATCCGCCGTTTGATATTCCCGAATTTGAATTAAAAATGGCCTGGAGCCCCTTACTTCACCACAATGCGGCGCATCGCTGGCTGCGTTCAACCATTAATGAAGTAGCGGCGCAGTTAACAAGTTAGCGAGCTAGCTAGTTTTTCTTCAAATTAGGCGGCTGGCGGGTGAACTGCTCAGATAGTTTGTGTAAAATGCTGCCCCCCAAGACAGATTGAACAACGCTTATTTAAGCCCGAAGATATACCCATCAAATCAAGTACAGAAAGAACGAGGAATAAACGATGACAGCACGTATCCAAAAAGGCGGCTTGCAGGTTTCCAAAGTATTGCATGACCTATTGGTCGACGAAATTACACCCGGAACAGGTATCGACCCAGAGCTTGTTTGGACAGAGCTGGAATCCATCTTAAAAGACCTGGCACCGCGCAACCGCGAGCTACTGGCCATAAGAGAAGAGCTTCAAACCAAGATTGATAGCTGGCACAAAAAGCGCATTGGTCAGCCTCACAATGCTGAGCAGTACAAAGCGTTCCTAAGCGAAATTGGATATTTGGTAAAAGAGGGTGGCGATTTTCAAATCACTACGCAAAACGTTGATCCAGAAATTTCCACACTAGCAGGCCCACAATTAGTAGTGCCGGTTATGAATGCACGGTTTGCGCTCAACGCAGCCAACGCACGTTGGGGTAGCCTTTATGATGCACTGTACGGAAACGATGTTATTTCTGAAGAAGGCGGTGCAACCAAAGGCGCGGGTTATAACCCAGCCCGTGGTGCCAAGGTTATTGAATACGGCCGTGAGTTTTTGGACAACAGCTTCCCGCTGGGCAA
>JAESUM010000039.1 GCA_016763075.1 Pseudomonadales bacterium
CGCCCATTCCACCCATGCCGCCCATTCCGCCCATGCCGCCCATATCTGGCATGCCGCCTGCGCCTTCTTCTACTGAGTCGGTGATCATACATTCTGTAGTGATCATCAGCCCGGCAATAGAGGCTGCAGATTGCAGTGCTGTACGGGTTACTTTAGCAGGATCAAGAATACCCATCTCGATCATGTCGCCATAGATTTCAGTCGCTGCGTTGTAACCGTAGTTACCCGCGTGCTGCTTGATTTCGTTAACCACTACTGATGGTTCGCCACCTGCGTTTTCAACGATTTGACGCAAAGGAGCTTCCATTGCAGTCAGTGCCATTTTGATACCAACGGTTTGGTCGCTGTTCTCGCCTTCAAGGCCAGCAAGTGCTGCTGCAACACGAATAAGTGTTACGCCGCCGCCAGGTACTACGCCTTCTTCTACCGCTGCACGGGTTGAGTGCAGTGCATCTTCAACGCGGGCTTTTTTCTCTTTCATTTCAACTTCGGTGATAGCACCTACTTTGATAACGGCTACGCCGCCAGCAAGTTTAGCTACACGTTCTTGAAGTTTTTCACGATCATAGTCAGAGCTAGTATCAGCGATCTGAACACGGATCTGTTGAACACGTGCTTGGATATCTGCAGCTACGCCAGCGCCGTCAATAACGGTGGTTTCGTCTTTGCTGATCTGAACACGTTTAGCTGAACCAAGGTCTTCCAGCGTTGCATTCTCAAGGCTAAGGCCTACTTCTTCAGAGATCACAGTAGCGTTGGTCAGTACTGCAATGTCTTCCAACATCGCTTTACGACGATCGCCAAAACCAGGTGCTTTAACCGCAACTACTTTTACGATTCCGCGCATGTTGTTCACAACCAATGTGCTCAGCGCTTCGCCTTCAACGTCTTCTGCAATGATAAGCAGTGGACGGCTGGCTTTAGCAACGGCTTCCAGTATGGGTAGCAATTCACGAATGTTGGAGATTTTTTTGTCGGTCAACAAAATGAACGGATCGTCCTGATCTGCAGTCATTGCATCAGCATTGTTGATGAAATAAGGAGACAGGTATCCGCGGTCAAATTGCATACCTTCAACAACGTCTAATTCGTTGTCAAAACCACTGCCTTCTTCAACGGTGATTACGCCTTCTTTGCCGACTTTGTCCATTGCGTCTGCAATGATGTCGCCAATTTTGCTATCGCTGTTAGCAGAGATCGTCGCTACTTGTGCGATGGCTTTGCTGTCTGCACATGGCTGTGACAGTTTTTCGATTTCAGCGGTCGCTGCTTCAACTGCCTGGTCAATACCACGTTTGATGTCCATTGGGTTTACGCCGGCTGCGTCTGCACGCATGCCTTCAGAAACGATGGCTTGAGCTAAAACAGTCGCGGTGGTTGTTCCGTCGCCTGCTTCGTCTGAAGTGCGTGAAGCTACTTCTTTAACCATTTGAGCGCCCATGTTTTCGAAACGGTCGGCTAGCTCAATTTCTTTTGCGACTGAAACACCGTCTTTAGTGACGGTAGGTGCGCCAAAGGCACGATCCAGTACTACGTTACGGCCTTTTGGGCCTAATGTTGTTTTTACCGCGTCGGCAAGAACGTTAACGCCGTTCATCATTTTTTGGCGAGCTGCGTCACCAAATAGCACTTCTTTAGCTGGCATGATATTTTTCCTTTTCTGGGTGTTTAAGGTTCTGAGTGTTTACAGTCAGAATTCTTTTTGATCTATCGGTAAGTAACGCTTAGGTTACTTCTCTATTACCGCAAAAATGTCGCCTTCGGACATAACAAGCAGCTCTTCACCGTCGATTTTAACCGGTGTTCCGCTGTATTGGCCGAACAGTACTGATTCGCCAACTTTTACGTCAACAGGACGTACGTCGCCGTTTTCGAGTAATTTTCCAGCACCAATTGCAAGCACTTCACCTTGTGAAGGCTTCTCAGTTGCTGTACCAGGTAGAACGATACCGCCAGCAGAGGTGGTCTCTTCTTCCATGCGACGAACGACAACACGATCGTGTAACGGACGAATATTCATTGTACGTATACTCCAAATTAATTAGGTTTTATAAGTTCAAGCAACCTTCGTTAGCACTCTAACGCTGAGAGTGCTAATCATAGGTTTGAGGTCCCCCGTGTCAAGCCAGCAAAATAATGGGATTGGTGCGAGGGACCGCGCCGAATCATTAGATCGGGGCGCTTATCTGGTTTTCAACCGTTGGCGGTAAATTTATTGTCTTGATTGGCCAGTACTGGGCCAAATAGTGCGATAGATGTGCAATAGGCACGCAACAGATGCGCAAAAGTATCCGGTGCATTTACTGACACGTTATTTATGCAGTGCGATCACGGCAGTTTTCACTGCGCCCTGCTGCACCCTACTTTAGCCAAACCTGGCAAGATTACGGTTTGTCATGATCCGCTGGCGGCTCTTCATGAAACTCGCCTTCTAGGGTATGACTCGATGCTTGGCCGGATGCCTTGTCAGACCTTCGGTTAGACATATGGCTCTGGTCATGTTGCGATGGCTGCGGCACGCGCTGCTTGGCTGGCTCTTCATCGAACGGGGGCTGGCCAAAACCACCAGACTGAAAACCACCGGCCCGGAATGAGCTCTGACCGGCTTGCCCCATCATGCCAATACGGTGGCCAACCAGACTAAACAGCCACGTTCTTATGCCTGGCACCAACAACATAAACCCAATGGTATCGGTTAAAAACCCGGGCGTGAGCAGCAGTACCCCGGCAACAGCCAGCATCATGCCTTCAATAATTTCTTTGCCCGGTAGTTGCCCACTAGCGGCCTTTGCCTGAAAACGCTGCAGTGTTTGCACGCCTTGTCTGCGCAGTAGGTTTACCCCAATAAACGCGGTCAATACCACCAGGCCGAGTGTGCTTAGGCCGCCAATCACACTACCGACTTCTATCAGCAGCCACATTTCCGCCAGTGGGATCAGAAGAAACATTAAAAACGATATACGCATAAGCTGTGCTGCCCAACAAAAATAAAGCGGGTTAACCCCATAAACTCGGTCGATGTGCTGAGGCCAAATAATCACCAGTGCATCATTACTGTTGTCTTAGGTGGGGCCACAGGCCTTGGGTTTCAAGACCTGCCGGCGTTTTACTGGCGGATAATCACTACGGTGTAACATCCGCTGGGGCGTGTTAGCATCAAGATTAAAGTTTCTAATATCGCATTTATGTTTAACGTCGCAATGGAGTTCGTCGAACAAGCGAAACAAATGCATGCCGCTTGATCGAAGATCAGTATCTAAATCATTTCAGAGAGGATTTGAAATGCCACAGACTAAAACCGCGCTAATTGTTGGGGCCTCCCGGGGCATAGGTTTAGGGTTGGTAAAAACCCTTCGCGACCAAGGCTGGTCAGTGATTGCAACCGTTCGTTCTGAAAACCCAGAGGGGCCACACACCCTGCCCGGCGTTGAGGTTCACCCGTTGGATATCACCAATCAATTTGCGGTTAAATCCTTTGCTGAACAAATGCACAATCAACCGCTAGATTTACTGTTTGTATGCGCCGGTATCGCGGGCCCCCAACATCAATCGGCTAGCAACGCAGATGATCACGAAATTCTCGATGTATTCCAAACTAACGCCATTGCGCCTTTGAGCGTTGCCCAGCAGTTAAGCGGCAACCTTAAAGAAGGCGCTGTGTTGGCGTTTATGTCTTCAGTTATGGGTAGCGTTGAAGGTAATCAATCTGGTGGTATGGAGTTATACCGTGCGAGCAAAGCTGCATTAAACTCTATGATTCGTAGCTACGCAGCACGCCTTTCCAACCGTAAAATAGCGGTGCTGGCCTTACACCCTGGTTGGGTTAGAACTGCAATGGGCGGCGAGCAAGCTCCGGTGTCAGTCAGTGAAAGCGCGGAAGGTTTGGTGGCTCAAATCGAAAAAAGACAAGGCAGTGCACAGCAAGGCTTCTTTGACTACTTGGGCGAATCCATTGCCTGGTAACATCCCTTTTTAAAGCCCACCGCCACTACCTGTTGTCTTAAATTACCCGTTACGCTGCTTGTCTTTGAATTCTTTTTTGGCCTGACGCCGAGTCTCAATTTGCTCGGTAGTGCCTGCACCAATATGCGCTTCGCCACGTTGCTTGGCCAGTTGCATCTGTTTTTCTCGCTCAACAAATCTCTGTAATTGCTGCTCTGAATGTTGATCAAAACAGTACGGACAACTCACCCCGGGCGCGTAGTGTTCGCTCTCTTTGTCTTGCTCGGTGATGGGCAAGCGGCAGGCATGGCATTGGTCGTAGTGCCCGCTTTCAAGCTGGTGATCAACGGTCACGCGGTTATCAAACACAAAGCACTCGCCCTTCCACATAGAATCCTGTTCAGGCACTTCCTCCAGATATTTTAGGATGCCACCCTCAAGATGGTAGACCTCGTCAAAGCCCTGTTCCTTTAAATAAGCTGTCGATTTTTCACAGCGAATTCCACCAGTACAAAACATCGCCACTTTTTTGTGTTTGTTCGGATCAAGGTGATCTTTTACGTACTCAGGGAATTCTCTGAAGCTCGATGTTTTTGGGTTAATGGCATGCTCAAAAGTACCAATTTGTACTTCGTAGTCGTTGCGGGTATCCACCAGTATTACGTCTGGGTCAGAAATCAGCGCATTCCAATCAGCTGGTTTTACGTAGCTACCGACTACTTTAAGTGGATCAATGCCCTCCACCCCCATCGTGACGATCTCTTTCTTGAGCTTCACTTTGGTACGGTAAAAAGGCATATCAGCGCTGTAGGATTCTTTGTGATCCAAGCCCTGTAACCGTGGGTCTGCTTTCAACCAATTAAGCACCTGATCAATGCCATCACGCGACCCGGCTATTGTTCCGTTCACCCCTTCGGATGCCAGCAGCAATGTGCCTCTAACCTCGTTAGCATTCATCACCGTTAGCAATGGCTCGCGTAGCGCCTCAAAATTTTCTAGGCGAACGAATCGATATAACGCGCAGATGACCGTTTCAGACATAGTTAACTCGGTAAAACTCAAAGGAAATAAAACAAGCATAGAATAGCGGGGCTGAGGGCGTAACCGCATCAACAACCCTGACGCTAAAAACGCGGATATTTTAACCACCTGGCCGCCGGATTCAAATCAATCTGGGTTGCATTGGACGCTAGCCCCGCTATACCGATAAAATCGATGCCTTCGCAGTCGTACTGCAACCTATCAAAAAAGGAATTCATCACCGTTGTCCGGGTTTAATTTTCTTCGCCAAAGCACCACCATATTGTTTAGCCCCAGAATGCTCGTCACTTTTGCAATGGGATTCTCCTGTGGCTTGCCGCTGCTGCTGACTATTTCGCTATTACAAATATGGATGCGCCAGGCCGGCGTTAACCTTGAAACCATTGGCCTAATGGCGCTGGTTGGACTTCCCTACACCCTAAAATTCGTTTGGGCGCCGCTACTCGACCGCTACAGCTTACCCCTGGGCCGCAGGCGCGGCTGGCTTATTCTGAGCCAAATCACCCTGCTGCTTTGTATTGGCGGGCTGGGTTATTCGGACCCTATTAACCACCCCTACCGAATGGCCCTATTTGCACTGGCTGTAGCATTTTTTAGCGCCACCCAAGACGCAGTAGTCGATGCTTACAGACGCGAAGCCTTACCCGAAAACGAGCTTGGCCTGGGTTCAACGGTTTATGTGTATGGCTACCGAATTGGCATGTTACTGGCCTCTGGCGGCGGGTTAATTTTAGCCGACCAGCTGTCGTTCCCAGTGGTATACCTGATTATGGCTGCGGCCATGTCAGTTGGTATTATCACGACCTTGCTTGCGCCAGAGCCCGAAGCAGCCCAAGACTTACCCAAAACCCTGATGGATGCAGTGGTTAAACCCTTTGCAGAGTTTTTCAAAACCGACCAAGCACTATTGATGCTGCTATTTGTGCTGTTCTACAAACTAGGCGATACGCTGGCTTCAGCCATGACTGCACCGTTTTATGTGGATATGGGATTTTCCGCTACCGAAATTGGCCTAACCGTAAAACTCTACGGCTTTTGGGCCACTATTATTGGCGCGCTCATTGGCGCAGGGGTAATCTTAAAAATAGGGATTCGCCCTTCGTTGTGGGCCTTTGGAATATTGCAGATGCTTTCTACCGCAGGCTTTATGTTGCTGGCAGTAGCGGGGCACAGCCTGCCGACACTGGCGCTGGTGATCACCTTTGAAAACCTTGCCGCCGGGATGGGCACCGCTGCATTTTTGGCCTTTATGGCAAGCCTCACCGACAAACGTTTTACCGCCACTCAGTTTGCGCTACTGACCAGCATCATGGGCGTACCGCGGGTGATTTTGTCTGCCCCAACCGGTTATTTAGCCGCGGATATTGGCTGGTTTAACTACTTTTTGTTTTGCACACTTATTGCCCTGCCGGGGCTTTGGCTGTTGCGTAAGTTTAATCCGCAAACTACAAACTGAACCTCTTGTTACAAAGACAAGGCTTGCCAAGGAATTGCTATGGAAACCATACTTGAGATCAAAAACCTTGCCAAAAGCTACGGCAAACTCAAAGCAGTCGATGGCATTTCATTCAAAATTCCACCGGGGATTTGTTTCGGGCTTTTGGGTCCAAACGGAGCAGGAAAAACCACCACCATCGAGATGATTGAGGGCATTATAAAACCCAGCTCCGGCACGATATTCTATAAAGAAAAATTGATCGATAAACAGTTTCGCCAGGAAGCCGGCATTCAGTTCCAATCGACAGCGCTGATGGATTTTGTAACCGTTCGCGAGATACTCAAGCTATTTACCAGCTTCTACGAGCAAACCATACCCGTCGAGCAATTAGCCGAGCAATGTAATCTGATAGGGTTTCTCGACCAGTACGCAACCAAACTTTCCGGTGGCCAGCGACAACGATTGCTATTGGCACTTGCCCTAATCAACGACCCACAGATTCTATTCCTCGATGAACCCACCACTGGGCTTGACCCCCAAGCCCGGCGGCATTTTTGGGAACTCATCGAGTCGATAAAAAAACAGGGGAAGACCATCGTGCTGACCACACATTATATGGATGAAGCAGAGGCGCTCTGTGATCATTTGGTGATTGTTGATCAGGGTAAAATCATCGAACAGGGCAGCCCACAGGAGCTACTTGGCCAACATTTTAATACCGTCTGCATACAAATTGATGAGGCAGAGATCGACAATATACCCGTCGATGTTGCAACGTCTACCCAGCGGGTCAACCATCAAATTCAGATAGAAACAGAACAGCTCGAACAAACGCTTTCGAAACTAATTGAAGCAGGCGTAAACCTTTCTTCAATGCGCATTCGCAACCGTACGCTCGAGGATCTGTTCTTAAAGCTAACCGGCAACCAACTTCGCGAAGCTTCCTAATTTGTTTTGGTATTCAAAGGAAATCACATGAAAAAAACCCTATCCTTGTTTCTAGTCCGAAATCGCGAATTCATCCGCGACAAGGCTTCCCTGTCTTGGAATTTGGTTTTTCCGTTATTGATGATTATTGGATTCGTTTTCGCTTTTTCGGGTGACAACAAACCCCTGTTTAAAGTGGGTTATCTGGAACCGACGCCTACCAACAGCGAAACCACAAACTCGGGTCGCGGCCCCGTCCATTACCCACTTAACCATCCCTACATTCAATGGATTCCGTTTACTGAATTGGAAACCGGTATCAATCGTGTCAAACATCATCAAATTGATTTGCTGGTAGAGCTTACGGCCCAGCCGCGCTACTGGATTAATAGCGACTCCCGCCAGGGTGTATTTTTAGAGCAATTACTAGGCGATGCTGGTGTCGATTCTGCGCTAAAACAGCCGGTAACCGGAAGGCCCGTGCGTTATATCGACTGGGTGCTTCCCGGCATACTGGGCATGAATATCATGTTTGGCGGCTTATTCGGGGTCGGTTACGTGATTGTCCGCTATCGCAAAAACGGCGTGCTTAAAAGGCTGCAGGCAACTCCGGTAAATGCCATTCAATTCTTGGCTGCGCAGATTGCTTCACGACTTATTATCGTCGTGGGTATCGCCATTATTATTTTTGTCGGTTGTGATATTTTTCTAGATTTTTTGATGCTGGGTTCTTACATCGACCTGCTGATCATCACAATATTGGGAGCAATGTGCCTAATTTCAATTGGCCTACTGGCCGCAAGCCGCACCGACAGCGAGGAGTTAGCCGGAGGCCTTCTCAACTCGTTAAGCTGGCCAATGATGTTTCTTTCCGGTGTCTGGTTTTCTTTGGAGGGCGCTCACCCTGCCATGAAACAGCTAGCTGATTGGCTACCCCTAACCCATATGGTGCACGCAGCTCGGGAGATCATGATCAACGGTACGCCGCTTGGTGAGCTTACCAGCGAGATCTGGATACTATCGGCCATGACTCTGTTTTTTCTATGCTTAGCTTCGATTCTGTTTCGATGGAATAAAAACTAGCCCGAAGCCATTCTATGCACACAGGGGCTTTGGGTTAATCCCGAAAGTTATTAAACTGCAACGGCACATCTAGCTCTTGTTCGCGTAGCAGTTGCATGGCCTGCTGTAAATCGTCACGTTTTTTCCCGGTGACTCGTACTTTTTCGCCTTGAATGGCCGCTTGTACTTTTAGCTTTGAGCCCTTCAAAAGTTTGACTATTTTACGAGCTGTGTCGCTATCTACACCTTGGCGTAGTTTGGCTTTTTGCTTCATCTGTTTGCCCAGTGGGTATGGGTCTTCCAGGTCTAAACAGCCTACGTCTATTTTACGCGCCACTAACTTACTTTTTAAAATATCGAGCATCTGCTGGAGCTGAAATTCAACTTCGGCTGCAATCAATACTTCCATATCTGTCAGTTCAAAACTGGCATCAACTCCTTTAAAATCAAACCGAGTGCTCAGTTCGCGATTGGCCTGGTCTATGGCATTGCGTGCTTCATGGCTGTCGACTTCTGATACGGTATCGAAAGTGGGCATAATGATGTTCCTATTTGCGTTGGCTATTTGTTATAAATGATGGCTAAACTAGGATTCTATCAATGACAGCGGCAATTGAAAAACAGCCGCTAAAGCACCATGATATTGATCGATGCTATTTTGCACACCTTTTACCATTCACTATTTGATAGCCGCGTATACCGAGGCAGCATTTTTAAGGTTTAAACAGTAACGTGAAAACACCCAAACGAATCCAGCCGCTGATCAACGATGGTCTTGTCGACGAAGTACTACGCCAATTAATGAGCGGCAAAGAAGCCACGGTTTTTGTGGTGCGTTGTGGCTCGGAAATTCGCTGCGCCAAAGTCTATAAAGATGCCGCCAAACGTAGTTTTAAAAAGGCCGTAACGTACCAAGAAGGCCGTAAGGTTCGTAATAGCCGCCGCGCCCGCGCCATGGAGAAAGGCTCCAAGTTTGGCCGTAAACAACAGGAAGAAACCTGGCAAAATGCTGAAGTCGATGCGCTGTACAAAGTAAGTCACGCCGGTGTTCGGGTACCTCAGCCCTACGGTTGTTTTGATGGCGTATTGTTAATGGAGCTGATCACCGACGACGAAGGCCAGGTTGCACCTCGCCTAAATGACGTTTCTATGTCGGAAGAACAAGCGCTAGAAGACCATGCACTGATGATGCAATACGTCGTGCAAATGTTGTGCGTGGGCATTGTGCATGGCGACCTTTCCGAGTTTAACGTGCTGGTAGATGACTACGGCCCCGTCATTATTGATATGCCTCAAGCGGTCGATGCTTCCGCGAATAATCACGCTGAATCGATGTTGGCTCGGGACGTAAACAATATGCGCAGCTACTACGGGCTTTTTGCTCCGCAGCTGCTGGATACCCAATACGCCAAAGAGATTTGGGACCTGTACGAAAACGGCGAATTACAGCCGGATACCAAGCTCACAGGACTATTTGAAGACGATGACGAATCCGCTGATGTGGATAGCGTGCTGCTTGAAATTAAAGCCGCATTCGAGGAAGAGCAAGAGCGCCTGGAGCGAATCCGCGACGCTGAAGCCGAGCTTTAGAGCTGATTAATCTCTCGTTTCACTAAACGGCTCGATACCAGCCTAAAAACCTGCTCTACCCTGAGTTTCATTCAATAAGCCTTCTAACATGCGCAGCGTTCTGGTTTTAAAAACCGTCGCTCGCTGCCAATACATGGTTTCTCCGAATAACGAAATCCCCATGTAACCGCGCACGCGCAGGTAGTTACCATCGACCCACTCCAACTTGCACCGATAGTAATTGCCGCTGTTGGGGTCATATATTTTTCCGCCGGCCCATATGCCATCTTGATATTTTAATCCGCTGGCAATCACCAACCCCGTTAATGATTGTGATTCAAGCTTTGAGTCCGGGCTGTGAATATCGATACGAGGCTGGTGCAGCAGCTTATCATCCACCGAATCCGCCACAGTAAAGCGTGGGTCGCGCAGCTTCACAATACGCACCGAGTAACTGCTGCCCTGTGGGTAAATCTCTATTAATGCCGAGCCATCGGGCATGACCCATTGGCCCAGCACCCGATCTGCATCGTTGATAACCTCAGGTGCGTTAAGCTGAGGCTGAGGGTAAGGCTGAGCCTGCGCCGAAAGCACGGCGGACAAGCCGCCAACCATTAGCCATTTTGCCCAATTCACGCCTTTTGCACGCGTATTAGCACTGGCACTAACCTCGCCCAAGCCGGGAAAAAAACACTGCAGGAAAGAGCACATACCTTAGCCCTCCACGGGTATTTTATGTTGAATACGAACGTTGACTTCAATATCTTTGGCACGTGCAACGGTGGCTCTAAAACTGCCTTTGTAGTCTGGGTTTTCTGTGCCCATCCAGCGATCCCACCACGTAAAGTACAGCGCGTAGTTGCTGTTAAATTTTTGATGGTGCAAGTCGTGATGAGTCGTGGCGGTGAAGATATCTAAACCGCTATCTACCCACTTATGATGATGGAACTCAATGCCAGAGTGGCCCATCGCGTTACGCATAATCATGCAGGCCAAATAACTGAAAATCACAACGACATGCAAAGGCATTAGAAATAACATGCAAGGGATAAACAACGCTTCGACCAGCGCTTCAGCCGGTGCAAAGCTATATGCAGCCCAAGGACTGGGAGTACGTGAAAGATGATGTACTCGGTGAAAAACCCGAAACAATTTTTTGTGGTGCATCGTCCGGTGCACCCAATAAAAGTAGGTGTCGTGTAAAATAAACAGCGCTACAAAGCTGAAAGCAGCGTAGCCCCAGCTGTAGTCTGAAAACTCCGCGTACCGTTGAGTCCAACCGTTTTGCACCGCCATTACAATGAATAGCGCTACCGTAGCGTAAACGGCCGTGGTTAATAACGAGTAGCCTATTTCACGGCGTACATCGGCGGAGGTGGGTTTTTTACTTTGGATGCGGCGTTTTTCAGACCACTTGGATAACAGTACTTTTAGTACCAGCACTACAATGCCCACGCCTACAAAATAGCGCATGGTGTCGGATGCAAACGCACCCAGCCAAATGGCGCCCTGGGTTTGCAATAGCTCTATCGATGGAGCTGGCAGATATTCAATGAAGTCTTCCATAGTTTCTCTCTTGGATTAACCGTCGGTTGATTGAGGAGCGGCTATTTCAATGGAAAGGAAGATTTAAGTCTTATTGATTCAAAAAGATGCTGACTGATTTTAAAAAATACCGGTCATTTTCGAAAACGACCGTATTTAGTCGGTCTTGTTTAAGGAAAGGAGGCTTTCAGCAACTATTCACTGCAATTTTTCGCGGCGATATTCACCGGGAGTTTGCTGATGTTTGAGTTTGAAGGCTCGGTTAAAAGGTGTAAGGGATGCATACCCGACGTCCATCGCAATGGTCAAAATGGGCAAATGCCCCTGAGCCGAATCCGCCAGCCGGGTTTGTGCCTCCGCAATGCGCAAGCGGTTTAGGTAGTCGTTAAAATTACGATACCCCAAATATTGGTTGATCAAACGCCGCAGCCGATGCTCCGGAATATTCAGTATTCCCGACAATGATCGAATGGTTAGCTCTGCATTTCGGTAGCCTGCGTCATCTTGCATATGTTGGTGTAACGCATCTAACCAGCCTTGTTCCAGCACGTTTAGCCTTGGCGTTAACTGCTGAGTTAACTGCTCTTTTAGTGGGTCTTTTAGCGGATGGCTTAACTGCGGGGAAGTTTGGCTATTATCAGGCAGCGCCTGTTCAGCCGATATAAGTACGGATGTTGGTTTGGCTATAGACGTGGACGAATGCACAGCAGCACTATCTACCTCCTCTATCATCGAGTTCGAAAACCCCAGTAATACCGGCAAGCTTTCAGGGTCAATGAGCAGCAACCATATGGCGATCCCGGCTACTAGCATTAGAATCAGCGCTGAGTTTGCTACCTCTAAAAACAACGGCGCTGCTTCGCCAGCCAGCATTAATTCTACTGCGGTTACCAGCAAGATTTGCGCAGCACCCAATACCACCATAATGCTGCGTAAACGCCGCCTTGGCTCTACCAAATCGTTCTGCCATTGGCTCAAAATGGCTATGAAAGCGAACACCACAAAACCAATACGAAACAAATATGAAAGATAAAAGGCGATTTTCTCAGCATTCATTAGCCGAGCGTCATTTGCTTCAGAGCCACCGGCACTGGGCATTACATCGCCAGCCCAATGACTGAAAAAAGAGATAGCTAAAAAGCTAATAACAATAGAAACGTGAACCCAACTGAGCTTTATTTGGCGGCTGTCCCAATCTTTAAACAACGACTCTGAAAACAACCAAAACATTGCTGGCACCGAAATGGCTAATGCTACTACGAGGTATTTAAGCCAAGAGGTATCCGCTAAAAACGGCACTACTAAATACCCCGCCAACCCCAGAAATACGCCAAGCAACAGCTTGCCGGCAATAAACCCTCGGCACTGTATCCATAGTTTTAAGCATACGAGTAGCAATAGGCTCAGCGCCATGCCGCGTAAAAAAAGGTAACTCTCAAACATCGCCTACTTGCCCACTTTGTTTTAACCACGCCAAAGCACAACCTTAGCAGGACCATGGTTGAATAATAAATTTTGCAAAAAAAACCAGGCAACCGTTTCCGGTAAGCCTGGCCTCAAGGGAAGTAAAAGGAAGTAAAAGGAAGTAAAAGGAAGTAAAAGGAAGTAAAAGGAAGGTTAAACCTGTTGTACCACCTACAAAATTACTTTCAAGCGATCTGCACGGTACGAGCCGTACAAATATATTGCGCTCAATTAAACCTTAAACGCGCTAACGATTGTGTCTAGCTTGCCGGTTAGTGCCGACATCTCAAGACTAGCGCTAACGGTTGCCGATGCCCCTTTGGCCGTCTGCTCGCCTGAGGTATTGATCGAAACAATATTACGGTCAATTTCGTTCGCAACATTGCTTTGCTCTTCCGCTGCTGTCGCAATTTGTTGGTTCATATCCATAATTTGATTGACCGCCGATACAATGTGATTCAGCGCTGCGCCCACTTTGTTGGATTCTTCAACGGTAGTTTCCGCCATGCTGCGACTAGCACCCATGGTTGAAACTGCGTTATCAACACCAGACTGCAATCGGGTAATCATGGATTCAATTTCAGTTGTAGACTCTTGAGTTTTTTGCGCAAGGGTACGTACTTCGTCCGCTACTACCGCAAAACCTCGTCCGTGTTCGCCTGCTCGAGCAGCTTCAATCGCGGCGTTAAGCGCCAACAGATTAGTTTGCTCGGCAATGCCTTTAATAACATCCAAAACCTGGCTGATATTCGTGCTGTCTTCTACCAATCTATTGATCACTTCAACGGATTTATTAATCTCTGTAGAAAGTTGATCAATGACACCTAATGTAGAAACAACCAGCTTTTTACCTTCACCAGCTTCTTTATGAGCAAGCTTAGCGGCATCAGATGCACTCACTGAATTACGCGCTACCTCTTGAACCGTTGCTGTCATTTGGTTCATCGCAGTGGCTACTTGTTCAGTTTGTATCAGTTGCTTCGAAACTTCTTCGCTGCTTTGGCCAGCAATGGTCTCAACGCGATTTGATTGCGAGGTTACTTGCTGCGCAGTTTCTCGCACACTGCGAATCAGTTTATGAACGTTTTCCGCCATCTTGTTAAATTCAATGCTCAGGTCGCCCATTTCATCTTTACTTTGAACATCGACATGAACGGTCATATCACCTTCAGCCATTTTATGCGCTGCGTTGTATATTTGGCTCATCGTTCCACGAACCGATACAAAGAACCCTGCGTAAAGATAAACCACTAAAGCTACAACAAAAGCCAATGCAGCGGATAAGAAAAACACACCTGCGCGTTTCTCTGAAAGGCGCGCTTCAAGATGTGAATTAACCACTGGGACAATCACTTCAATCAGTTTGTAAATTTCACCCAGGCTTGTCGTAATGTGATGATCATATGCTTCAGCCGTCAACGTACCATCACCAATAATAAGATTATCTTCGAGGTATATACCCAAACGAGAGTACATATTGGTAACGGTTTCTATTTGATCAACAATGGTTGAATCAAGAGTTCCTGTTGAACCAACGCTACCTAGCATGTGTGAAAAAGAGACTGAATCTTGTGTAAGGCGATCCAGTGCAGTGTCAAGGCGGTTCATAATATCTGGCGTAGTTCGGCTATCCAACGCAATGGCAGCCATACCCAGGCCACGTAGTTCTTCCATCGGAATTACCAGCTCAGGTAATGATTTGGTTATTAGCTCGACCAACAAAAATATTTGCGGGTCGGCATCTTGCGCAAGTGATGCATCCATTGACGCAGCGCGAATCAAACTATTTGCACCAGAAACCAATTTGAATTCATGCGAATAAACAATATTGGTTACGCTACTACCAACTGGAGAAAGCATTGAGCTTTTAGCCCACTGGTCGTTTAGTTTCGATAATTGGTTGCTAGATTTTTCGCCTGCTATAGATGTGAACTGCTGGGTAACATCAAGGGTATTTTTTACTGCAGCAGTACTTGCGGTCACATTTCTTCGGAAAGAATCTGCAAGTGCCTGCGGTGTTTGCATGGCTACACCGCGAGTTTGGTCAATGGCAAATACCGAGCTAATGTAATGGCCCAGTGCTTTACGGGTATTAATTTGTGTAGTTAGTAAGTCCAAGCCTGCTAATTCATTTTCAGCTTTAGTTACCTCTTTATTCATTTCAACAAATAACTGGTAACTCACACTGCCTAGCGCTAAAAAGAACAACACGCTGATCACACCAAACTTGTACGCATAGCTCAAGCGGTTCATGAACATGGTTGAAAAATGTAAAATGCTCTTCATAAATTTTCTCTAAACGTTTTTTATTCGAGTTTTTTCGATCTACTTTCGGTCGGCTTTTAAAGCACAATTTCAAACCTAAAAAATTGAACGAGCACTCAAAAAAGCTTACTGCATTAGCAAAAGTGTAGACCGTTTTTAAAAATTCACCCGAATAAGCGCTAGATTTCACATGATCATAATCCGAAGGTCATTTAGCGCAGCGCATACCTCAGCGCTAAAGCGCCCGCCATCCGCGCCATTGATCACCCTGTGATCGTAGGACAACGCCAAGGGTAACATCTTGCGTGGTAGGAACTGTTCGCCGTCAAAAACAGGCTTGGTTTGCATTGCAGCCACCCCCAAAATAGCGACTTCGGGTGCATTGATGATCGGTGTGAAACCCAGCCCTCCGAGGTTGCCAAGGCTCGACACCGTAAAACAACCACCCTGCATTTGGTCAGGGCGCAGTTTTTTATTGCGTGCTTGCTCGCCTATTTCGGCGATTTCTATCGACAACTGCCAAACAGATTTTTTATCCACGTCTCGAATCACTGGCACCATCAGCCCGGCTGGAGTATCCACCGCCATTCCAATATGGCAATACTGCTTCATTACCAACTGATCACCGGCTGCTTTCAACGAGGATTTAAACAATGGGTATTTCTGCAGCGCGTGCGCAACCGCCTTCAAAATAAACGGTAATGGGGTTAAATTCGCAGGGGCATCTGCAGCGCTTTTTTGTCGCTTACGAAACTGCTCAAGGTCTGTGATATCCGCTTCACTGAACTGAGTAACGTGTGGAATCGTCACCCAGCTGGCATGAAGGTTTTCGGCAGTCTTTTTGCCTATGCGGGTGACATCAACCGTTTCAATTTCACCAAACCGTGTGAAGTCTATGTCGGTTGCTTGCGGCAAACCTAAACCCCCGTCGGAGGCTTTTTTTACCTGTGCGGCAATGTAGCCTTTCAAATCTTCTTTTAGTACACGCCCCTTTGGGCCACTGCCTGGTACCTTTGATAGATCAATCTCGCACTGGCGAGCTAACTTACGTACTGAAGGGCCAGCGTGAACCGCTGCTGAAGCCGGAGCGGATGCATTCGATTTTTGCCGGGAACTGTTGATGCCTTTTGAAGCAGGCGCCGCCAACGGTTCACTACCGAGTGTGGTGCTTGGGTTATTGGTTTCGGCGCTTGCGACAGCGTCGGCTTGTTTCGAATTTTCCACGTCAGGCTCTGGAGCACCCTCTTTACCCGCCTCTTCAGTACCCTCTTCAACATTCTCTTCAACACCTTCGGCTCTCGTTATGGATATGAATTCATGGCCCTCTGATATCGTATCGCCAATAGCTACCAATACGGCTTTAATCACCCCGGCAAAAGGGGCGGGTATTTCCATCGATGCTTTATCAGATTCAAGCACAACAAGCGGGTCGTCCAGCTCAACGGATTGCCCCACTTCAACGCTAATTTCAATGACCTCTACCTCATCCACGCCTCCTAAGTCAGGCAGTTGGATTGTCTCTGCGCTCATCGGTATCTCCTTATCATTCATTCGCTTTTTAACTGTGCTTAAACTTATGTTCGTACAACTTTAGTCACGTATAACCTTATTCACGTACAACTTGGCTGGCTTACACCGTGGTGGGGTCGGCTTTTTCTGCATCTATGCCCCATTGAGTCATCTCATCTGTAACTACTTTTAATTCGATACGGCCCAATTTATACAAACTAACCAAGGCGGCTTGGGCAATGTAATAGCGGTCTACTTCAAAGAAGTTACGCAATGTTGCCCGGGTATCGCTACGGCCAAAGCCGTCGGTACCCAGCACGGTGTAACTTTGAGGAATGTACTCACGAATTTGGTCTGCGTATTGCTGCATGTAATCGCTTGCTGCAATCACTGGGTAGTCTGCACCGCCATCGTCACCTGTCAGGCAGTCGCTCACATAACTGGTGCGCGGCGGTTGGTCTGGGTGTAACCGGTTCCAGCGTTCAGCGGTCATGCCGTCCCGTCGTAATTCGTTAAAGCTGGTAGCGCTCCAAACATTGGAGTGAATGCCAAATTGTTGCTCCAATAGTTCTGCTGCCGCCTCTACTTCTCTTAAAATTGCGCCACTACCCAGCAGCTGAATCCGTAGTTTTTTATCGGATTTTGGAGCAAATGGCTTCAGTAAATACATGCCTTTAATGATGCCTTCGATGGCGTTATCCGGTGCCGATGAAAGCGCTGGCTGAACATAATTTTCGTTCATCACGGTGATGTAATAAAAGCAGCTGCGATTCTGCTCGTACATCTGCTTCATGCCTTCTTGCACAATCACCGCAAGCTCATAGCTGTACGTTGGGTCATAGGCGATGCAGTTTGGAATGGTCGCGGCCATCAAATGGCTATGGCCATCTTGGTGCTGCAGGCCTTCGCCATTTAATGTGGTGCGCCCGGAAGTACCACCAATTAAAAAGCCGCGGGCCTGAATGTCGCCAGCGGCCCAAGCAAGGTCGCCAATTCGCTGAAAGCCAAACATCGAGTAAAAAATGTAAAACGGAATCATCGGTAAATTATGGTGACTGTAAGAAGTTGCAGCTGCCATCCAAGCGGCAAAGGCTCCTGCTTCATTGATGCCTTCTTCTAATATCTGGCCGTCCTTTTTTTCTTTGTAGAACATCATTTGGTCTGCATCAACGGGCTCGTAGAGCTGCCCTGCCGCTGAATAAATACCAAGCTGGCGAAACATACCCTCCATTCCAAAAGTACGAGCCTCATCCGGTACGATGGGCACAATGCGTTCGCCTATTTCTGGGTCTTTGGCCAGCGCCGAAAAAATACGAACCATCGCCATGGTGGTAGAAATAGCCCGCTCGCCACTGCCTTTGGTGATAGCCTCAAAAGAGTCTAACGATGGCACTGTTAGCGCCGCTGGGGTTGACCTACGCTGCGGCAAGTAACCGCCCAAATCTTGTCGGCGTTGATGCATGTAGCGCATTTCGGGGCTGTCTTCCGGGGGTCTGTAAAACGGTACTTTTTCTAATTCTTCATCGTTGAGTGGAATCGCAAAGCGATCGCGAAAGGCCTTTAGGCTTTCAAGATCCAGCTTCTTGACTGAATGAGTGTTGTTCTGCGCTTCCGCCGCTGCACCAAAACCATAGCCTTTTACGGTTTTGGCTAAAATCACCGTTGGCTGGCCGGTGTGCGCCACCGCTTCTGCATACGCTGCGTACACTTTGTACGGGTCATGACCACCTCTATTGAGCTTATAAATGTCGTCATCTGATAGATGCTCGACCATTTTTAACAGCTCAGGGTCTGCACCAAAAAAATGTTTACGGGTATAGGCACCACCTTTGTGTTTGTAATTTTGGAACTCGCCATCTACCACTTCGCCCATGCGTTTTTGTAGCAGGCCTTTGCTGTCCATTTCTAGTAATGGATCCCAATGGCGGCCCCACACAACCTTAATTACATTCCAGCCAGCCCCTTTAAATTGGCCTTCGAGTTCTTGGATGATTTTGCCGTTGCCACGCACCGGGCCGTCGAGGCGCTGCAAGTTGCAGTTCACTACAAAAATCAGGTTATCGAGGTTTTCGCGCCCGGCTAGTGCAATCGCTCCGAGAGATTCAGGCTCGTCGGTTTCACCATCGCCTAAAAATGCCCACACTTTACGTTTTCCAGCATCGATCAGGTTTCGGTTATCCATGTATTTCATTACGTGGGCTTGGTAGATCGCTTGAATGGGGCCAAGGCCCATAGAAACCGTTGGGAACTGCCAATAGTCGGGCATCAGCCAAGGGTGCGGGTAAGACGATAAACCGCCATTAACTTCGCGCCTAAAATTGTCCAAGTCTTGCTCGTTTAAGCGGCCTTCTAAATATGAGCGGGCGTAAATGCCCGGCGAACAATGCCCTTGAATAAAAATCAGGTCGCCGCCGTGTTCGTCTGTCGGAGCGTGAAAAAAGTAGTTAAAGCCAATATCGTACAAGGTCGCGCTGGACGAAAAACTTGATAGATGACCACCTAAGTCGGGGTCTGCCAAGTTGGTTCGCATCACCATGGCCAACGCATTCCAGCGTATCAGCGAACGAATCCGGCGGTCCATATAAGGGTCACCAGGTATTTTACGCTCCTCAGTAACCGACAGTGTATTCACGTAGGGAGTTGTAATAGAGCTGGGCATTTTCATACCCTTCCGGTTGGCGTCATCCGCAAGCCGCTTTAGTAGGTAGTAAGCACGTTCCGGGCCTTCATTTCGTAGCACTGAATGCAGTGCGTCTAACCACTCTTTGGTTTCTTGTGGGTCAATGTCTTGCTGTGCACGTTCCTGTGTCATTCATTTCACCTGCTCGTAGGTTGAGCGTTGTAGAGATTGAGTCCGGAAGCTAGCTGTGCGGAATATTTGAATATTCCTGTTTGATCTAAATTGTAGGAGAAAATTCGATAACCTGAAAATTACCGGAAAACCTCAGTTTTTAGACTAAAATTCATCCATAACCTTTTATGCGATGTGTCATTACAGGCTTCCACAGCGATTGTGCAGCCACACATCTAAGGTGGTTTTTAGCACGGAATTTTGACACTACCCACCCAATAAAAAGCTGCATTTTTGACAGCAACATTAAAACTTCAGACATGCGACTTACCTCACACCTTCTGGCAGCAAAGTTCGGTTCGACGTCTATAATTTAATCAAAATATCACCAAACCGATGCGGCTATTCGGCTGGTTAATAACACTCAAGATATCACTACTTTTTGATGGGTATAGGCATCATGCACAGACAGCATATAAAAGGATTTTCACTGATTGAACTGATGATTACGGTCGCCATTATGGCCATCGTTCTCATGGTTGGCATCCCCAGTTTCACTGGCACGATAAACAAAAGCGGTGTCGCGTCTTCTATTAACGATATTCAAACCTCGCTAACCGAAGCCCGTAGCGAAGCGATTACACGCGGCCTCACCGTGTCCGTGTGCAGCAGCAACGACCAAGCCAGCTGCTCCGGCACTTGGAGCGATGGCTGGATTCTATTTGAAGATGAAAATGAAAATGGCATTCTTGAAGCCACTACCGACATGATATCGGTCACTCAAGGCCTCAACGCCGAAAATGAACTCAGATTAGTTGCTACCAGCACGTCGATGATCCAATACCAAAACAGTGGCTACGCCGATCAAACCGCAACATTCATCGGCTGCCCTGGAGATAAAGACACCCAATACAGCCGCGCAGTGATCGTAAGCTCTTCAGGGATGGTACGTAAAAGCCGCGACAGCGATGCCAACAACATTCATGAAGACAGCACGGGAACCGATTTAACATGCCCATAATATTTGCTGGTAAGCGCAACCTTTCAATTCAGCGTAAGCAATCTGGCTTTAGCTTAATTGAGGTGATGGTGACTGCGCTAATTTTGTCTACCTCGATGCTGGGCATTGCTCAACTGCAAGCGACATCGATGAAAAACAGCCACGACGCTCATTTTCGCTCGACCGCCAACACACTGGCTTACGAGATTGTTGACCGGATGCGCGCCAACCGCACCATTTCTTCGACCACAATAAATTATGCTATCAGCATTGGCACTACCATTACCGCCAGCAACTGTGAAACAAACTCTTGTACACCCGCCCAGTTAAGCGGATACGACTTAGAAGCGTGGAAGTACCTACTTGCCACAAACCTGCCCGGCGGCGATGGCGCCATTAGCGTAGCCATTGGTACCACCGGTGCAGAAGTCACGGTTACCGTTCAATGGAAAGACAATGACAGCGCAGGCAATCGTAATAATTACCGTCTAAATATTTCTACCTTACTCTAGCTCTGAATCAAATTTAGCCATGAATCATTCTATTAAAAACAGCAACAACGGCCGTTTGCCCCCAACCACTCAAAAGGGTTTCAGCCTAGTTGAGTTGATGATCGCTATGGTGATTGGTGTTTCGCTAATGGCCGGCGTGGTACAAGTTGCCGTTTCGAGCAAAACCAGTTTCGTGGTCGGTGAAGAGCTTTCAAGGCTGCAAGAAAACAGCCGCTTTGCACTGGATGTCATGACCGACGATATTCGCACTGCAGGCTACTTAGGTTTTTCAATTGCAGATGGTTCGCTGATTACCACCGTTACCGCAAACCCCCCGCCGACAGTTACGTTTGACGCAGCTAGCATGATCAAAGGGTATCACTGGGACGGTTCAAATTGGTCTCCCAGTATACCCGCAGTCGACACCGCCTTAGGCACAGTAGTCAGCGGTACCGACATCATCATCATACAGTCTGGTTCAGACTGCGGCGGCCAACTTATTTCAACTATGGCGAATGCAAATAACCCGGTACAAGTACACCAAGGCAACACCTGTAATATCCAAGACGGCGACATACTTGTCATCAGCGATTACACCCACATGGATGTTTTCAAGGTTAAATCTACTAACGCACCGGGTGCTGCCAAATTAAACATTGTTCACTCCGTGGGCAACAATGCTGCTTGCAACCCAAACGGGCCAGGTGCCATTGCATGCAATACTCAAAACAATTTGGGCACGACCTACGGCACAGATTCTGAAATATTAGTTGTGCAATCTATGACATATTTCATTCGCAATGGCGCTAATGGCTCCCCCGCATTATGGCGTTTGAACAACAATACCAGCGCTGTAGAAGAGCTGGTAGAAGGTGTTGAAGACCTGGAAATACTCTATGGCGTAGACAGCGATGCCATTGGCACCAGCGGCTACGGTGTGGTTGACCAATACATTGATGCCGACACAGTAGACGTCGATGGCACAGGAACCTGGGACTGGGCCGATGTTATTAGCGTTCGCCTTGCACTACTGGTGAAAACATCTTCCGACAACGTTCTGAGCGAAGCACAAGACTTCACATTTTTGGCTGCAACCGCTCCGGCCGCTATTTCAGCGGCCTCTGCCGTCACCCCTTCCGATCTTGCAGTACGGCGAACATTAAGCACCACCATTCAATTGCGTAATCGCGGTTTACAATAACCGCTTAACCACTCACTCACTGAAACAGCCAGAACAAAGCACAGAGGTATAATCATGATCAAACCCATACAAAGCTGCCCTAAGCAGCAAAAAGGCAGTGTGCTTGTGATTGGGCTGGTGATTTTACTGGTCATCAGTTTTATAGGAATCAGCTCGATATCTTCATCCAAACTAGAGCTAAAAATGTCGAACAATGATCGTCATCGGCAATTGGGTTTTCAAGCCGCAGAGGCCGCTTTGCGTGAAGGTGAGCGCGTTGCAAACACAACCGATGCGAGAGGGCTTGCCAATGATGCCTGTACCGGTGGCTATTGCAGCTCACGGGGTTATTACATCAACCGAAACCAGCAAGCCGTTAACAAAGCAACCAGCGCTAATTATTGCTCAACCGATTTCACCCCAGAGCGGTGGGTAACCGGCTGCGGTGGAACCAGCCTTGAAGTTTGGAGTACTGCCAACCTTTCAATGGCCTACAGTGGCTCTGCCATTCCAGGGGTAGCCGTAACGGCGCGTTATATCATCGAATATCTTGACGATGTTGATTGCTCCGGCAGCCCAATAGGCCCGCCATACGACTGCCAATTATTTCGCGTCACCGCGCTAGGTTATGGCGGAACCGAAAACAGCCCCGTCATGCTGCAATCTGTATTTACCAAAGGATAATTGTCATGCCATTTATCAAACGCCTGCTGTCGCTCAATTTGCTTGCTTTGCTATTGCTGGGCTCCTCCTATGGGCACTCCATAAGCGCCAACCACCTGCCTACGAATGCGGCCTCTGCCAAAACCGTGCGTTACGTCATTGGCGAGCTGGTTGAACGACTACCCCAAAAAATCGTGACGAACGTCGGTACCTATTCCACATCCTATATCCGCGTGCTTGATCAGCGCACACCGGCCACTATATTGGCGGCCAAAAACAAAACAACACCACAGGGAAAGGTTCAACTTAAGTTGGATTCAGCAAACAATTTGCTAGAAGTCATTTTGTACTAATTCGGGGATATGTAGGTTATGCAAAGTCCATCAGCGCGAAGAGTGGCTACTATGAAGAAAAACTACGCACACACCAAACAGGCTTCACGAATAAGCTTCTCAAGTATGAGCTTACTCGGGTTGATGTTAGTGAGTAACGGCCCATTACAAGCCGAAAGCAATGCCGACTTTGACGCTTACCCGCCGACGATTTCAACCCTGGGTGCAGGTGATTTACCCAATGTGTTGGTGGTGCTCGATAACTCCAACAGCATGGATGAGAATGCCTCTGGGGCAGCGGTAGGTAGTGCCAGCGCGCTTAGCAAATCAGAGATTGCGCGCGCCGCGGTAAAGGACTTAATCATCAATTTTAACAACCAGATGCGTATGGGGCTGATGGCCTATCAGCAGAATGGCGTTAACCCAGCCCAAATACACAATGCACCCTATGACGCTAGTTTTGATCCCACAAATTATATTGACCCCACAAATTTCCCAACAGCTGCAGCGTACGATGCTTTTATCGCAACCGTACCACGCGATTCGTTGACCAAAAAATACCGAACCCCTAATACCAGCAATACCCCTGAATTTATCTATTACAACATCGCCTTACCGTTTTATTCGAACAGCAACGCTGGCTCAAAATTCTGCTATTCCCAGGATGCAGACTTTGATAATTACGGCGATTTCACAGCCGGGGTTACCGATATATACCGTTGCTTTAGTCAAATGACCGCCACGACAGACCCGAATCCAAGCACAATATGGGGTAACGCCGCACTAGAGTTAGCTGCTGGTTTAGGAACGTATAACTACACTACAATATTTAGTTTAACAGACAGTGATGATGCTCAAAACATTGTTGATACTGGGACATTTATGACTTGGTATCACGTGGGTGATTCTTGGTTTTCTAATACTAGACCCGCAAATGGGTATCTACACACCCCTATAGCATTGCTTGATACAACCCAAAGTGCTGCACTCAACGTAAAGCTTAATACCTCTCAATTTGCCACTAACGCGCCTACTGATGCCGCATTCCCCTTGCAAAATGCAGGGTTTACACCTTTAGCTGGCACACTGGAAACAGCCAAGGACTATTTTACAGATGGTACGACTTTGGGTGCCAGTGAAGGCGGGCCTGTGGCTGCTATTCCGGCAAATGTATGCAGCAACAAAGATTTTGTGGTGCTTGTCACAGACGGTTTACCCTCCACGGATGCAAATGGCAATAAAATCACAAATACCGCATTAGCTATAACCGAAGTCGCAGACAAAGCCGCTGCCTTATTGGCTAACGGAGTACGTACTTACGTCGTTGGCTACGCATTACCCGAGGGTGTAACCCCTGGGATTCTGGATGCCATCGCCATTGCTGGTGGTACGTCAGTTTCTTATTTAGCAGATGATCCAACCGCTTTAAGCAGCACTCTCACCGGTATTTTTACCGATATCCTCAACCGTACATCTTCTGGCTCTGCCGCAGCGGTAATCTCGAATAACATTGCTGGTGAAGGCGCGTTATACCAAGCGTTATATGACCCAAGCATCACCATTGCGAGCAAAAATGTAACCTGGGGTGGGCGTTTACACTCTATTTTCATCGATTCCAAAGGCCTATTCCGCGAAGATACCAACGGCAATGATCAGTTAGATGATTACAGTACAGATGTCGTCATTGAAATGAGCTACGACGAATTTGCTGCCCAAACCAAAATTTACCGCTACGTAACCACAGATGGCAATATCAGCGGTGTTACTCCCACAGAGCATACGCTCTCCGAACTTGACTCTATTTGGGATGCGCGGGATCAGCTCAATGCGCTGACTAACCTTACTGTACAGCGCAGTTACACAGCAACCGCCTCGACCGGACGGCACGTCTTCACTTGGTTTGATAACGATAACGACGGTTCGGCAGATGCTACTGACGGCGATGGTATTGTCGATAGCGGCGAAACCGTAGACTTTGTGCCTGCGAACTTCCCCACCGCAACCCCTGGCCACAATGCCTTCCGTTACCTTGATGTAAGCACCACTGAAGTGAGCAACTTGGTGAACTTCATTCGCGGAGAAGAGGGTATCACTGGGTACCGATCACGAACCATTGACTACAACGGCGACAGTACTGATGAAGTATGGCGCTTAGGCGATATCATTCATTCATCGCCCATTGTTGTGGGTGCGCCCAATCAGCATTACCACACAACCTATAACGACTACAGCTACCAAGCCTACATCGACCAATACAAGGACCGACGCCAAGTGTTGTACGTGGGCGCCAATGACGGGATGATTCATGCCTTCAATGGCGGCTTCTGGAATGACAGCAATACTTCCTTTGACCTTACCAATAGCGGTGCCACTGCAGTAACTCACCCACTGGGGTCAGAGCTTTGGGCCTATATACCTCAGAATTTACTGCCGCATTTACAATGGCTTGGTGATCCGAATTACGCTCATGTTTATTATGTAGACGGCCCGCCAAAAGCCCACGATGTAAAAATATTCGCCGATGATTCGGTACATCCTGGGGGCTGGGGCACTATCTTGGTAATTGGTATGCGCTTTGGTGGTGGCGACTACCAGCTTGATATGGACGGCGACACGGTTGACGACACCACCACGCGCTCTGCCTATATTGTGTTGGACATTACTGACCCCGAATCACCGCCTACTCTGCTAGCTGAAATTACCGATGCAAACCTTGGTTTTACATTCGGTGTGCCAACACTGGTCAAACAACGTAGCGCAAGCATCATAAATGGCTGGAATACGCCTGATGTGAACAACTGGTACCTGGCTTTTGGATCAGGCCCGATTGGTAGTGATGGCCTGAACAATGCCAAAAGTGACCAAAATGCTCGTTACTATTTATACGATTTAGGCGATGCATCACTGACCACTCCGCGCGCTATGGCCATGCTGAGTGGATTCCCGCTTACGCTTTCAGCCGCCACTAGTTTCGCCGGTAGCAGCACTTCGATAGATGGAGATTTCGACTACTCCGACGACGCGGTTTATTTTGGCCTGACAGGATACACAGGCGGAGCCGACACCGGTTCACTGCAGCGCTTAACCATTAACACAAATGCTGCGCTATCTACCGTCAGCAGTGTACTCAGCTCTACACAACCGATCACCGCGCAACCATATACACTGACGGATGCACTGGGCGCCCATTGGGTATACGTCGGTACTGGTCGGTTCATAACCAATTCGGATAATGCCGGAACCAATCAACAATACTATTACGGTATTAAAGACTCCTTCATTGGTTCGGCAAGCATCTCAAACATGGTCGATACCACAAACATTCAAGTCTTTGGTGACGGATCGATTTTAGACCCAACCAATGCACCCACTTCAAGTGTAGAAATTGGTGGCAACACCGTCACCTCTATTGATGCGCTAAAAATAGTGATGCAGAGCAAGGATGGTTGGTACAGAAAGCTTGATTTCGACGGCACCAACCCAAGCGCTAGAGTTGGCAATGTAGCCAACTCTATAGGCACAACCTTGCTGTTCGTTGACTACCAACCCGGCACAGACCCGTGCGCTCCGGAGGGCAGTAGTGATTTATTCGCACTTGATTTCCAAGCCGGCGTGGCACCAAAACACGGCGCGTTAGGGTATGACGGAAGCACCACGAATAACTCCACAAGCCTGGCGCTTTCGAGTGTATCCCTTGGCAAAGGTTTATCTTCAGAGCCTATCACTCACAGCAATGAAGATGGCGATGTTCAGGTGATCACCCAAAGTTCTACCGCTGCAATTGGAGCAACAGCGATCACCTCAGCTGGTGTTGAGAACGGCCGTCAGTCATGGAGAATCATCAAAAACTGGCGTAAATGATTTGAGGTCAGTTCAAAATATTGCGTGGCTCAAATATTAAATTTGCTTACTTTGAACCACGTTTTTTGGACTAACATGCGCTTTGCCTTGCGGGATTATGGCGGGGCACTAACGAGACTGCTAGCGATGCTAGTTAAGCCATTGTCAGTGACGATTAGAGTTGATCTGTATCTTCTAGTTTAACCAGATCAAAGGCGGGCTCTTCGTACGGGTGAGCGGCCCGCAGCGCTGTTAACACCGCCTTAATAAACTGATCATCACAAACCATTTCAAGTTTATATTCC
The DNA here is from genome assembly GCA_016763075.1 of Pseudomonadales bacterium. Classification (GTDB taxonomy): domain Bacteria; phylum Pseudomonadota; class Gammaproteobacteria; order Pseudomonadales; family JAHRWD01; genus JAHRWD01. Next base: position 27,365 of record JAESUM010000039.1, read on the forward strand.
TCAACCTGCTCTACAACACCCTGCTGACCTAAGAATGGCTCGCTTCCCTCAAGCGCCCGAAACTGGCCAGTTCCAAGAGTTTGCCAGCAACAACTGTCGTAGTTGCCAATTTTTCCAGCACCGGCTTCAAACAGTGCTTGTTTGACCAATTCCACATGCTCCGTGGGTACATAAACACACAGTTTATGCACTTAGCCAACCCATTTTCTAGCGTTATAAAACATTCGCATCCAAGGGCCATCTTCAGCCCATTGCTCTACCGCTTGACTCGGTTGATTTGGTTGGCTCGGAAACCAAGAGTTTTGCACGGTACGAAAAACACGCTCGGGGTGCGGCATCATAATGGTTGATCGCCCATCAACACTGGTTAGCCCAGTGATACCGCCGGGTGATCCGTTCGGGTTTGCGGGGAATTGCTCGGTGGTTTGGCCACGGTTATCGACATACTGCATGGCTATTTGCTGGCCATTTTGCAGTTGCTTTAATTGTTCCGCGCTACCTTCAACACGGCCTTCGCCATGGGCAACCACTACCGGAATGCTACTGCCTTCCATACCTTGCAAAAAGATTGACGGCGATTTTTTAATCTTCGTGCGAACAAAACGCGCTTCAAATTGATCTGACTGATTACGTACGAATTCTGGCCAGTGCTGCGCACCCGGAATCAGCTCACGCAGTTGCGACAACATTTGGCAACCATTACACACCCCAAGACTAAACCGGTCTTCAAGTTCAAAGAATGCTTGAAACTGGTCACGCACTTGGTTGTTAAGCAGGATCGATTTTGCCCATCCGCCGCCAGCGCCCAATACATCTCCGTATGAAAACCCGCCACAAGCGACCAAGCCTTTAAAGCCTGAACCGCTTACATCGTCGAGTTTCACCCGACCTGAAATAATATCGCTCATATGCACGTCAACTGCACTAAAGCCTGCCCGTTCAAAGGCCGCAGCCATTTCTACTTGACCGTTTACACCCTGCTCACGAAGTATGGCCACGCGTGGCCGCGCACCGGTATTGATATACGGCGCGGCCGGGTTTTGCTGTGAATCAAAACTTAGCTCAACACTCAAACCAGGGTTTTCTATATCAAGCAGACGGTCAAACTCTTGTAAAGCGGTTTCGGGATTGTCCCGCAAGGCCTGTATTTGATAGCTAGTTTCGCTCCAGAGGCGCTGATATTCAGCCCGCGAAGCGCTCAACACAACCGTATTCTTGCAGGATATATTAATCTGGTCTTTCTCATTCAAACTGCCAATCCAGTGGCAATACGCGCTTAAATTTAACGCTTCAATCTGTGCGTTCACAGTGGCTTGATCAGTTTGCTTGATCTGCAGTACGGCGCCTAATTCTTCGCTGAATAACGCACTGAGCGGCTCATCAGCATCGAGCTCAACATCAATACCAACATGGCCTGCAAAGGACATTTCGCACAGCGTGGCGAATAGCCCGCCGTCGGAGCGGTCATGATATGCCAATAGCTGGCCTTGCTTACGCAGGCTTTGCACAAGCTCAAAAAAACCTTTCAAAGATTGAGCGTCATCCAAGTTGGGGCAATCATCGCCCATCTGCTGGAACACCTGAGCCAGCGCCGAGCCACCAAGGCGGTTTTTGCCAGCGCCAAGGTCAATCAATAACAACTGTGTTGGGCCCTGATCTGTTTTAAGTTGTGGCGTGGTGGTGGTTCGAACATCTACCACCGGCGCAAATGCAGTGATAATTAAAGACAGCGGCGAGGTGACTGACTTATCCGCCGAGCCCGTATCATTGGTCGGGTCTGGCCACACGGTGCGCATTGAAAGTGAGTCTTTACCCACGGGAATAGCGATGCCCAGCTCAGGGCACAGCTCCATGCCCACCGCTTTTACAGTATCAAACAGCGCTTCATCTTGGCCGCTGTACCCTGCTGCGGCCATCCAATTTGCCGAGAGTTTAATATCAGATATTTTGTTAATTGAAGCGGCGGCGATATTGGTAATGGCTTCTGCCACTGCCATACGCCCGGATGCCGAGGCATCAATAAGTGCTAGCGGCGTGCGCTCGCCCATTGCCATGGCTTCGCCGGTGTATCCGTCAAATGAGCTAGAAGTTACCGCCACATCAGAAACCGGCACTTGCCACGGGCCTACCATTTGGTCTCGGCAAACCATACCGGTAATGGACCTGTCGCCAATGTTAATCAAGAAATCTTTCGCTGCCACACTGGGCAGTTGCAGTACTCGCCGGGCTGCTTCGACCAGCTCGATACCTGCTGTGTTGAGGCTGTCTTTTGTATATTCAGTGCGCTTAACAGTACGCTGCATTGCCGGTGGTTTACCAAATAAAACCGACATCGGCAGATCAACCGGGTTGTTTTCAAACTGTGGGTCTTCAACCTGCAAATGCTTTTCTTGAGTAGCGGTACCTACCCAAGCAAATGGGCAGCGTTCGCGGCCGCAAATTTGTTCAAATTGAGCCATACGCTGCGGGTCAACCGCCATCACGTAACGCTCTTGAGATTCATTACACCAAATTTCTAGCGGCGACATTCCTGGTTCGTCATTGAGTACTTTTCTTAGGTCAAACCGGCCACCAACGCCACCGTCTTTTACTAGCTCTGGCAATGCATTAGAAAGGCCGCCTGCACCCACATCGTGAATAAACAAAATAGGGTTGTCGTCGCCCAGTTGCCAGCATCTATCGATCACTTCTTGGCAACGTCGCTCCATTTCTGGATTTTCACGCTGTACCGATGCGAAATCGAGGTTTTCGTCGCTTGCGCCAGATGCCATCGAAGAGGCGGCACCTCCGCCTAACCCAATCAACATGGCTGGGCCGCCGAGCACAATCAGGTTAGAACCCGCCGGAAAATCATGCTTTTCAACTTGGCTGGCGCGGATATTTCCTAGCCCACCGGCAATCATAATGGGCTTGTGATAACCCCAAACTTCTTGGCCTTCTGGGCCTGCTGCTTGTTGCTCAAAGCTGCGAAAGTAACCGCTAATATTAGGGCGGCCATATTCGTTGTTGAACGCCGCGCCGCCAAGCGGCCCTTGGGTCATGATTTCTAGCGCAGAGACAATTCGATCAGGCTTGCCGTAAGCTGTTTCCCATGGCTGAGAAAAGCCTGGAATATTAAGATTCGATACACTAAAACCGGTTAAACCAGCCTTAGGTTTGGAGCCTCGGCCAACCGCGCCTTCGTCACGAATTTCTCCACCGGAGCCGGTTGCGGCACCGGGAAAGGGTGCAATTGCAGTGGGGTGGTTGTGGGTTTCGACTTTCATCAAGATATGAATATCTTCTTGGTGGTAGGCGTATTCGCGGGAGGTTGGATCAGGGAAAAACCTCCCGGCTTTGCTGCCTTCTATAACCGATGCATTGTCCGAGTACGCGCTGAGTACGCCCTGAGGGTTGAGCTTGTGGGTGTTGCGAATCATATCGAATAGCGAGTTGTCTTGGTCTTCGCCGTCAATGGTCCACTGGGCGTTAAATATTTTATGCCGGCAATGCTCGGAGTTTGCCTGGGCAAACATCATTAATTCAATGTCGTTGGGGTCTCGGCCAAGCTCAACAAAGCTTTCTGCAAGGTAGTCGATTTCGTCATCGGCTAGAGCCAATCCAAGCTCTGTATTTACTTTGTGCAGCGCCGCAGCGCCTTGCGCTAATACCGGAACACTTTGCAGCGGTTTGGCTGTGTGTTGCTCGAATATAAGACTGGTTTGATCCGCCGGCAACAGGGTTTCTGTCATCGGGTCGAACAACAATGCTTCAATAGTACGCTGTTGATCTGCGCTCAAATCTTGAGTGATTTGCAGCTGATACTGAACGCCACGCTCAACCCGCTCAACTTGCGTTAACCCGCAGTTGTGGGTGATATTTGTGGCTTTGCTGGACCATGGCGATATGGTGCCAAGCCGAGGGATCACCCATATTTCAAGTTTCTTGTCAGCAGGTTGATCTGATGCTTGTTCAGTGGGCGTTTCACCGTAGTTCAAAAGCTGCTGAAGCTTACTGGTTTGCTCTTTCGACAACGATGTTTCTAGCGATACAAAATGAATATACCGCGCGGCTACTCCGCTGACTTTAGCCTCGGATTGATCCTTCAATTGGCTGAGAAGTTTGTTGATGCGAAACGGCGAAAGCGCGGAGGCGCCCAAGAATTGAAGCATGGAGATTAATAACCTCTTTAGGGGAAATCTCAGATAGTATTTAGGGCCGCCATGATACCGGAGTCGCCTACCGGAAGCACCCGCCATGAAAGGTGTTTCGGCGCTTTATCAGGGCTTGCTGCAAGTATGGTATAGATTGGGGGTTTTGGGCGTGGCTAACGTGCGGTTTAGACGAGGCTTAGGCCTGAATTATGCGGTAACGATGATAAGGCTATTGTGCATTTGAGACGCTACACAACCGTTGTTGCGAATTGGTTTTTACATAGGTTTTACATGAGTTGCTACATTAGCTTTTACTTGGATGCTGGCGTCGAAGGCCGCTTGATGGCGTAAATCATTTTGCCAATCACAGACTCGAATGAGACAGGCCCAATTTGCTCAGGCGAAACGCTTTCGCTGTTGAGGCCTTTGGCCGTGAAGGTATTGTCGTAAGAGTTGATGCAAAGCACTTCTTTGATCATGCGGCCGTACTGCGGATGATCAAACACCAAACGCTGGCCCGGGCGAATAAAGCGACCGCTTTTTTTATAGCGCAGAGTGAGTAAAACAACATAGTCACCGCAGTTAAGCTGCGGTGACATGCTGTGCCCAGCTACTCGATGAATAGAGATCACTGGTGTATTACAGGGCTATCCCAGTTTCGGGTAAACCACTTGTTGTGCAGGTGGGTACGGGCATTCTGCGCTGAAAGTATCAACACCTTTGCTGGCCCAGAAGATTTCTGCAAAACGGTTTACTTTAGTCAACAAATCAAGAGCCGCCGCTTTATCAATGTTTTGCTTCGCTTTAGATGCAGTCAGCATAATGCTGTGCGTCAGTTCGTGCAGCTCAGGGAACGCTTCAAGTTGAGGTGCCTTGATGTAGTCGCCCCAGATCACTTGAACTTCGTTTTTAACCTTAGTGCCATGCTCTTCTTTTTCAGAAATCAGGCGGCTAATGGTGTTTTGAGTAGCGATATTTTGCTCTTTGCCTGCTTGCTCTTCAAGAAGGTCAACCATGCGAATTACAGTCAGTGCAGCTAGCTGCGCGCTGATTGGACCATAAATTTTGCAAGGAATGTCGCAATGGGCTGAAGCAGTGTCAAATCCGATTTGGCTATCCAGTCGGCTGATAATTCGATGTAACATATTTAGCTCCTGTTAGAACAGAAAAGTGTGAAGAGGCATCTTGCGCCCTGTCTTGGTTGCCCTACCCTTGGTCAGATAATTATCTAATCAATAGTTAAGCAGAGATCTACGATCCGTTTGATTAGTTCCAAACACCCTTATAAGCCTATAGTTTATAAGGGATTAATGAACCTATTCGACCGGTGCATCATTATATAAAGCCTCGCGGTAGCGTCAACGCAGTTGTCTTACTATCGCGCTAGTTTTGCTCATTCCTTAACTCATTATTCATAATACTGCTGCTTTTGGGCCTTCAAGCCCTTTTCGCTTCGATGAGAGATCGCTTTTGTATCTCTCAAATGCGCCGCTGAACCGCATAATATTTGTTCACATCGACACCTTGGCCGAATGTACTACTATCAAAAGAGATCACTGGCTGTTGTTTACGGCCTATCGCTTAACGCTACATTCATGCAGCAATACTTGTAGCGATTTCGCATTTGTCTAACTTCATATTGCCGAGAGATTAAGATGCAAGAGTTCACTGATTCAACGGATCTTCTGGGCCATATTGCAGGTCTTACATCGCTACGAGATGTCGACCTACTTGAGCTTAGTTTACTCAAAAGCGTATACACGATTGTAAATCCAATCGAAGTGAGTTTGGTCACTATCGACAATCAAAACTCTATTCATAAGAAAGTGGACTACGCCTCTGGCCGACACGGGACCGTATGTAAAAAAGTCACCGCAGAGGAGGATTTCTTAGGTGCCTGTGAGCAGCTTGATAATTCAACACTTGAATACTGCACGGTATCCGCTGCCACCGACCTACTTAGTGTCTTTATGCTGAGTCATAATCGTTTGGTATCTCATTATGTAACTATTCGCTCCGTCGTCGGTGCATCCAAAAATCAATCCCAGCAAATACTGGGCATGCTGCAGATATACCGTAATTTCAAACAGCTCTTACAAGAATCTAAAACCGACGAACTCACCGGCTTATCCAACAGAAAAACATTTGATTCCACACTGCGAAAAATTCACGAATCCATCATGCCGGCCTATGAAGAATGCTCAGATGACAAAAGACTAATTGATCAAGTCGAACATTATTGGCTTGCGATGATCGACATCGATAAATTCAAAATAATTAACGACACATTAGGCCACTTAATTGGTGACGAAGTTTTAGTGCGTGTCTCGCAAAGTTTGCAAGCATCCATTCGAAGCGAAGATATGCTATTTAGATATGGCGGTGATGAGTTCGCATTGATTGTGCGTAGCCCAGATATGAAGACAACCCAAATGGTTCTCGAGCGTATTAGGTTATCTGTTGAAGCAATAAAAATACCCAGTGCTGGGGATCTTTCTATTAGCCTTGGGTGTGTAAAATCAAGCGTAGATGTATTTCATTTAACGCTGATCGAGCATGCGGATAAAGCACTTTACAACAGTAAAAATACCGGCCGAAATAGAACTTCTTTTTATGAAGATATTAAAATAATTGAACCTATTAACAGCGCAGCTCAATCATCAATGGTTGATCTATTCTAGCAACAAAAATTAACGTATTTATTACACGCAGAAAATTATTTTCGCTAAATAATCGTACAAAGTTTTTCCATATCTAGCACGTATACAATACTTTCTCGAATATCTATTTTGGCCACAAATGGCCACACTTCTGACGCTGAACTCTCGTCAACCACTGAAAAAGAGCTTTCATCAATAAACAATAGCCTTGGCAGTCGATAAAATTCTAACGCGATATAGGCGTGTTCATTACTGTACGAAAGCGTATGACAAATTAGCACACGCCTTGTTTCGTCGGTTACCTTTTTAGGTAAATCCGGCACATCATCAAACGTCACTAACGGTACAATTTGACCACGCCATTCGACGCCGCCATCAACCCAGGGCGAGCCATGCTGCAAGGGTGAATTATCAAGGTGGTACAGTGTTTCCGCAATCATTGCCCCAGGAACTAACAGACTACAATCTTCACGCCAGGGTACTACGCAAGCATGTAGCTCTCTTATGTTTTGTTGTCGCGACTCAGTCATGCTTTGGCGCCTCTAACAGTTCACGAACACAAGTCGTGAGTTCAGCTTCTTGGAATGGTTTACCAAGGTAATACTTAACGCCTAGCTCCAACCCTCGTTGCATATGTTTTTTACCCGTTCGTGAGGTGATCATAATAATTGGAATATCTTTAAAGGCTTCCGTCGCGTTCATATGTTGGGCCAATTCATAGCCATTCATTCGTGGCATTTCCACATCGAGCAACATGACATCGGGTATCGTTTCTTGCAACATTGTCATGGCTTCAATGCCATCCTTTGCGGTCACAACGTTCATGTTTTGGCGTTCGAATATCCCCGAAGTAATTTTACGCAGTGTAATCGAATCATCGACAATCATGATCGTTGGTTTTGTTTCTACCACGGGTTCAATAATTTCGACAGGCACTTGCTGCTGGCTATCACGCATCAATGCTTTTACATCAAGCAGTAATGCGATTTTCCCGCTAGAAAGCAACGTGCCATCGACGAACCATGGGTAACGTTTAAATTGATCACCAATTGGAACCACTTGTATTTTGGAGGTACCCATCAGGTAATCGAGCTGAACAGCAATAGAGCGCTCACCAACTTGCGCCAACAACACAGGTACTTCACCCACTGCCGCTGTGCTTGAAGGCACTCCGGATAACCCCAAAACAGCGCCCAAATAATACAGCTCGTAAGCCGTTCCTTCGTATTCTAAAGAAGGGTGCTGCTGGTTATAGTTAGGCAAAATTTCACTTGCCCGTACTTTAATTACGCTATCGACACTGCCGTGCGGAATCGCATACACCTCGTCCGCCACTTCAACCATTAATGCTTCGGTCAACGATAATGTAGCGGGCAACCTCATGGTAAAGGTAGTGCCTTTACCCAGCTCGGATAATATCGCAATGGTACCGCCAAGGTTTTGAACCCCGTCCATTACCGCATCCATCCCAACACCACGACCAGCGATCATTGAAACTTCGCTGGCGGTTGAAAACCCTGGTGCCATTATAACTTGGTACAGATCTTCGTCATTTATTTCTTGATCTTCGTCGAGCATGCCTCGTTCTATTGCTGCTCTGCGGACTCGGTCCTTGTCTATTCCCGCGCCATCATCAGAGATCGAAATTTCAATATTCGAAAGTTCACGTACAAAGGATAAACGTATAGTCCCTTGTCGTGGCTTAGTTTTGCCGGTTAGGCCGCCTTCGCGGATATCGGGCATTTCAATACCGTGCGCTACTGCGTTACGCAGCAAGTGCTCGATGGGCCCCACAATTTTTTCAAGTAAACTACGCTCAATATGTCCTTCGATACCCTCCAATTCAAAGTTGGCTTCCTTGCCTTCACTTTGCGCCGCCATGCGTACAACACGTTGAAATCTTCCAAATTGCTGCTGCAGCGGAAGCATCAATGTTTTGAGCAAACCATCACGTACGTCTCGTGCCGCTAAGCTTGCTTTTAACATCAAACGATCAGTGTCATCTGACGATTTATCGAGGATGCCACCGATTTCAGAGAGATCTTCTACTGTCTCGGTTATCGAGCGGGTAATTTGTTGTAGGGTTGAATATCGATCCATTTCTAACGGATCAAACGCGCCATCTACTTGGCTGCTTTGCTCGCCCTGATGCTTAGACATAATTTGTGTTTCTGTCTCAACATTTAATGTACCCAACTGACGCTGCAACCGGCCAATAGTGGTTTTAAGTTCAAGCAAGCTGTATTTATCATGGCCGTGCTGAATGTCTAAATGTGTTTGGGTAATACTGATTTCACCAGCGGTGTTAATCAGTTTATCCAGCGCGCTTGAAAGCACTCGCACCCGTCGATCTTCACCGCTGTTCTTTTCAGCTTGTATGGGCACGGGTGCTTCACGACGAACTAACCGCCCCTGGGTAACAAACTCTTCGGTACGCTCCAATACTACGGGTACATTTGCGTTGCTTTGGTCGGTTTCTGACTCTGGATTATCTGATTCAAAACCAATATTGTTTTCGTCATTTACTTCGGCTTGAGAATCATCTGTGCTAAATAATTCAGGCAGCAGTAATGTTTCGTCATCCCACTGGTCGTTCGAAGCGGCGGCTTTAACTACCGTGATTAATGGTTGTAATTCGGATAACGGTTTGCGTTCAACCAGCTGCTTGACGTTATGGTGCATCACGTCAAAAGAGGTGCGAATCAGTTTTTGTAATCGTTCGTCATGCTTAACGTTACCATCAATTAAACGCTCAAAAAGCGACTCTAGAAAATGGGTCAGTGCACCCATCGGATAAAGTTTGGCCACTAACGCGTTACCTTTAAAGGTATGCAAATACCGCAGCTGGGCATCCATCGCCACGACGGAATCTGTATTGGTCAACCAAACGGTAAACGCTTGGTCTAATTGCTCAACTAATTCACCCGCCTCATCCAGAAACAATGCCAAAATTTCCGGGTCAACCGGCTCGCCGGTATTGATATCATCGAGTTCAAGAAACGAAAAGTCTTCAGCTGGATCTAGTGTTTCAGGTAGTGCCTGCGCATCAAGGAGTTCTTCAAAGTAATCGGTTTCTTCCTCTGTATGCAGCTCATCAGGTCTAGAGCCTTCAATACCTTCATTTTTTGGCTCGCTTATTTCCGAAACCAACTGTTCTGCAGTTTCTTGTTCGGTAACTACTGCATCGGAATCTACTGAATTAGATTCCACTAAATTCGACTCAACTAAATTCAACTCAACTAAGTCAGTAATTATTGGCTCGTAAGCGCTCTGGTCTTGTTCGGTCGATTCCTGTTCCGTTGTTTCTGGTTCTGTTGTCGCTAGGTCTACGGTTTCCAATTCAACTTCTGCAAATTCTATTTCTACAGATTCACTGTCTGCTGGCGCTCCATCGATGAGCTCAAGGTCGACTGGTTCAACATCAATCATCAAATCTTGATCTGAGGACAGTGCAAGTTTAACCTGCAGTTTAGAAGTTACTTCGGCCAACTCAGGTAACGGTTGTTCTAGATATAAGCTATCCAGCACGTCTTCTAAACAGGTTAGGCACACATACATAAGACCGATAACATCGTCGTCGAAGTTACTCAACCTGTTCAGCGTTTGCTCCATCAATGCAATAAGCTCAGCTAATTCTGAAAACTCGGCACGCTCAACATGAATACGGAATTGATGTAACGCAGCAGAAAACTTCTCGCGTACCTCAACGTTTTGGGTAACCGTTTTCCAAGTATTGAAATGTTCGTGTAGGCCAACCATATCGTCAATGGCGGTCGCTAAAAACGTAACGGCATCTACCCCAGTGATGGCTAATGCAGAATTGGAGCCACCCATTTCACGGTGTTCAGAAATCATCTCCCTAAGCGCAGTATTGGCCTGAGACACTTCGTCAAATAGCGATCGCCATTGTGGCGCATGCTCTACTGACTGGTTGATAGCCGCAATTGAGCGACGCATGATATGTGCGTACTGACTTAATATGTCCAAGCTTTCGGGATCGCATGGCTTCGACAACACTGACAATGAATTACAGTATTGCTCCATGGAATCGCTTAGCCTAGTCATGGCTTCAACGCCTGCCAAACGAGAACTACCATGCAGCGTGTGAATGGCGGTAATGAGTTCGCAATCTACTACGGTTGAGGCTCTAATGGCTCGGTCAATAAACGATATTATTCTGTCTACCTGAACATTCGATTCAGGAATGAAGATTTCGTAAAGACTGTCTTCCATCGTGCAAAATAGCTCGGTATCTTCTACCGAAGGCTCTTGCACAACCATGTCGTTCGAAGCTTCTATTGCAGGCTCTGTTTCAGCGACTTTAAAATCATTTGGTTCAACAACGACAACGCCGTTGCTAAGCAATTGCTCACCATCAGGGAATATATCGGCGCGGCGCTGCAATGCCAACATCTCACTCATTGGCATGAGTTGAGCAGCAAAAAACAGCTCAACCACCGATGCCATCGTTACGACAAATTCATCCATCAACACCACTAAGGCATCACTGTGATTCAAGCGGCCGGTAATCACTTTGCCAAACAATACTTCGCCCGCAGCCGAGTACGCTGCCAGCGATACTGCACCCACTACGTTACCGCTACCCTTGAGGGTATGAAAACTACGTCGAGTGGTTTCTATAGCTTCTTTGTCTGCTGGATCAAGTCTCCAGCGCGCATATTGTTGCTGGATAACATCGAGTTCTTCCGTAGCTTCTTCGTGGAAAATATCAATGATTTCAGGATCAATTTTATCCAACTCGGTTTGAACTTCTTTCAGCAGGTCATTACTTTCAGGGGTTTCACCCTCAGCATCGAATGTTTCTTTCGGTGCATCAAGTTCTTTACCTACCGCAGCTGAGGCCAGCGAAACCATGGCATGGCGAGAATATTCTAGGCTTTTTGAAACCACTGCAGCAAGGTCAAAATCGCTGGTTAGAAAGGAATCTAAACCAACCAATGCATCAATCAATGCTGACCATTGCTTCTCTTCAAAAACGAGGGTTTTGTGAATTAAATTGGTAACGGTTTCAGAGATGCTTCTAGCAACATCGGAAGCTTCGTGTAACTCGATAAACGTAAGCAAGTTCATCAATTTATTCAGGCCGGTTTGCGCAATTTCAAGGGTGGCTCCACCCTCGGGGTTCTCGAGATAGGCTTCTACGTTACCCATCACCAAGGATAATTCTTTGCGCGCACCTTCAACGACTAATTTATTCATAGATTGCAAAAACTATTTCCGTATCGTCGCTACAGACTGTGCTGCAACGAGAGGCTGGCGATATCGCCTGCACCCATTCAAATACATATTAAGAGGTATTTGTTTGCGTAATTGGCTGCACGATATTCAGCTAGTTAGAACGCTGAATTAAACCAACTATTTCTCTACGCATTAGTTTAGGTGAATTAAAAACCTCGATACGAATCTAGTTATTGTTCCTCCGGCAAGGTAAATTCAGTGACTGAGTTACGGAGCTTCAGAACGTTATCAACCTGATAAACAATACCTTTCGCCGTGGACGTAATACCCGTGGACATTTGTTCAGTAATATCTTGAATCGATTGCATGGTTTCACGCAAGCCAGATGCCAAAGCCGATTGCATTTTGGCAGATTCAGCCATCTGCATGGTTTCTTCGGTAACCTGATGTGAAGCCTTTTGGATATCTTCAAGTGCTCGGCCGGCCTCTTCGGCAAGTCCCGTTCCGTTTAACACTTCAGTAATACTCAACTCCATTGAAGCAACCGCTTCTGAGGTGTCTGCTTGAATGGCGCTCACCAACGTTTCAATCTGTTTGGTAGCACGGCCCGAACGCTCCGCTAGTCGCTGTACTTCATCCGCAACAATAGAGAAACCTCGCCCGGCATCACCCGCTGCAGCTGCCTGCATAGAGGCGTTCATCGCCAGAATATTAGTTTGGTCAGTAATACCGTTAATCAGGCCAACAATACTGCCAATTTCTTGCGAGCTTTCGCCCAAACGTTTAATCCGCTTAGAAGTACCTTGAATCTGCTCCCGCAAGACTCCCATACCATCAATATTCTGGAAGGCAGCACCACCACCTTTTTCAGCAAGTGCAAGTGACTCCGCAGCAATATTTGCAAGCATCTCCGCTTTGTCTGCCATTAACTGAAGTGTGATCGCCATGTCTTCACTAACTTGGTTAGCGCCCATTAAATCGCTATCTTGCTGCTCTGCCGCGATGACCAATTCTTTAATCGTTAATTGGTTTTTGTCCGCCGCGCTGGATACTTTTTCAGAGGTGTCGTTAATTGATAATACGACCTCGCGCATCGTTTCGACCGAAGCATTAATGGAGTCTGCAATGGCTCCGGTAATATCTTCAGTGACCGTGGCTTCAATCGATAAATCACCGTTCGCCAAGTTGCCCATTTCTCGCAGTAGCTGCCGAATAGCTTCTTGGTTAGTGTCATTTTGAATACTAATTTCACGTGCTCTAGTACGAGCCTGGCCAATAATCAATAAGCTAAGAATCAAAAAGGTAATGGTCGTAACTGCAAACAATACACTTGCAAATCCAGAACCAACTGTCATACCCATGACTTGCAGTTGACCAGCCGATGCCGCATAGAACTCCATAAGCTCGGCGTCAATTGCAGCCAACTCTTCCGATGCAATCGTCAATACTGAGCTACCGCCAGCTTCACGTAGGTCATCGGTGCTGGTATCGTCCATCGCGCCAAGTGTGGTTAACGCAGGTAATAAATCAGCAATCATCTCGAGCAGTTCATCTCGATATATTCGAACGTTTTCTAACTGACGTAGCACTTCAAGCAAAGAAGTACGTACAGCTTCATCTTTAACTGCAGTAATCCCTAGCGTCTTGTCACCTTCGGTAAGGGCAGTAACGACAATTTCTAGTTTGTCTGTATTCTGCGTGAGTTGATCCAGTGCAAATACAGTCGTTAAGCCGCCTTCCAATACTTCACCCAGGTTGGTATCGATTCCTTGGGCGATATATAGCAGAGTAGTCGCGTGGTACACCTGTTCGTTGGTACCTTTACCGACTAACTGCGCAGCCGCAGTATCAACCACTTCGATAAAGTTCGGCAGCACGCTTTTCATATTCGAGACGATATCATCGGCTTGAACAATTACGCTTTGGCTAAGTAGAATCGAGTTAACGTGAGTCTCAAGTTTTAGCCACGACGCCTCTAACTTGGCGATAGTGGGTTGTATTTCTTGTGGAGAAGCGGGTAACCCACGCTCAACAGACCCGTCCTTTAATTCGGCAATTAATACTGTAGATCTGTCTCTAGCTTTCTTAAGGGATGCAAATGAGCTTTCGTTACCCGATACCGATTCCACCGCGTATTTAGCAATCTGGTGAGCTAACACCTGTTGCTCTGACGCGCTAGTAAGGTATTGGCTGAAGTTTTCTTTATGCGTGCTCTGAGCGGAAAATGCCCATATAGTCAGCGCTAAAGAGATGGCCAACGCCATCGATACAAAAGCAATCACGTAAAAGCGAAGGCTAATGTCTAGTCTAAATCCTTTAGTCATGTTGGTGAATCCTCATCTTATTTAATACTTCGTGTATTAACGACGTATATTCTAATAAACAATATTTTTAAAAAATTGGTATCAGTACTGTGTTTCAATCCATCATAAATCGACGGTCGGTAAGCACTGATGAAAAACTAATAACAGGCCAAATTTGGTTTTGATAATCGAAGACTTCATAAATGAACGTATCGATAATATTATCAAGCGGTGAATATTCTCGTTTACGATCCAACGGTAAGTAACGTAACCCCAATACCGATGGAACTAAAAACCCAAAATATTTACCCAGGTATTTCACCACCAATATTTTTGACTGGTAGTCCAACGTCGTAGGCACTCCGCCAAGAAAACACTGCAAATCCGAAACGGTAAGCACGTCACCGTGAAAATGGGCAAGTCCAACCATCCAATCCGGCGTATTCGGTACTACGGTCATCGACTCGGGGTATTCGACAATTTCCGTAATTTCGCTGGTGCTGGCAATAATTTTTCTTCCGCCTACAACGAAGGACAGTCCACGCCAATCTTCCTCATGATCTACAACCAAGTCTTCAGTTTGTTGTACTTTCTGAGCCAGTACGTCCATTTTCAACATACTGTCCATTACGGTCGATGTCTGAACGCTCATGTTTAACCTACGGCTGCTTCCAGCAAGTTATTTACTTTGTCTCGAAAGCTCGATGAATCTACCGGCTTAGACATATAGTCCGAAGCGCCTTGACTCAAACCCCATTCGATATCGGTATCTTGCGATTTCGTAGTTACAATAATTATCGGAATATCTTTAGTTGATGCATTGCGGTGAATTTTCCGTGTTGCTTTAAAACCATTCATCCCCGGCATTACAATATCCATAACAATAAGATTCGGTTTTTTATCGATCGCCATTGCCAAGCCTTCTTCGCCGCTGCTTGCCTTAATAGCTTTATGTCCGTCCTTCTTCAAAATTTCTTCGAGTACATGCGCCTCGACTGGGGAATCATCTACTATCAAAATTGTTGCCATGCTCTATATACCCATTTCCAAATAACTGACTATTTTGTACCAATCATTAACTAACTATTCGCTACGATCTAATTCATGGCTGCGACTTGTTCTACCGCCGAAACCTGATTAATAGCCGAGATCAAACTGTGTTCGCTAAATGGCTTCGTCAAACATTGATCGAACCCAGCAAGTTTACTTCTAGACTGATCGAACCGACTGTTCTTTCCTGACAGCATAATGACCGGAATATCACTAAAATCTCGGTGCTGCTTTATTAAAGAGCACGTCTCATAGCCATCAATTTCTGGCATCATAATATCTAAAATAATTAGACTCGGCCTTGACTCGACGATCTTCGAAAGTGCATCTAAGCCGTCCGTAGCTAACACTACGTCAAAGCCGGCTTTTAGTAGACTTTTTTGAGTGGTCACTCTTATCATTTTACTATCGTCAACCACCAGTACGGTCTTGTCTCTAATACTTTCTCTAGCTGTTGATAACATACTTCTCTCCGGATTATTCTATTTATAATGTTCCAAATGAAATACAGATATTCCGCTGAAAAACTGCTTACCAACTTCTATTAGTATCTTTATCGGTAAGTCTGATCAGCTAAATCAATTCACTAACTTCCAATTGCTTCTTTACGAAAGAATCCGTGTATTTTACCAAGCTCTCGTTTTAGACTAGAAGATGACGCCAAGACAATCACCGGCAAAGAACCTTCTTCTACACCCATAAAGAAACGTTTTGCTATTGGCCAAAAAGAATTAATTTTCTTGAGACTCGCCTTTTGAGAAGCATGAAATCCGTCAAAAGAAGATACTTCCTTCAAGTTATCCTCGAATTCATCCACCGCCAGTTTAAGTTGAGAAACATTTACTTCATCCCGCAGACCTGAATAATGCGCAATATAAAATTTACTAATTCGCTCTAGCAAAAATTCCATACGCTCGACGTCTACCAGCATCGTTTCCGAAACCTCGTTAAAATTCTTATGGCGAGCCGCAATGAGTTCCGCACCTTCTAGCAATGATTCACTGTAATCCATGACCAGCGCGCCATTCTCAAGACTGTACTCTTCAGCAAGCGTTTCTTTCATTTCGTCACGAGTAAATCCAAAAAACAACATTACGTTCTTTTCTTCCGCACCTAATGCAACGGTTTCAAGATACTTTAACGATTTATCCAAATCCATCAGGCCATCTTTAAGATGCCTTTTAGCAACGGAAACGCGTATCCCTTTCCCTTTATAGAAATATGCCATCGGAAGTTTTTGGCTAATGAATGCAATATTTTCAGCTGCTTCTAGAATCAGAAGCTCCTTTTCAGTTGCAGCATACGTAGCAGTTGCCTGAAGTGACAGTGCCACAAACGCCGCAACAAATGTTCCTTTAATCATTTTCATTGTAGCAATTCCTCTTCTAATAATAGGATGTCACGCACTTCATAAAATACATCAGCGGCAATTTTTTCTGCTCGTGTAGGCTGGAACCTTCCACTCCTACTGGCGGCCAAAAATCCGAATACCAAAAAGTGGTTATCAAGCTTCTTGAGCGATATTTGTAGTTCTTCTGAGCCTAATGTGCGTTTAGCGGCGGTTAATTCACTGTAGTTCTTTTTGAAATTCTTCTTTATTTTGTCGACTTCCGAATAGTATTCACTTTCATCGGCGCCCCAAGCGCGAATCATATATATCGCAGCTAAACGCTGAACCTCCATCCCTAATTTCCCAGTTAACACGAGATCATGCTCACCTTGAATTTGAGTATCTATTGCTAGTGCTTCGACGTGGGCTTCACATTGTTTTGAGAAATGATCTACACGTAGTCGCAATGCAGGGACACCGGTTTTTGACGGGGTTTTTATAAGGAGCGGTTCTATCTCTTTCCATTCGCGGTCCAGTGAGCGCATCGAAGCCGCGAGATCATCATTGAGTTCAGTACTGGTCATCACCCCAGTCGAAAGGTACATGCTCATTTCAACCATGCCTGCTTGCAGATCAGCAACGGGATCTTGGTACACGACACCCATCCCAATCAGCGCGTAGTCTTTCAACATGCGATTGGACAGCATACAAACTTCAACAATTTCCTGAACATGCTCGCTTGAAGCATTCGCCTCAACACGGGGCCCTAACGTCAACATAGAAACTCCCAGCATTGCGCTTAGAACTCCGTTTAACGTATTATTCCTTCCCAAACCTTGTCTTTGATTGGATGGCTTTCGCCAACACATAAATTTCATATCTTTCGCTCCGATTTCATAAACATTTCAATCCGCCTATTTATTAAACGCGCTGCAAACTAGATTAGTTTTCGACTGTATTTTTTGTATTGGTATCTCTGGAAATGGATTTTTTTGCGATATAAGTCCGACCAACCTAAGGTTGATTATAAATATTCAAGCGGGAACTTTCAGACTCACGCTGGATTTATCGCGAGGGTATTAACTTAAATTATTATTATTGGCGTCCATTCCTTACACTCCCATTGATTACAATGTGGGGTCTTACAACAAATACTTTCCGTGTTAATCAAAAAAAGTATAGTCAAGAATTTCACAATTGCTAAAAACAATGTTTTCTTTTTTTATTGTGATCTCCTCGGTTCTTTTAAGGATGGCAGAGTCTTTTGCTACCACACGCAGAACATTGGTAATTGCGACCTGAGTCACACTATTTAGTTTGCCTGTGTATTTATTTTTCTGGAAATGCCACCAAAATAGGAATCAACCATTCAAACCCCACGTGTTTCCATGCACTTAGCGATACCAGATTATCGGTATTCCTAAATTTGAGGCAAAAAAAAGCCCGCAGATGCGGGCCTTTTTATTTCACAGGGGTAACTCAATCAATCAGCTTGCCTACGTAAAAAGGCTGGGATATCTAAATAGTCCATATTTAGTTCACCATCTTCTAGTACCGCAGCTGCTTGGCGTGCTCGGCCTCGGGTAACGGGCTGTTGCTGCTCGGACTCCATTACCGCTTGTTCGATCTCTACAAACTCATGAGTTGCATCAGTCATAGCGATTTCGATAGTCGCAGGCTCAACAGCCATGTCTGACGGAACTAGACTCAATTTTGGATCGCCGATGCCGGTTGCAACAATCGTGACTCGTAGAATATCGCCAAGTGTATCGTCGATCACTGTACCCACTACCACCGTAGCGTTATCCGAAGCAAAAGTTTCAACGCTATCTCCTACCGTTGAGAACTCACCCAGCGAAAGATTTGGCCCAGCGGTGATATTAACTAGAATTCCCTTGGCACCCTGCAAGTTAATGTCTTCCAGCAATTTACTGTGTAGCGCTGCCTGTACGGCTTCGTATGCACGGTTCTCGCCACTGGCTTCGCCGGTGCTCATCATTGCCATACCCATTTCAGACATCACAGTTCGAATATCCGCGAAGTCGACGTTCATCACGCCTGGGTTAACAATAAGTTCTGCGATACCTTTTACCGCGCCTTCGAGTACTTCGTTAGCAGCAGAAAACGCTTCAATCAAAGACGTTTGCTCGCCAAGTACGGACAATAACTTTTCGTTTGGAATAGTAATGAGTGAGTCAACATGTTGACTCAACTCTTCTAGGCCAGCATCAGCAATTCGTGCTCGTTTTTTGCCTTCAAACGGGAAAGGCTTGGTTACCACTGCGACGGTTAGTATGCCCATCTCTTTTGCGATTTGAGCTACAACGGGAGCTGCACCGGTGCCTGTACCGCCACCCATACCTGCGGTAATAAACACCATGTCCGCGCCTTTTAACACTTCGGCAATGCGGTCTTTGTCTTCCATCGCGGCTTGGCGGCCTACTTCAGGGTGAGCGCCAGCGCCAAGCCCTTTGGTTACTCCGGTTCCAAGCTGCAACAATGTTTTTGAGGTAAGGCTGTTTAATGCCTGAGAATCCGTATTAGCACAGATAAAATCTACGCCTTCAATACTGCTGCCGCTGGCCATATGCTCGACTGCGTTTCCGCCGCCACCACCAACACCAAACACTTTTATTACCGCGTTTTGCGGTACGTTATCTACTATTTCAAACATGGTCACCCCCTGATGTGAACCGAACTACCCGAACATTCTATAAATTTTGTTTAAACCAATTTCTTATTTTCGATAAAAAGCTCTCTACGCTTCGGAGCCTTTCGCTTCTTCTATGTCCATCTTCTTGCGCTTTCTTGCCATACATTAATAACCCAACACCGGTTGCATATATCGGATTTGCAACGATATCGGTCATTCCGTCAATTCCGTGCGGTGCGCCTAGCCGTACAGGCATGTGAAACACCTCTTCAGCTAACTCTACAACCCCTTCCATCCTTGATGAGCCTCCGGTCAACACAATGCCCGCTGGTATCTTTTGCTCAAATCCGCTTTTCTTTAAGTCTGCTTCTATCAGCGAAAATAGCTCTTCATAACGAGGTTCAACCACCTCGGCGAGTGATTGCCGAGAAAGTTTCCGCGATGGCCGGTCGCCAATCGATAATACGTCTATGGTTTCTTCGGCGCGTGCCAACTGTTTAAGCGCACAGCCATAACGCATTTTTACTTCTTCTGCAGAATCCATCGGTGTGCGTAATGCAATCGCGATGTCATTGGTAACTTGATCGCCGGCAATTGGGATAACTCCGGTGTGTACGATGGCGCCATCCGAGAATATGGCTATATCGGTTGTTCCGCCGCCGATATCTACCAAACAAACACCAAGGTCTCGCTCGTCGTCGGTTAACACCGAATAACTTGAAGCCAACTGCTCGAGAATTAAATCGTCTACATCCAATCCACACCTGCGGATGCATTTTTCAATATTTTGAGCGGAATTTACTGCACAGGTAATTAGGTGAACCTTGGCTTCAAGCCGTACACCCGACATCCCCAGTGGTTCTTTGACGCCTTCTTGGTCGTTTACAATATAATCTTGCGGCAATATATGCAGCACCTGCTGATCCGCCGGAATTGCCACCGCTTGAGCGGCATCTATTACCCGATCAATATCAGTTTGCTGAACTTCTTGGTCTCGTATCGCAACAATTCCATGGGAGTTCAAACTGCTAATATGGCTTCCCGCTATACCTGCATACACTGAATGAATGTCACAGTCCGCCATTAGGCCCGCGCCTTCTACCGCACGTTTAATAGACTCAACCGTTGATTCGATATTCACGACCACGCCTTTTTTCATGCCTCTAGAGCGGTGTGAACCCATACCAATTATTTCGAGTTCGCCGTCTTCCTGAACTTCAGCAACCAAAGCAACCACCTTTGAGGTGCCAATATCTAGCGCAACAATCATCTTTCCGCCAGTAGTATTTGCCATTACCGAATTACCCCATACATTTCTTTTGGGTGTTCCCACTTGGAAACTGCTACGCCATTGCTGTATCGAAAATCCATCGTAGCCATATTCTCTCTATTTCCTTTGGGCAAATTTCCCCACAACGTGAAAAACCGCCCGACTCTTTGATCAAAGTGTTGGCTACCCAGAATTATTGTGGGCCCACCGGCTAGCTGGATACTCCAGCTGTCAATATTCGTTCGACTCATCTGTTCAACGCGCAGCCCCATTTTTTCAAATTGAGGTTCCACTTCACGAAATTTTTCTATCAATAAAAGATCTTTCTGGCTAGCGCTAACTAGCTTAGGTAGATGCCGGAACTCGTTCTGTGTATCACCTACAGAAAACACGTAACCCGAATGATCAACTAACTCAGAAATACCCCAACGTGCAACGGGTATTCGCTCTTCAACCACAACAGAAATTTGGTTTGGCCACTGTTTTCGAATATGGACTTCATTGACCCATTCCATAGCATTTATTTGCACTGCTAATTCATCAATGTTTGCATCAAAAAACCGTTTTTTATTTAGCGCTGACAAATGAATTTGCAAGATATGTCGATCTGTATTTGTCATTTCGCCGCCAACTGTCACTCGGCCAATAGCTGGATTCACTACATCGTTGATTACCCCTCTATATTCATAGAGCGTATAGGTAATAAGACCGATCAACGTCACGACCAACAGTCGATAAACATACCTCGCTATTTTAAGTCCTAACCGTAATCGAGTTGCTAGGCTCACTGGCTGAATTTTGGTGCTAGCGCCATTATTTTTGTTACGGCTTCTGTGTTTGTTATCTTCTGCCCGCGCATTAGTTTTAGAAACTTTCCTTGTGTTTCTTGCATCCGCTGCAGTCGCCGAACTGCTTTTGCGTGTTGGTTTGTTGCTAAGGGCACGTGTCATCATTTAGTGGAAGCTCGTCGCCAGTATTTCAAGCACCAACTTAGAATACGGTAACCCGGCAGCTGCCGCGGCCATCGGCACCAAACTGTGGTCAGTCATACCAGGCACAGTATTTACTTCTAATACCCAGCATTTTCCCTCTGCGTCACGCATCAAATCTACCCGTCCCCAACCACTGCATTCGAGCGTGTTAAATGCATCGATAGATAACGCCGCCATCTCCCGCTCCTGTTCGGTTGAAAGCCCACACGGGCACTGATATTCGGTAGCGTCATCTTTATATTTCGCATCGAAATCAAAAAATTCATGTCTGGTATTCATACGAACTGCCGGCAACGCACGGCCATTTAATACCGTGACCGTGTAGTCAGCGCCTTCGACCCAATGCTCTAGTAATACCGTTTCGCCATAAGCTCGGGCACTTTGAACACTCGCCTGAAGCTCGGATTTTTTGTTTACTTTGTGAATACCCAAACTTGATCCTTCGGATACCGGCTTCACGGCAAGTGGGTATTCAACAATGATTGATTCATTGTCGGTGTCGCCTGTTAACAGCTGGAATTGCGGTGTGCTAATTCCTAGAGATGTCCAAATCAGTTTGCTTTTTGCTTTATCCATACCCATAGCAGAGGCCAATACGCCGCTTCCTGTATAGGGTATTTCAGCAATTTCGAGCGCTCCTTGTATCGTGCCGTCCTCACCGCTTGAGCCATGCAATGCAATAAAAACCCGATCTATATTTTGCGCTAACAAATTGGCTATTAAATTTGTGCCCGGCTCAACGGGAATTGCGTCGACGCCCTCTTCTTTTAGTGCGCAAAGCACAGCATTGCCGCTCTTTAACGAGATCTCTCTTTCTGCAGATTTACCACCCATAATAACGGCAACCCGGCCGAACTCTTTTGCACTGTAGCGGTGGTATTCAAAGTCGTTCAATTTAGTCGTCACTGTTGTATTTACGAATAATTTTTTGCGAAACTTGATTCACATTTCCTGCGCCTTGCACCAATACAATGTCGCCGTCTGCATGGACTTTTTCCAGCGTCTTGATCGCTTCGTCTATCGACTTCACATAAATGGGATCAAGGCCGCCCTGTTGACGAATACTTTGGCCTAAGCTACGGCTATCTGACCCGGCTATTCTTTTTTCGCCAGCGGAATATACGTCTAACAAAATAAGTAAATCTACTTTCGATAAAACCCGTACAAAATCATCGTAAAGGTCTCGTGTACGGCTATATCTGTGCGGTTGAAAAATCATCACTAACCGGCGCTTACTCCAACCATCGCGCACCGCTTGAATGGTTGCCAGGACCTCATTTGGATGATGTCCATAGTCATCCACAAGCATCATTTGTTGTTCATTGTTTACTAATTCATGAATCTGAAACCGGCGTTTAACACCTTCAAACTCTTTTAGCCCAGCGATAATTGCTCTGTCTGATAACCCTTCATCAGAGGAGACCGCTATTGCCGCCAAGGCGTTTAGAATGTTATGCCTACCGGGCATATTCAAATCGATATCTAGATCCTTTAATTCCCCAGGTCGTTCAATTGTTGCGCTTATACGGCGCTCAATTTGTACTACGTTGATAGCGCGGTAATCCGCATCTTCTGAGAACCCGTAGGTTAACGTTGGGCGACCAAAACGCGGCATTAATTCACGAACGGTTGAGTCATCAATACAGGCTACCAACAATCCGTAAAACGGAAGGTTATGAATAAACTCGACAAAGGTATTTTTGAGTTGTTCAAAATCACCTTGGTAGGTAGACATATGGTCCATATCAATATTCGTTATTACCGATACCATCGGCTGTAAATGTAAGAACGAAGCATCGCTTTCATCAGCTTCGGCGATTAAATATTGGCTCTCACCCAATTTTGCATTTGTCGCGGCACTGGTAAGTAACCCACCTATCACATAAGTCGGGTCTCGCTCACCTTCTAGAAAAATTGAAGCTAATAAACTTGTCGTTGTAGTTTTTCCATGGGTTCCGGCTACCGCTATACCATGGCGGTACCGCATAAGCTCAGACAACATTTCGGCCCGAGCAACGACGGGGATGCGATGCTTAGAAGCCGCAACTAATTCTGGATTGTTGTCATCGATTGCAGTGGAACGCACCACCACATCGACACCCACAACATTTTCTTCTTTATGACCAATTCTTATCTCTGCACCGAGTTCTTTCAAACGATCGGTAGCACCATTTTCCTGAATATCTGAGCCACGTATTTTGTATCCTTGGTTAAGTAACACCTCTGCAATTCCGCACATGCCAGCACCACCAATGCCTATAAAGTGGATGCACTGTATTCGTCTCATTTCTGGTATATGGTGTATTCGGTTTTGCATATTCGTTACTGTTTTATTCCCAAGTATGTATATTTTTATCGCTTTATTGCGAAATGATTTTCTTACAGTGCGACGCTACTAGTTCCAAAGAATTCGGCAGGCCTACACTGCGGGCCTGCTTTGCCATCGTTATCAACTTCTTTGGATCCGCGGTTATTTGATCCAACTTCTGCGCCAACAATTTTGGCTCTAATATAGTTTGGCGAATCATTATTGCCGCTCCAGCAGATACCAGATACTCAGCATTTTTTGCTTGATGGTCATCCACCGCCTGCGGGTACGGAACTAAAATTGAGCCAACTCCTACGGCTGCTAGCTCAGCAACGGTTAGCGCACCAGATCGACATATCACTAAATCTGCCCAAGCATATGCCGCGGCCATGTCATCTATAAAATCTTCTACGATTGCGTTTATTGCATACTTCTCGTAAAGGTTGCGTGTCGAGTCATCTTTACCTTTTCCAGCTTGGTGCCAGAGCATTGGCACATTCTCAAAGCTCATTGTAGCGATGGCTGGGGCAACCACTTCGTTGATGGCTTCTGCACCCTGACTACCGCCAAGCACTAACAAATTTAATGACGAGTTTTGTGGCCGATTTTGCTTTCTTTGTTCATATTCATCCAATACCGTCATCTCTATGCGTACCGGATTCCCCGTGACCTTTAGTTTGTCATGCTGTTTTGCAAACGCATTTGGAAATGCCTGCAATACTTGTTTTGAAAAATAGAACAGTATTTTATTTGTCAAACCTGCGACTGCATTTTGTTCGTGTATTACCAGCGGTTTCTTTGAAAGCCACGCGGCTATACCACCAGGGCCTGCTGCGAACCCACCCATTCCAATTACGCAATCGGGTTTCGATATTTTGATTATTCGCCTGGCTTGCGATACTGCCTTAATTACGTTTACGGGAGCTAACAACCAACTCAACGCGCCCTTGCCCCGTAGACCTTTTATTGAAATATTGTGTAGGCGTAGACCTTCATCCAATACATAACGGCCTTCAAAACCATCTTTTGAACCTATCCATTCAACTTCGTAGCCATCGTCGCGAAGCTTACGTGCTAGCGCCAATGCCGGAAACAAGTGGCCGCCAGTACCCCCTGCCATAATCAAAAACTTGCCAGTTACGTTGCTCATTTTTTCATTGCGCCTTGTGCTCAGGCGCACGTAACTCGTAACTCATTCGTAGTGCTAAGCCCATCAACATACAGTTGGCCAGCAAACTACTTCCGCCATAACTTACAAAAGGTAGTGTCAATCCTTTAGTGGGCAGTAAGCCCACATTTACCCCTACATTCACAAGTGACTGAATGCTGATAAGCAGAGCAATGCCATATAACAAGTACGCGTGAAAGAACCAGCCGCGTTTTTCAGCTTGATACCCAAGTTGAAAGCAACGAACCACTAGCACCACGAACAGGGCCAGCAACGCGATGACTCCAATAAACCCGAGTTCCTCACCGATAATGGCAACAATAAAATCCGTATGTGCTTCAGGTAAGTGCGCTTGTTTTTGAACACTGTTGCCTAACCCGACACCCCATAAATGCGCACCACCACGACCAAATGCAGCTAGGGCTTGTATTAGCTGATACCCGGTATTATTTTCATCTGCCCAAGGGTCAAGGTACGCCGTTAACCTAGCTACTCGGTAGGGCTGCAATACTGCAAGTAAACCACCTAAACTTAGGCTACCCAATATGAGCAATACAAACCGATAAAACTTCATGCCTGCCAAAAAAAGCATTCCCATAATCACGCTGAATAAAACGACTAAACCGCCGAAATCTGGTTCAAGCAATAATAGAAAACCAATAAAAGCCAGTAATACCATGGGCTTCAAAAAACCGGCCCAATACTCTTTTACATCGTGACCATGGCGCACCAAATAACCTGCCACGTACACCATCATAAATACTTTAACTAATTCAGATGCCTGGAGGTTTAAGAAACCGATGCGAATCCAACGCGTGCTTCCGTTTACATTTTTTCCAATGCCGGGTATTAAAACCAGTACAAGCAATACAAAACAAAAGGCTAACCAATACCCGCTGGTTTTTTGCCAAAACCCTGTGGGTACAAAGTAAATTACAGTGCCTGCACATACACCAAGGCAAATTTTTATTAAATGCCCAGTCCAATATATAAAGGGGTTGCCGTGCCTTGCTGCTGCGCTGATATCAATGGTTGAAGATGCAACCATCACCATACCAAAGGCCAATAAAGTACCTGCTGATACCAATAGCCACTGATCAATACCTACTGTACGTGCTGGTACAAAATCTGAAAACTTTGATGTCAATGCAGCTGTCATTTTATCCAGCCACCTCTAATTTTCGGACATGCTGTTTAAACGCATCGCCTCTATGTTCATAACTTTTGAACAAATCCAAACTGGCGCAAGCCGGTGATAATAATACAATGTCATCAGTACTGGCCTTGGCCCAAGCCAAACTTACAGCATCGCCGAGTGCTTCCACCAAAAAAATTTCTGCAACGTTATCTAACGTCGTTTTTATTTTTTGTGCATCACGACCGAATAAAATGACTGTTCCCACATACTTTTCTACCGGCGCAACCAGCGGGGTAAAATCTGCGCCTTTTCCATCACCCCCAGCGATCAAAACAATACTACCGTTGGCCGTGCTCCCTAGCCCGACCAACGCCGCGATACACGCACCAACATTAGTGGCCTTTGAGTCGTTGTAGAAAGCGATATTGTTAATGGTAGTTACCCATTCACAACGGTGTGCAAGGCCTTTGAATTTTTTCAAACAACTGACCATACTTGCTTCGGATATACCCACCAGCTTGGCAATCGCAATGGCTGCCATGGCATTTAAGTAATTATGTTGTCCGGATATTCTTAGTTCTTTGGTGCTAATTAAACGTTGCTCACCATAGGATATAAATTGCTCTTGGTTGTGTTGCACTAACCCGAGCTGACCTTGCGTTGGAGCACTTAATCCAAAACTAATTTGTTGTTGAGCAGTTTCAAATGTCGCGTCATCATTTGATTCTTCGCGGTTAACGACTACATTTTTACAGCCAAAGTAAATTCTTTGTTTTGAGAGTTTGTAATGTTCAAAACTTTCATAACGATCCATATGATCGTCACTTAGATTAAGTATCGTTGCTACCGTCGCATTAAGGTTTGCGGTGGTTTCTAGTTGAAAGCTAGATAATTCCAACACATATAATTCGCAGTCTTGTTGCTCAAGAAGCTCTAGCACTGGCACGCCAATATTCCCACCAACCGCAACTTTAATGTTCGCTTCGCGTGCCATTTCGCCAACCAACGTAGTAACGGTTGTTTTTGCGTTTGAACCTGTAATTGCAACCACTGGCGCAGTTACCTCCGCGCAAAATAGCTCGATATCGCCAACGACACGTCCACCATTTTCAGTTACTTTTCTTGCGACAGCATTGTCTATCGACACCCCTGGACTCATGACTAAAGTCGCGACTGCATCTAGGTTTATATCGTAACTTTCAATATCTGCTCGTAATACGCAGTGAACACTAGGGAATTCATCTCTAAATTTTTTCAGTAAAGCTGGCTTTCTACGTGTATCCAATACACTGAAATCTTCGCCGCGTTTATGCAAATATTTGGCACATGAATACCCACTCATACCCAGGCCCAATATAAGCCATGGCGTATCAATTATTTGCGGAGTGGTTTCTGGCATTTTGTAAATTCAGTTATCTCGATTTCAAGGTTGCCAAACCAAATAACACTAGCATCACAGTAATAATCCAAAACCGTACAATCACTCGTGGTTCGGGCCAGCCTTTTAATTCGTAATGATGATGCAATGGCGCCATTCTGAAAATTCGTTTTCCGGTCATTTTGAAAGATGCTACTTGCAGAATGACCGAAACGGTTTCCATTACAAATACCCCCCCCATAATGAACAACAGTATTTCTTGGCGAATGATAATTGCGATGGTGCCTAACGCTGCACCTAACGCTAAGGCACCAACATCACCCATAAATACTTGTGCGGGGTAGGTGTTAAACCATAAAAAACCAAGTCCTGCACCAGCGATTGCCCCGGCAATAATCAATAATTCTCCAGCGCCCAATATATGTGGTATATGCAAATATTCAGAAAAATATGCGTGGCCGCTCAAGTACGCAACGATACCTAATGCACCAGCGACCATTACCGTTGGCAATATCGCTAAGCCATCGAGGCCATCGGTTAAATTGACTGCGTTGCTGGTCCCTACAATTACGAAATACGTCATTACAATAAATGCTGGCCCCATGTTAATCGCCACATCTTTAAAAAACGGTACGATTAGTTGAGTTTCCGCCGGGGTTTGTGCGCTGCTATATAAAAAATATCCGGCGGCCAAAGCAATGAGTGATTGCCACAAAAGCTTCCACTTTGCTGGCAAACCTTTTGAATTTTTTTCTACTACCTTTCGATAGTCGTCAACCCAACCAACCACACCAGTACCCGTAGTTACCAGCAGCACTACCCATACATAGCGGTTTGTTAGGTCACCCCAAAGTAATGTGCTAATTACAATGGCCACCAAAATAAGTGCGCCGCCCATGGTTGGGGTTCCGGCTTTGCTTAAGTGACTTTTAGGACCATCTTCACGAATGGTTTGCCCAATTTGATTGGCTTGAAGCCGCGCTATCATGGTTGGGCCAATCAATAACGAGATGGCTAAAGCGGTCAGTATTCCTAATATTCCTCGCAGGGTTAAATAACGAAATACCGTAAAAGCACTTTCGTATTGACTTAAATATTCAGCAAGAAGCAACAACATTAGCTGAGTTCCGCCGCTAGTTCGCGTTGTTGTAACGCCTCTGTGGAGGCATTATTCTTTTTTACTTTTAATCCATCCACTACTTTTTCCATTTGGGCACTTCTAGAACCCTTAACCAAAATAATTGTATTTTTCTTTAACTTAGGTTGCAGCGCGTTGAGCAAGGCATCGCGGTCATCAAACGCTCCACCACCACCAAGATGAATGCCAGCGTATTCGGCATAAGCAGCGCGGCTTTTTTCGCCCAATGTAAATACTGCATCTATTTTATGTTGGGCCGCGATACGGCCCATTTCTCGGTGCAAGGTTTCAGACTGCTCGCCTAACTCGCCCATATCACCCAATACCAATATTCGACGGCCAGAGTATGTTGCAAGGGTTTCTATTGCAGCCTTAACAGAACCGGGATTTGCGTTATAACTATCATCAATTACGGTAGAGCCATTACGGCCTTCAAGCGAGATCAATCGACCGGCGACTGGTTTCATTTTCTCCAGTCCTGCTTTTACTTGCTCTATGGTTGCACCGATAGCCATCGTTGCAGCTGCCGCTGCCAACGCATTCGATAAATTGTGGCTGCCCGGTAGTTTTAAACTCACACTGATTTCACCGACTGGTGTGATCAATGCAAATGTTGATACCGCTGGGTTACCAGTTTCTATACCTGCGCAATAATAATCTGCGTGGGTCCTGATTTTTGTTGGGTCAGTACTAAACGAAACCACGCCGCTACCTTCAGATAACGCCATTAACCGCCATTTGATGTAGTGCTCGTCATCTGCATTTAATACTGCAGTTCCGCCAGGTGTTATACCGGTTAGTATTTCTGCTTTTGCATTAGCAACATCTGACAAGCGCCCAAAACCGCTGAGGTGTGCCCGGGCAACATTGGTAATGATGGCTACTTCCGGTTCTACCAAAGAAACTAAGTACGCAATTTCTCCACCGGCGCTAGCGCCCAGTTCGATTACACCGTATTGATGCTGCTGCTCTAAACGAAGCAACGTTAGTGGTACGCCAATCTCGTTGTTGAAATTACCGCTGGTTGCAAGAGTGTTACCCATCTCTGACAAAATCGCAGAGACCATCTCTTTAACGGTGGTTTTACCGCTACTACCGGTGACAGCAATTAACCGTGCGCCACTGGCTTCCCGGTTGATTCGGCCGAGTTGCCCTAACGCAATTTTGGTATCGGCTACTTTTAGTTGAGGTAGCTGAACTGCTGTTGATACCGGCTCAGACACTAAAAGAGCACAGGCACCTGCTGCGCATGCTTGCTCGGCGAATTCATGACCATTAAATCGCTTGCCATTTAAGGCCACGTAAAGTTGTTTGGGGTGCAAAGTACGGCTGTCGATACTGACTGATTCAAATGATGCATCGCCACCAATAACCTCGGCGCAAAGTTGTCCCGCTATTTCTGACAGTTGCATTTTATTCACCATCGTTAAACACCCCCGCCTAGAATTTTTTGGACGACTTCTCTATCGCAAAAACGGATTGAAGAATCTGCGTATTCCTGGGTTTGCTCATGACCTTTACCCGCAACCAACACACAGTCTTGTGCTTTTGCGCCAGCGATAGCAGCTTTAATTGCCTCACCACGATCATGAATGACTTCATAGGTTGCCAAGCCCGTTACTCCGGCAATAATGTCGTTGATTATTTTTTGCGGTGATTCATTTCTTGGATTGTCGTCAGTCAATATAATGTGGTCGCACAAAGCATCAGCGGCTGCGCCCATCATTGGCCGTTTGCCACGATCCCTATCACCACCACAACCCAACACACAAATAAGCTTTCCATTATTTGTTTTTTGCAATTGCTTAAGTTGAGTCAGTGCTTGCTTTAAAGCATCTGGAGTATGAGCAAAATCAACAATCACAACCGGTTGCGTGCTCGAACCAAAAGATTCCATTCGCCCCTCAATAGGCTCAAGCATTTCAATGCCTTTTAATACTTTTTCTAGGCTAATACCAGAAACACAAAGTGCAGCCACTGCACCAAGTAAATTGTATAGGTTAAATTCGCCGAGTAAATTTGAGTTAAGAGTGCCTTTCCCCCAGGGAGTTTTGACTTGTGCCGAGAGATTAAAAGAGCCATCAAATTTGTGCGCGTAAAGATCTGCCTTATCCGACATTAGGCTATAGCTGTAGCTTTTTACGGTTGACGGCATGGTGGCCAGTAGCTCGCGACCAAAAGCGTCATCGAAATTAATAACTGCGTGATTTAGGCCCGGTAAAGTAAATAATTTTCGTTTTGCATGACCGTAGGATTCCATCGTCCCGTGATAATCAAGGTGGTCACGGGTGAGGTTGGTAAACAACGCTGTGTTGACTTCAACGCCGGATAAGCGGTTTTGTTCTAAGCCGTGTGACGACACCTCTATTGATGCTACTTGCGCACCGTTTTCTAAACCCCAACTCAATAGATTTTGTATTTCGATAGGATCTGGTGTGGTATGACTGGCGAAATGTAATTCGTTTGAAAACCCGTAACCTGTGGTGCCCAGCACCATACATTTGCGCTGCGCTTTATCGGCTAGTTCTGCGATGATACGACCACAGCTGGTTTTTCCATTGGTGCCGGTAATTGCAATGACATCCAACTGTTTTGATGGCTCACCGTAAAACCGCGCAGCTATTTCACCGGTTTTTTGCGCTAAATTCTCTACTTCTATACAAGGCGCGGGCTGCTCATGTTTTTGCCGCGCTTCTGCATTACGTTCAACCAATACGGCCGCAGCGCCTTTTTTTATAGCCTGCTCAATGTATTGGCTGCCATTGGTAATGGTGCCTGCTAGCGCTATAAACAGATCGCCATTAACAATTTTTCGGCTGTCATTTTGAATGCCTTTTACAACCACCTTTGCATCACGCGGCGCTAGCGTCAGCGCAGGCAATAAAGACCCTATTGTGTGGCTTGGCTTGGTTGCGCTTTGAAGCATCATTGGCGACCCGCAACCCATGCACCGCTGCTCAGATCCGGAATAACCGATTGATCCGGCGCAATACTTTTAAGGCGTAGCGCCGCAGCCATCACTTTAGAAAATACCGGAGCAGCGACTTGGCCACCGTGATATTGCTCTGTGCTTGGGTCGTTAATAACCACTACAGCGACTAATTTGGGATTAGTGACCGGGGCTAACCCAGCAAATACAGCAATATAATGGCTGTCTTCATATCCGTTTCGACCCACTTTATGTGCGGTGCCTGTTTTGCCCGCAACGCGATAACCGGGTACTTTTGCGCGGGTTCCGGTACCGCCACGATGAGTGACCGACTCCATCATGCTAATCACTTGCCGTGCAACCGCAGGCTTCATCACCTGTTCGCCTTCTGGCGGTCGCGCAAGCTTAAGAATCGACACCGGCTTTTTAACGCCGCCGGAGGCAAATATCGAATATGCCTGGGCCAATTGAACCGCAGTAACCGATAGGCCATACCCATACGCCAAGGTTGCGCGCTGTACTGGTTGCCAGCTTTGATAATTTGGAAGTACGCCAATGCGCTCGCCAGGGAACCCGCTACCCGTATCGGAGCCCATACCCATGCGGCTTAGGTAGTCTCGAATGCCGGTTTCTGGTAATGCCAATGCAATTTGGGTAATGCCCACGTTACTGGACTTTTTGATTACTCCGGCTAGGTCTAACGTCCCATAATTGGCGGCATCCAGTATTAGCTTGCCGTCAACCCGAATACGACCGGGGCTGACGTTAAATACACTTTTTCCATCAAACTGACCGCTTTCTAATGCCGCCGCGACGCTGAATGGCTTGATGGTTGAACCGGGTTCAATCAAATCAGTCATGGCTCGGTTACGAAATGCACCGAAATCCATATGCGAACGATCATTGGGATTGGCGGCAGGTTGGTTAACCATCGCTAAAATTTCGTTAGTGGTGGTATCTAATAATACCAATGAGCCCGATCGCGCACGGTATTTGGTTACGGCTTTTTTAAGCTCGTAATGTGCAATCGATTGCAGGCGCATATCTATGCTTAGCTCAACATCGCCGCCAGGCTTGTGCTGTTTACCTTCGTGCCATGCTAGTTCGCGCACCACTTTTTGCTTAACGCCCAACATCACATTGCGGCGACCAGGAATACTGGTCAAGTGCGAGTCAAACGCTAACTCAACGCCCTCTTGGCCCTTGTCATCTACATTTGTGTAACCCAACACATGAGTCGCTACCTCCCCTGCGGGGTAATAACGTTTATAACCTGATTCGAGGTCAACACCAGGGATCTCCAGCGCCATAATTTTGGCTGCCTGCTGTGGCGGTATTCGACGTTTAAGGTATACAAAAGTAGCTGACTTGTTGGATCTTGATTTTATTTTGCTAGCCATTTTTTTGTAATCAAGATTTAACAGTTGAGCCAGCTCGTGCCATTTTTCCGGATGACGATTCAAAATGGATGGATACATACCAACGGTCAGGACCGGTGTACTGATCGCTAACGGTTGACCATTTCGATCTGTTATGACGCCACGCTCTGCCGAAACCACGCGGCTTGGCTGCCAACGTTTGTCGCTGTAATACTGATAAAATTCCGGCTTAACGATAGACAAATCAACCAAACGCCAGATAATCGCAACCAATACAGCGCTCAACAGAAACCCCAATAAAGAGAGCCTCCAGCGAGTTGCCGTCATTGATATTGATTTAGTTGCCATTGGTTACGATGACCCACTCAGATGGGCTAGGTTCATGCATGTTTAACTGCTTATGGGCCAAGGACCATATTCGCTCGTGGGATGACCACGTACTGCGCTCTAGTAATAGTCGCCCCCATTCAAGCTGCTGGGTTCGTTGATCGGTTTTCAAATGCTGCAACTGTGCGGATAACAAACGGTTTTTGTGGGTCGCGTACACCACTGAAAGCGCCGTTCCCACCACGCAAAAAGCCAGCATGATGGTTATCACCGCTGGCATGAAAGATTGGGTACTTACACGATCTACCGTTCGTTTATTATTTTTTGTTGGCATCCAATGTCACACAATTTTTTCAGCTATACGAAGTACTGCACTCCTGGCACGTCGGTTGATTGCTAACTCTTGCTCACCTGCACGAATCTGCTTGCCGATACGCTTCATTCGTTGGTTTAAATCTACGGTACGCACCGGCATTTTGGCTGGGAACTGATCACCTTTTTCCTGCTTTTTTATAAACCGTTTTACAATTCGATCTTCTAACGAATGAAAACTAATCACCACTAAGCGGCCACCGGGCTTGAGCAACTCCAATGCTTGCTCCATAGCAGATGCCACCTGGTCAAGCTCGCCATTTACCTCGATACGAATCGCTTGAAACGTACGTGTCGCCGGGTGTTTGTTTTTCTCTTTTACCGGTATGGCTTCAATCACCAATTCAACTAATTCCGCGGTTGTTGCGATAGGCCCGTGTTCAGCCATATGGGCCAATACGCCTCTAGCAATTCGTGTTGCGAAACGCTCTTCGCCATACTTCTTTAATACTCGAACAATTTCTTGCTCTGAAGATTGCGCCAACCATTGCGATGCATTAAGTCCGCGGCTTCTATCCATTCTCATATCAAGCGGGCCGTCTTTGGAAAACCCAAACCCTCTTGAGGCATCGTCTA
>JAESUM010000040.1 GCA_016763075.1 Pseudomonadales bacterium
CTCATTGGTTGTGGCAGGTTGTTCGGTAGCTGATTGCGCCGAGAGCTGCTCGTTAAAAATTCCAACTTCAGATTGCCAGCCTATGGGTAATCGCTGCAGTGGGGTTTGGGTCGTTGTTTGATTTGAAACTACATCTGCAGTCAATGGCGCTTCAATCAATTCAGCTTGCTCTAATATAGCTGGCCATAAAAAACCGAGCAATGAATTCTTAACAGGTGTTGAGTAAATTTCAGCAATGGGTTTGTCTTCAATAGCTTCTTGCTCGGCGGGTTCCTTTACTGGTTTTTGTTTGATATTGGCCAGTAAAAATAGCCGGTTTTTAGCGCGAGTGGCGGCTACATATAGCACTCGTTTAAGTTCGTTTTCACTGCGTTTTTGGTCGATCTGTTTTAGGTAATCGCGAATAGAGTCTTGCGGGTTTTCGGCTGCAGTTTGAATAGGTGCAAGTAGCAGCTCGTTAGAGTTTTGATCATTGCGGTATAGCTGCCAGTTGAGCAGTTTGTCTTCATTGCTTGCAGGGCGCCGCTCTAAAGAGGGCAGAATCACGGTAGAAAACTCTAGCCCTTTGGCTTTGTGGATGGTCATGATCTGAACTGCGTTATCGCCCGCAGCCTTTGGTTGGGCATACAGCTTTTGTATTCGTTTATCGAGCTTACTAATATCGGGTAGCTGCCCTTGTGCGGTGAGTACGTCTATTAGTGCAAAGAATCGCTCCACGTTGTCGAGGTCAGAATCACTTTGTGCAAGTAACATTCCTCCAAGCTCTAGCCAACAGCCTTCCAATAAAATTCTGAATGGCTTTTTGCCAAGCAGGCGTAAGCTACGCTTTAATGGTGCGCAAAAAGTTTGCAGACGCTGCTGATCATCGGTGGGTAAATTTGAAATAACTTCTGGGTTTTGAAGCTGCTGCCAAATAGTTACGCTATTTTCTTGTTGCATGGAGTCGGCAATTACCAGCATAGATTCAAGGGTCAGCCCACAAGCCGGCGAGCGAAGTAGCGATAACCATGCAATGCGGTCTGCTGGGTGGCAAAGCGCGCGGGTTAAGGTTTTTAAATCTCGGATGTACGGCAAGTATTCGAGCGGGTCGATATCGACTGCTTGAAAAGGAATGTTTTGTTGCTTTAGTTGTTCAACCACCGCGAGCAAATGGCTGCGGGCACGTACTAAAATTGCAATCTCGCCATCGGGCTCAAGCTGGTGCGAATGGCGAATTAACTCAACGGTTTTATTCGCTTGTGCCTCGTTATTTTCAGGGTCACAAAAAAGGAAGGTTTCGACCGCTGGCGTTGCAAGCGCAGCCCGCGCTGCAGTGGATGCGCAATAGCTAATATCGCCATGCAACCAATTATTATTATCACCAAATACTTTTTGAAACTGTTGGTTGATCCAGCTAATGAGACTGGCTTGTGAGCGAAAATTAGCGGTTAACCGTAATGATTCAAGGTGAATGTTACCAATACCATTTTGTTGGGTAGATAAATAGATCCCAACATCAGCTTGTCGGAATTTATAGATCGATTGCATCGGGTCGCCGACCAAAAACAAGGAGCGGCCATCGCCTGGTTGCCAACCCAAGGTTAGTTTTTCAAGTAATTGAACTTGCAAGTTGGATGTATCTTGGAACTCATCAATTAAAATATGTTGAAAGCGGTAATCCAGCGATAATGCCAAATCCGTAGGTTGTTGTTCGGTGCCCAGTGAGTGCAGTGCCGCCAAAGAAATTTCACTGTGATCGCAGGATTGCTGTTCATCAAAAACAATTTTTAAGCTTGCATAGAGTGTTTTAAGCAAAATAAATAGATGCGAAAGCAGCTCTTTTTGTGGTTGCGTGTAACGCGGTTGAGGTAGTTTTTTTATAACAGGTAATAATTTGCAGAGAGTTTCACTTTCTCCAATAGTTTGAAGACAAGCTAGAAATTCCTGCTTGTTGGCAGCATTGGCTTTGCCAGAGGGGAAACCCTGTTTAACGGTAAGTGAAAGCCGAACGGTGTTTTTGGCGGTTAAAATGAGTTCGGCAATCGCCTTCCATTGATCCAGCTCGTCAACTGAATAACCTGGAAGCGCGCTGATTCCAGCAAGTATTCCAATAATTGATTCTGAGCCAGCTTCTACTAAATTTTGACCCGCTTGAGAGGCTAGCTCAACAAACCCAGGCGCTATAACTGCGGTTAATTGGGTTCGTACATTTTGTAGTTCAGATTCAATGAGCCCCGTTAGATTATGCTCAATATGATTGAGCATTTGCTCTGGGTCTTCGTGCAATACCATGGGCAGCCATTGGTCACGAATGGCGAGCATTTCAATTAAGCGCTGTTCTACTCGGTCGTAACGGTTATCCAAATGCTGCAAAAGGTATTTTAACGCCAGTTGGCTGTCGCCATCGGTAAGCTCTAATAGGTTTCGGACGGCTTGTTGATATAACTCTACGGGTTCTTCAGCTATCTCGACGGCCCCACCCATGGCAGATGACACTGGCATTTGTCGAATAAGAAAATGGTTAAAGCTATCGATGGTACGAACGGCTAAACGACCAGGGTTTAGCAATAAATTCCAGCCCATTTTCTGGCTGCGCTGATACACCTGTTGGCCCAGTTGAGCCTTTTCATTTTTGTGGTCTTCGTTGTAGGTTTGTTGTGTAAAAGCCGGGGCAATCGATGAAAGAATACGCTCTTTCATTTCTGCCGCAGCTTTGTTGGTAAAGGTGATGCAAAGAATCTCTTCTGGCTGCTCGACCACCGCAAGCAATCGCAACATACGCATGGTTAGGAGTTCGGTTTTGCCCGAACCCGCAGGCGCTTGAACAATAAATGATTGCTGAATATCTTGGGCAAGGGTTCGGGCAGCGTGGTCGGCAGGTTTTGTCATGGGCATATAAGTCAGTCAGCGGTGTTTATGGTGGCTGTAAGTATTGGTATGTTGTTTGGTTTAGGTCGGTATACGGCAAAGCGGTTTTAGGTGGCAATAGGTGCAGGTGGTTTTTGGGTCGAAGGGTTCTACCGCTGCGTCGCCGTTTATAAATTGCGTCGCGATTTCAGAGAGCTGGCTGTGCCAAAACTCCAGCTGTTTGCTCCAGTCATCGGGGTAATCAGCCTCCTTCACTTTGTTGAGTGGAATGAGCTGCGGAAACTGCTCGGCCGATTCGGTCACCCCAAGCCATTTGGTTTCGTGGCTGAACACCTGCAAAAAAGTAAGCGCCGAAAGGTTGGTTTGTTGCTGCAGCGCATAGAGTGGTAGCTGCGGGTCTTGCGGGCGCTCACCAAACCAATTTTTGGCGGATACCGCTTTGCCAGTTTTGTAATCGATACATACTTTTGAGCCATCTTCTAGCTCATCGATCCGGTCGATTTTGATCTGAATATTAAGCCCGCCAAGCTGCAGCGCCTGTTTTTGTTCAAGGCTAAATACCTTAAATGGCAGGCGTGCTTTTTCGGCATCTAAGCACAGCCGAATAGCCTCTTGTAAACGAAGTTGTTCGGTATCTAAAAATAATAATTGGTCGAGCTCAGGCCACTGACGCCGCAAAGGCTGTAAAGATTGATGAATAGCGTCTTCAATCAGCGATTGGGTTTGCGCCTCGCTGAGTTGTTGCAAGGCCTCACTGTTTTGTAGTTTGCCCCAAATGATTTCTAGCGCGTTGTGCAGCAATATGCCGCGGTTAATGGGTTGCACCCCTGGGTCTGGCCAGTCTAGGGGGGTTGCCTTAAGGCGGTGAATCGCAAAGGCGCTAAATGGACAGCAGGATTGATCTTTTAAAATTGAGCTGCCACCGCTTTGCTTGGTGTCGTTTGATAGTGCAGGGGCTTGGGTATCGATGGTTTGGCTTAACTCGATAGAGTGCTGCGAAAACAGCCGCCGGAAGAAACCATCTACATTACCTACAACCTGCGTTGAACTTGTAGGTTCCAAATGCCGAATCAGTGGGCTGATATTGAGCTTGGTTTCACCGTTGAGTAACGGGTAGCTAAAAACACAGTGGGCAGCGCTGTGTTGGTAGCCATTGGTTAGGTTTTGGCAAAACTGTAACTCTCGTTCAAAGCTGGAGCGCGGAAGGTTGTGCGAGCGTTGCAGCGCGCGGGGCAGAAACGGGCTGGGTTCAGCCTGTGTTGGCCATGCTAGTTCGTGCAGCCCCATCACCCAAAGGTAATCAAATTGTAGCCCCGCAGCTTCTAATAGCCCCAGTACTTGTATAGATGGGTCGGGGCTGGAAACCTGATACATCTCCTGGCTTAACATCGATTTAAGCTGCCCAAGTGCTACACCATACCGGCTGCTCTTTTGAATAATATGCAGTTGCGCAAGGTCTTTTAAGCGGGTCTGAAAACGCGCAGCAGTTTGGTATTCGTTACTGGTTAGCGTGCGGTCTCCTGGCCAGCCGTAAGCTGCTAGTTGTTGGGCAAAGCTAGCCGGCCAATGCAACGAAGCCTGCTTATGGTGGGCCGGTATATGTTGCTCAGAAAGCTGCTCAAGTAGCGCACAAAAAACAGGGTTTGGAGCTTGGTTCGAGCGTGATTCAATAAAGGCAATTTGCGCAAGCAGCCTTTTGACGGAGTATTCACGTAGCCCCGCTGAACGTAATTTTTGATCCAATAAAGCTCGGCTAGATGACTCCGACTGATGACCACGGACATAGGGTGAGAGCAGCAGATGGCTTATTTGCTCAATAGACAGATGGTACGGGTCAAGCTCTAGTAAAAATATGGCTTCAGCGACAATAGGGGTTTTGGTGAGGGCTACGCCGGCTGAAAGGTTATAAATAGGTGATGCATGATCGCTACTACTAAAAAAATAACTTGGTGAAAACTGCTCGGTAAATATATGTTCAACCGCCGGTTTTTCTTTGGCTAGTTCTGGAATCACAATGCCAATTTTTGCCGCTGGATGCTGCTCCAAAATGTTGGCTGACCACTGGGCCGACGCTTTGATTTCATCTTGGTGCGTATCAAAAGAAACACTGTTGCATGAAACCGAACGCGTGGTTGGCTGATACGAAGTTACCGATGAGCCCATTTGTTCAAAGGTAGCAAGCAGCGCAGCAAGAGCAGGGGATAATTCTTCAAAGCAGTAAAGCAACACAGCCTTAGGTGTACTGAGCTGTTGCTGTTCAAAAAATGGGGCTAACTCTGACTGCACTTGGCTTTCGCAAAGAAAATTTTGCTCTTTGCAGTGAAGCGAAAACTGCTGAGCAATTTGCTTGAATGCTAAATGATCAGGTGCATAAAAATGCGGTTCTTCAAAAGCTAGCTGCCAAAGCTGAGTGAAATTCCAGGCTTTTTGGATAGGCCCGGATAGATCGCTGCTTAAATTTGAAGGGTCTATTGATATTTGATGTTGCCAGAGGCTACGTTCTTGAAAAGCAGTCAGTAAAACTTTGCTGCTTAGGCCTTTGTCTTGAGCTGCGAGAAACTGAGCGGTAAGCCATTCATTGATCGGCGCGATGGTTGGGTTATTCCACGCATCCAACCCCTGTGCATCATGGTATGTGTCAATATCATTTCTTAGCGCTTGGGCAAGGCGATGATTCGGTGTAAGGATGACGGCGTCAGCTTTGATAGCGCAGAGAATAGTATCTGCCAGCGAGGCGTGTTGCGGTTGGGGGGCAGGCAAAAGTATGGTTTCCAAAAGTAGAGTGTGCGGGTCGCAATGCGATTATATGCGGCTAAATGCGACTATAAGAAAGCAGTGTGTTTCAAGCAGAAAGTGTCTATCAAACAAGCTTCATATTTGGTGATGCCCAAGGCTTCCTATATGCTTGTTTTATCTTTAAAAAGAGTTAAATAATAACATGCCTACAGAATATGGAAACCGACTGGTATTGGGTATTTCGTCCCGTGCTTTGTTTGATTTAAGCGACAGCCACCGTGTGTTTGAGGAACAAGGCCTTGCTGCATATTCGGACTACCAAATAGCCAATGAAGAGCAAATATTGGAACCCGGTGATTCCTTCGAATTGGTTAAAAAATTGCTGTCGATCAACGCATTGGTTGAGGACGGGCATGCGATTGAAGTCATTTTGCTATCACGAAATAGCGCAGATACTGGGCTGAGAGTTTTTAACTCGATTCAGCATTATGGGCTGGATATCACGCGAGCCGCGTTTGCTGGTGGTGAAAGCCCCTACCGATATATGTCACCCTTTGGTTGCCACCTATTTTTATCTACCGATGCGCAGGATGTCCAGCTGGTTTTAGAGAGCGGCTTTGCGGCAGCCACTATTATGCCGTCAGCCAAAGGTGGCGGAGTAGGGTCGCAATTGCGCTTTGCCTTTGATGGTGATGCGGTGCTGTTTTCTGATGAAGCCGAAAAGGTGTATCAGGCGCAGGGGCTTGAAGCGTTCACCAAAACCGAAAAACAGTCCGCGAGGCAGCCGTTAACCGATGGCCCGTTTAAGTCATTTTTGGCGGCTTTGCATCGCCTGCAGTCAGAGTTTCCGGCTGATGACTGCCCGATTCGCACCGCGCTGGTGACGGCTCGGTCGGCCCCGGCACACGAACGAGTAGTGCGTACGCTAAGAGCATGGGGGATTCGGATCGATGAATCGTTGTTTCTTGGTGGCCTCAGTAAAGGCGAGTTTCTAAAGGCCTACGGTGCAGATGTATTCTTTGATGACCAGCAAGGGCATTGTGAATCTGCCAGTGAGCATGTGCCAACGGGCCATGTGCCCCATGGGATTGCTAATAAGTAAGGTGTTGCGGTAAGTACGCTGAGTCAGGCAGCCTTTTGTAGTGCTAACCAGAAAAAGGAAATAGTGCTAACTAGAAAAAGGAAAACCGAATACCTAAGCCAAGCAGCATCAGTGCCAGGATAGGCTGCATCACTTTTTCAGGTAGTTTTGACCCCAGGTGCGCACCCACATAAATAGCCGGTAGTGAACCTATTAATAAGCTACCTAAAAGTACTAAATCTACGTTCCCGAGGAAAAAGTGCCCTAGTCCTGCCACCAAAGTGAGTGGCACAGCGTGGGCCAAATCAGTGCCGACAACTTCTATAGAGCGTAAATAGGGGTAAATGATAAGTAATATAGCGGTGCCAATGGCCCCAGCGCCAACAGACGACAAGGTAACCAGTACACCTAAAACAATTCCCATCAAAAAGGTAACTGAGGACGGGTGGTTTTTGAGCGCTTTTCCGACCGGGCCTTTGGGCTTCTCTTTATTGCCTCTAAGGTACTTATTAGAAAGTAGCACGACGGATGTAAGGATTAACATAATGCCAAGGCTACTGGTCAGTATGTGTTCATAGGTGCTTGGGTCTGGGAAATAGGCTTTAAGCACAAAAATAGTGAAAACAGCGGCAGGAAGGCTGCCAGCGGCCAATACACCGGATATTTTCCAGTTGATATGCTTTTTTCTGGCGTGAACGGCAACGCCGCCGGCTTTGGTGAACGCCGCATATAACAGGTCTGTGCCAATGGCTATGTGGT
Source organism: Pseudomonadales bacterium (assembly GCA_016763075.1). Lineage (GTDB taxonomy): Bacteria > Pseudomonadota > Gammaproteobacteria > Pseudomonadales > JAHRWD01 > JAHRWD01. Next base: position 7,424 of record JAESUM010000040.1, read on the forward strand.
ACGGGAAGCCAAAAAGTATCAGTAGCGGAGTCATTAACGAGCCACCACCAACCCCTGTAAGCCCAATAATAAAGCCAACAGCCGCTCCAGCAAATATGTATGTTATTAGGTCCAAAGTGGTTAATCCGGTAGCGAAATGGAGGTAACTAAGCGGTTGAATACCAGCGCCGAGAATAAATTTGGTGTTAAACGACAGGTGGTATAGTCTGAATGGCAATATATAACCTTATCTTTATTCAATAAAGGAATATTTTTTTATATTTTAATTCTTTAATGGTATATAAGCATATCGGTTGTGGTTTATTTTTGTTCGGTTATACCTAAGCAAAATGCGCCCGAGGCCCATACCAGTAATCTATTCAGTTTCCAGCCAATATAAGAGTCTCCCGATTGAGCTCTTAATATAAAAATAAAAACATGAGGCAAAGGGCGAAGGATGAAATTACAACAATTACGCTATATATGGGAGGTGGCTCATCATGGCCTTAATGTCTCTCAAACAGCCCAAAGTTTATACACATCTCAACCAGGTATAAGCAAACAGATTCGTTTATTAGAAGATGAGCTTGGGGTAGAGATATTCACGCGAAGTGGCAAACATCTCACTAATATTACCCCCGCAGGTAAGATGATTCTCGAAACCGCTGGTGAAATTCTGTTGAAAGTCGACAGCATCAAGCAGGTCGCGATGGAGTTCAATGAGAAGAATAAAGGCAGCCTTTCTATAGCGACTACTCACACTCAAGCACGATACGCGTTGCCAGATGTGATCCAGCCTTTTATGGAGCGCTACCCCGATGTTGCGCTACATATGCACCAAGGCTCGCCAATGCAAATATCCGAAATGGCAGCCACCGGAAGTGTTGATTTTGCAATTGCGACAGAAGCGTTGGAGCTATTCAGTGATCTGATAATGATGCCCTGCTACAGCTGGAACCGTAGCATTGTGGTAAAGAAAAACCACCCGTTGGCACAGGTTGGCGAGTTATCGCTGGAGCACATTGCGCAGTACCCCATCGTCACTTACGTGTTTGGCTTCACCGGTCGTTCAACGCTAGATGACGCGTTTAAAGAAAAAAACCTAACCCCTAAGGTTGTGTTTACCGCTACCGATGCCGATGTGATTAAAACTTACGTACGCTTAGGTTTAGGTATTGGGATCATCGCTACGATGGCCTACCAAGATGAAACCGATGAAGATCTGGTTGCCTTGGATGCAAGTCACTTATTTGAATCAAACGTAACCAGTATAGGCTTTAGAAAGAGCACGTATATACGCGGCTATATGTATGATTTTATTGAAGATTTTGCGCCGCATCTAACCAGAGATATGGTCGATAAAGCCGGCCGCTGTAAAACTAAGAAGGAGATGGATGAGTTGTTCAAAGACATTGAGCTGCCACGTTTTTGATACCTGGGATTTGCATATTGGTTTGCACAGGCTGTTGAGCCAGGTATAAAAGTTGGCTTGATATTAGGCTGAAAGAAAGGAGCTGAGGGTACTACCCCCAGCTCCTTTTTTATGTACTCTAACCTAATCGTTGTAATCTATTTGTTCAATCACTAGGTAGGTTGAGCGCATGTAACCCACACTCTTTTTGGGTGGACTCTTCCCACCACCAACGACCTTCGCGCTCATGCTGATTGGGTTTAACCGGCCGAGTACAGGGTTCACAGCCGATACTGATAAAGCCTTTCTCGTGCAGTGAATTAAACGGCACGTCAAACATCTGAATGTATTCCCAAACTTGCTGTGAGCTCCAGTTCGCTAACGGATTAAACTTAACGAGCTGCCGGCCTTCACCTGAAAACACTTCATCAGCCTGAACAGTTGGAATGCCGCTTCTTGTTCCAGGGCTTTGATCCTTTCGTTGGCCGGTTATCCAAGCGTCAATTGTTTCGAGTTTTTTACGCAGCGGGGCCGTTTTACGGATTGTGCAGCAAGGTTTATGGTCATCTTTGTAGAAGCTGAATAGACCATTTTTTTGGACGAATGCTTGTAGTGTTTCTGCGTCGGGGTAAAGCACTTCAATCTCGGTGTTGTAATGCTCGCGCACTTTTTCCATGAATTGATAAGTTTCTGGATGTAACCGACCGGTATCAAGTGAGAAGATTTTTGCGTTTGGATTTAGCTTCATCGCCATATCTATAAGCACAACATCTTCTGCTCCACTAAAAGATATTGCAATAGAATCAAATAGTTCGAACGATTTCTTAATTATATTCTTCGGTATTTCTACAGCAAGTTGCTCATTTAATGTCTGCAGTTCAGCTTCGGAGTAGGCCATTGTTCATCCAATAGGTTCGAAAATTTGGCTTATCTTAGCAATAGCGCTAAGGAATAGTAATCCATCTTTATATATCGATATGGCATTTATAAACATGGTTTGGTGCTAATTGGTCGTGGTGTATATGGCGACAAATATTCAAGCACTTAGGTGCCAGTGCTTACGTAGTAACGCCATCACCAAGCGGTGCGTCATAGTCTTTATGGGTTGTTTTTCTAAGGCGAAAAAGTAGCAGCAGCGCGGCAACTGACAGGGCAACCACCAAGCCTGCCCATAACCCCGCCGGGCCCTGTTTTGGCCCAAGATAGTCCGTAAGCCCTAATGTATAGCCAACCGGAAACCCAATGCCAATGTAGGAAATAAGCGTGATGTACATCGGAGCTTTCGTGTCTTTGTATCCATGCAGTGCGCCAATTGCACTCACTTGAATGCCGTCTGCAATTTGAAACATGGCCGCAAATACTAACAGCTGAGCGGCCAACAACATGACTGCGGGCTCTATGCTGTACAGCTGAGCAATTTGTTCTCGAAACAAGTACGTGAGGCTGCCATGCACACTAGCGAAGAATACTGCTAAACCAAGTCCGCAGTAACTAGCAAAGCGTGCCTGAGCGTATTTTTTTTGTCCGATAAGGTGGCCGCTGTGTACGGCTATGGCCATAGAAATACTCAAGGGAACCATAAACAACAAGCCCGAAAAGTTCAGCGCAATGCTATGCCCAGCTACTGCTACGGGGCCAAGATGGCCAATAAATAGGGCCAGAAAAGCGAATACGCTGCATTCTGAAAAGCGGCTGATGCCCATGGGTAGGCCCAGTTTGGTGAGGCTCCATATCGTGTCTAGGCTCACTCCAGATGAGCGTAAACCAAAGCTAAGTTTTTTAAGTAGGCCGCTGGCGTGCACCGCAAATAGGATGAAACCTAAACTCAGCCACTGAACGATAGAACTGGCGTATCCGCAACCAGGGCCACCAAGGGCGGGTAGCCCGAGTTTTCCGTAGATAAGAATGTAATTCAGGGGGATATTGAGCACTAAAGCGATTAATCCAATAATCATCGCTGGTCGGGTTTTGCCCATACCTTCAATGTAATATCGCAATACATAAAATATTGCCGAGGCCGGCATACCCCAAGACAAACCATGGAGGTATTGGTCTGTCAGCGTAATAAGTTGCGGTGACAGCGACATGGCTTGCAGGAGTGGTTCGGTATTGCGAAGCAGGAAAAACAGCGGCAGGCAAACCATCATGGCCAAAATTCCGGCGCTAGAAATAACAGAAGGGATCTTTTGTTCGTCGCCCGCTCCCCGCAGCTGTGCCACGGTAGGAATGACCGCATACAGCATGCCAATTAAAAACAGTAAAACAGGCAGCCAAATCCCGGAGCCAATACCCACTGCGGCAAGGTGTTCAGAGCCAGCGCGGCCAGCCATGATGGTGTCGACTACGCCAAGTCCAACGCCAGAAAGCTGGGTAATTAATATGGGCCAGCCAAGATGAACCAAGGTTTTTACTTCGGTCTTGATTGTTAGCCAGCGGGACGTTACGGATGGCGGTGATTGCATATTTAGTTCGCGCAGATAAATAAGGCGTATTCGAGCCTGTTGATTCTACACCTATGTGTAGTTTGAATGCCTGGTGGTGCTCATCATCTAAAAAAGAGTAGTGAGAAAGCATGTGGGTATCAGATTAAGCCAATAATTGGTATTCAGATTTGAGCTAATCGCTGTCCGCTAAATAAATATCATAGCGGCTGGCCTTTCCTGTGACGCGAAAGCTCGGTTCCATATTGTTTAGGTCTTCGGCTTGTTTAGGCCGCTTGACTACCACGCGGTTTTTAGCGGTATTGATTGCAAGTTGTAGCGGGTAGGGTGTGTGATCATCGCTTCCTAGCAACTGATGCAATATTTGCATCTCCTTTTTTACCTGAGCCTTCTTCTTTCTTTCTGGGAACATCGGGTCAAGGTAGATTACATCTGGCGCTTGCTCAGGCGTTAGTTGAGTTAAGTACTTCATTGCCTCAGTGCATTGAACCTGCATACGTTCCAGCGTATCTGCCACGTTATGATCATAAGAGCCACGCTCCATGGCCTCGGATAGCAAGGCGGCTAATACTGGTGAACGCTCTAGCATGGTAACGCGGCACCCCAATGAAGCTAGCGTGAAACTATCGCGGGCAAACCCTGCAGTGGCATCAAGCACTCTGGGAAGGTAATGAGGCTTAAATCCCACCGCTTTTGCCAGCCCTTGGTTTTTATCGCTGGTTTGTAGGCGTCGCAAATACAAGCCGTCGCTAAAATCGATATGAAAACTTAAGCTTTTCGACTTGGCATTGGTAGAAACAATATGCAGACCATCGGTGTGGTATTGCAAATAAATAGCATTGGCTGTGAGTTTTTGATTGGCTTCTATAAACGGGATCTGTAGCTGCGCGGCGAGCTGCTGTGCGAGTGGGCGTAGATGAGGAAGTTCAGCCTGAATTCCAGCGCAAAGGGTAGGTTCGATTTTCAAGGTTGCGTCAGGTGTAAAGATTAAGGTTCAGGTTAGGGTTTAGGTTAGGGTTGAGTTGGAAGTGGTATTGAAAGTGATATTAAAAGCGGTACTAAAAGTGACGTTGAGAGGTTAATTAGACGTGAGTTGAGCGTAAAAGAAAAGGTAAAGCTAGAAGGCTGAACGTTATACAAAAAGGTCAATACGGGCCAGCTCAACACTGCGCGGTTGACCAGCCGGGGTTATTGACTGATCTTGATATGCACGGATGGCATTTTTTGATTGTGCCGGCAGATTATTCAAGTTTTGCTCATACGCTTGTGAGCGAGATACGTATTCGGCTTTAGTGACAGGCTCTGGGCGCGCACGAAAGTGAGTTTTCTCGTTTGCGGTATTGGTTGTGTTGGGGTGGGGGGTATCTTCGCGTGAATCGCGCGCGTGGCTCTTTCGCTGGTCAGTGGATACCAGTGTGTTGGTCGGCGGAAGTGGGTTCGAACCTATGCGCATTAAAGTAGGGTATTTACAAAGTGATGCAAAGTAACGGTTTTTGGTTAGTCAAAAGAAACAGCTGATCTAAAATATAGTAGACTCCACCGCAATTGAAGAAGTTCTTAGGTCTAAGAATTTAACGAAAACCTAATCAGTGTTGGTTGCTTTATATTCAAGCAAGCCGCGCTTTGAAAGCCAGTTCCGAAGAGACTACCAAAACTCAATGAAAACACAATCGATCATCGAACAAAAACTTGCCCAGGCATTGTCACCGCAGCATTTTGAGGTGATCAACGAAAGCAATAATCACAGCGTGCCGGCAAACTCCGAGACTCATTTTAAAGTTATTTTGGTCTGTAAAGAATTCGATGGCGTTAGAAAAGTAGCGCGGCATCAAAAAATATACGCGGTACTTGCCGATGAGCTTGCAGCCGGAGTGCACGCTTTGGCCATTCATGCCTATACCGAAGCGGAATGGCGCACAGCAAATGGCGATGCGCCTGCCTCGCCGGATTGCGCTGGCGGCTCAAAATGATTACCCATCAAGGCGCGTTGTAAAGGTAGAGCAAAATGCATTTTTACTTTGCTTATGGCAGTAACATGAATTCTGAGCGGGTTGTCGAGCGCGGTTTAGAGTTCACCGAGGTGTTTTCAGCCACAATGAATGGCGTTGCATTGCGCTTTAATAAACGCGCAATAAAAGACCCGAAAATGGTCTATGCCAACGTAGTGTATGCGCCTAATAGTTGTGTTGAAGGCGTGGTTTACCGCCTGTCTGATGCAGGTCAAATTACAAAAATGGACTACTTCGAAGGTTCGCCGGTGCGGTACAGCCGAGAAAAGTTTTGGCTGAAAAAACCTGACGGTAGCACATTGTCTGCTTGGGTATACATTGCAAATAAAGCCATGTTGGCGGATGGGCTAAAGCCCGCTAGTTGGTACCTTGATCATTTATTAAAGGGCAAACAATACTTGAGCAAAGAATATTTTGACGCGCTTGCGCAAACGCCAACTTGTTAAATTTTAGCCTGTTAAGCCCTGTTAAGCCCTGTTAAGCCTTATTGATCGATAGCTTGCAACCTGGCCTTTAATTCGCATCAATTTATACCTATGCATACTATTCATACATGCCTATGAAAATCATCGCTGATGAAAATATACCTTATTTAGAGCAGTTTTTTACCTCCTATGGCGAAATTACGACTGTGCCCGGGCGCAAAATAAACGCAGCAATAGTTGAAAATGCTGACGTACTTTTGGTGCGTTCCATTACCCAAGTTAACGAAACCTTGCTAAAAAATTCTAAGGTTAGTTTTGTAGGCTCTGCCACCATTGGAATGGATCATATTGATACTCAATACTTGCGTGATAGAGGTATTGAATTTCACAATGCACCCGGCTGCAACGCTGACTCTGTGGTGCAATACGTGCTGGCGGCATTGCTACATTTAGATAAGTTCTATCATTTTGATTTGGCTTCAAAAACTGTTGGCATTATTGGATGTGGGAATATCGGCAGCCGCTTGCAGCGTAGCCTTGTCGCATTAGGGGTTCAATATAAAACCTACGATCCATTTTTAGATGAAGTGGTGAGTGGGCCTCAAGTTAGTTTCGAGGAAGTGATGGGTTGCGACGCCGTGACACTTCATGTGCCCATTACTACAATGGGTGCATTTCCGACCAAGCATATGATTAACGAACCGGTGCTAAGGCGAATGAAGCCAGACACGGTTTTAATAAATAGCAGCCGTGGTGCAGTGATTGATAACCAAGCACTGCTTAAATCATTACAAGAAGCGCCGCGTATCGTTGTTCTCGATGTCTGGGAGAACGAACCAGATATTGAATGGGGTTTGCTCGATTATCTTGCTATAGCGACACCGCATATTGCTGGCTACAGCGCTGAAGGCAAAGCGAAGGGCACCCAGATGCTCTATCAAGCATTGGCGAACTGGGGGAAGAAACCGGCCAGTTTGACGTTAACTCAGTTTATGCCGGTCGCGCCGGTTCATAAAATACAGCTAAGCGAGGAGTTAACTGGCCCAATCCCGGCGTTACATAAGCTCATCAAGTGTTGTTACAGCATTGAAGACGATGATAAACGCCTGCGGCTGGCAAGCAAACAATCAGATAGAAACCAACGTTTTGATTTGCTGCGCAAAAATTATGGTGGCCGGCGTGAGTTCAGCTCCTTGACGCTAAACGTACAAACTCCAGCGACCCGTGAAGCTGCTGAGCTTTCTATTAAGCTACAAACACTAGGTTTTGAAATTTCTAAAGTTGATGATGCTAATCAAATAAATGAAGGAGCTACATAAAATGTTCCGGCTTGGTTTGATTGTTAACCCTGTTGCCGGCATTGGCGGTAGTGTTGGCTTAAAGGGTAGCGACGGTACTGATATCCAGCAACAGGCATTAACTCTTGGTGGTACATATAAATCCAATGACCGGGCTGCCGCCGCGCTTGAACTGCTCAAACCCTATGCGGCTGATATTGACTGGTTTGTGTGCCCCGGGAGAATGGGTCAAAGCGTTGTTGAGTCCAGCGGTTTCAAACCAAACGTTATTGAACTGGCCATAAACGGCCCCACCACTGGAGAAGACACCCGCAACGCAGTGTTAAAAATGAATGCGTTAAATTTGGATCTGCTGCTTTTTGTAGGCGGCGACGGTACAGCGCGGGATATCTGCAGCGTAGTTCGTACAGAGCAAACGGCATTGGGAATACCCGCAGGTGTGAAAATGCACTCTGGGGTATTTGCAGTTACCCCTGAAACTGCTGGTGTATTAATTGGTAAATTTATTCGTAGGGAACGAATAGGCGTTACCCGTGCCGAAGTACGCGATATCGATGAAGACGCACGGCGTGCCGGTAGTATTGCATCGCGCTACTATGGCGAGCTGTGGGTGCCAGAGCTTGGCAATGCAGTTCAACAAGTTAAATGTTGCGGCTTAGAAAACGAAGAGTTAGACCAACAAGAAATTGCCGCTGGTTTTATTGAAACAATGGGTGATGATGTGGGATATTTAATTTGCCCAGGCAGCACAACCGCAGAGTTAATGATGCAGCTGACACACAATAATACGCTGCTGGGTGTAGACTATTTCTGTGGTGCAGATATGGCAATAAATGACTTAAGTGAAAAACAGATATTGGATGTACTTAAAGACGCAGGTCAAAACCAGCAAACACTAAAAATAGTGGTCTCGCCGATTGGCGGCCAAGGTTACTTGTTTGGCCGGGGCAACCAGCAAATTAGCTCTGATGTTATTAAAGAAGTTGGCAAAGACAATATCATTGTAATGGCGACACCTGCCAAGCTCGATGCGTTAGAAGGCAGGCCTTTGCGGGTAGATACCGGAAGCCAGCAAATGGATGAATTGCTCAGTGGCTATATTCGGGTGAACACTGGTTTTGAAAGCTCTGTGCTATACCCGGTTGGCAATACACAATAATAATTCGCAAAAAATGAAATGTGTGGCGAGCAAATGGCAAACCTAGAAATCTGAGTTACATCGAATAAAAACCGAGTAAAACTTTAATCTAATTTTGGGTCGTATGGGCTCGAAAAAACTTTCAATATATTGATTGAGTAAAAAATGCGTAAGGTTGTTGGTTATTTTATATTGATTTGTTTTGTGTCGGGTTGTTCGTCGGTTTCGGTGAAGCCTGCTGAAGAAGAGTACGATTCCTTTTATGACGAAGAGCACGAGCAGGACCCATGGGAAGATTTCAACCGAACCATGTTTACCTTCAACGAAGTGCTGGATCGTTACCTACTAAAACCTGTTGCACAGGGGTATCGCTGGGTCACGCCTACCTTTGTGGATGATGGCGTTACCAATTTCTTTAGCAACCTTCAAGAGCCATTGGTTATTGTGAACGACATCTTGCAGGGCAAGTTTCTGCAAGCCGGCCAAGACACATTGAGGTTTTTGATTAACAGCACCGTTGGGATTTACGGATTATTTGATGTCGCATCCAAGGTTGATTTACCCGCCCACAACGAAGACTTTGGCCAAACGTTAGGTTACTGGGGTGTGCCCAGCGGGCCATTTGTGATGTTACCGTTTTGGGGGCCAACCACGGTTCGAGATGGGTTCACCATTATTCCAGACGGATACCTAAACTTGGTGCAAGAGTTTAACCCTGATCTTGACCGTACACTGATGGCCGCTACCGACTTTGTAGATGCTCGAGCAGATATTATTCCGTTAGAGGCGGTTGCCAGCGGTGACCGTTATATATTCTTGCGAGAGATCTATCTGCAAACACGAGAATACGATGTAAAGGATGGGGAAGTAGAAGATACGTTTGGCGATGATGATTAAAGCCCCGCATAGCTGCGGAGCCTAATCATTAGGGTTGGGTCGTTATTGCAGAATTTCTATAATGGATGCACCAACGATCTGGCCGCCAGATGGAATTGGGTCAACCCGGGTGATTTCAATACGTGCTTTGAAATCAGGCTCATCCAAATTTTCATAGCTGGCTTGGATAGTCGCTAGGCATTGGGTGCCCATAGTGACTACTTCATCCGCTATTTCTATGAGCATCCCTGCGCCACTGAGATCTTTACACTTGCCTGTGATCTCGTTACCACTACCGTTCACAATCAAAGTGACGGCTGCGTTGATTTTCATGCGAATGAAATCACGCTTTTCAGAGTAATTCTTTTGTATATCAACCATGCTCAATATCCGCTCGTATTAGTTAGAAAGTGCTTGTGTGACGCTTTACCGTGATGCTTGTACTTTGAGTTTGGCCTGAATGAAATCTGCGTGGGACAAGTGAATTAGCTCACATATCCGGCGAATCAGGTTGTCCTCATAGCGGTCAATATTACCATCGGCAAAAGCCACATACCAGAGCGCTTCGAGCAACTCTTTCTTTTCCTCTGGCTGGTAGTGTTCATTCACTAAGCTGGTAAATTGATGGAGAGATGTTGCGTCTTCCACCTCAGATTTGGCCAACTCCAATAGCTCATCAAGCTCGTCTTGTTTTAGCTTAAATGAATCCTTAAGTGCTTTTAAAACAGCGGCTTGCTCTTCTTTTGTAACTTCGTTATCAGATTGCATTAACTCAATAAGTAACGCCGAGCTTGTTAGCTTTACCACGTGATCTCGGGACACTTGCTGCGACGGAGCAACGTTAGGATTTAGGTGGGTTTCAAAAAATGACTGAATTTTTTTAAGCATAAGAGTGTGCATCCGTGAGTATATTCAATGGTTCGGGCGCTGATTCAGGCAATCATGCAGCCTGTTCACCACAAGTAAAGTACAGGGCTTTATAGATAAGTTCAGGGCCATAGCTGTCTTTATGGGCATTTTCGCTAATCAAACGGCGGAACCGCTTAGCGCCTTTTTCACCCTGAAATAACCCCAATATATGGCGTGATAACTTATTAAGCCGAACGCCTTTTGAGCATTGATGCTCGATATAGTTGCAATACTCCAGCGCAATTTGGTGCCGGCTTTTAACTGGGGTGGTTTCACCGTAGAGCTTTTGATCAGCCTGCGCTAGCAAGTACGGGTTGTGGTATGCGGCGCGGCCGACCATTACGCCATCAACATGTTCGTACTGTTGTTCAATTTGCTCGAAGGTCTCGATGCCGCCATTAAGCACAAACAGCGTGGTTGGGAAATCACGCTTTAATCGATACACCGTTGGGTAATCCAGCGGCGGAACCTCGCGGTTCTCTTTGGGGCTAAGGCCGCTTAACCACGCTTTGCGGGCATGCACAATAATGGTTTTACAGCCTGCTTCTACCAGCATGCTGGTAAACGCATGCAAATGCTCGTAACTGTCGTGCTCATCAACACCAATGCGTATTTTGGCCGTTACCGGAATATCCACCGATTCAATCATCGCTTCAATGCAGGCCTTCACACGCTGGTGATCCAGCATCAGGCATGCGCCAAACTGGCCACTTTGAACCCGGTCGCTGGGGCAGCCTAAGTTTAAGTTCAGCTCGTCGTAGCCGTGCTGCTCAATGAGCTTAGAGCAAAACGCCAGTTGCTCTGGGTCGCTGCCACCCAATTGCATGGAGACCGGATGCTCTTCTGAGTTATACGCAAGGTAACGCTCGCGCTCACCGTGGATTAGCGCGCCGGTTGTAATCATCTCGGTATAAAGAAGCGCGCGGCTGCTAATAAGACGCATTAAATAGCGGTGGTGCAAGTCAGTCCATTTGAGCATGGGGGCAATAGAAATGGGATGATTGATGGTTTGCTCGGACATGGGAAGGGTACGTTAACGCTGGTGGAAGTATGATCTAAAACGCTTGAACAGAGCGTAATCTAAAAAGGTATAATTATACCGCAATTCCAACTGTCGAACCTTCTAACTTGCATTTCAGCTAAGGCCGCTTTTACATGACCATCCGCACACGCATCGCCCCTTCACCCACCGGTGACCCGCACGTAGGCACCGCTTACATCGCACTGTTTAACAAATGTCTGGCCAAACAAGCGGGTGGCGAGTTTATTCTTCGCATCGAAGATACCGACCAAGCGCGCAGTACCGCGCAATCAGAGCAGAAAATACTCGATTCCCTAAAATGGCTCGGTCTAGACTGGGACGAAGGCCCCGGTATTGGTGGTGAATATGGGCCGTACCGGCAAAGCGAACGCACCGAAATTTACAAAGCCCACGTAAACCAGCTGCTAGAGCAGGGCGATGCCTTTCACTGCTTTTGCACCAGCGAAAGGTTAGGCGAGCTACGCAAACAGCAAATGGCCGACAAAACCCAACCCGGTTACGACGGACATTGCCTGAGCCATAGCCAAGCGCAAGTCAAACAACAGCTCGACGACGGTGTATCGAATGTCGTGCGTATGCGCATTCCCGAACAAGGCAGCTGTAAGTTCGAAGACCTGTTACGTGGCGAGATCGAAATCGAATGGAAGCAGGTCGATATGCAAATTCTGGTTAAAGCAGATGGCATGCCCACCTACCATTTAGCCAACGTGGTTGATGACCATCTAATGAAAATCACCCACGTAGTGCGCGGCGAAGAGTGGATCAACTCGGTACCCAAACACCTACAGCTGTATAAATATTTCGGCTGGGATGCACCTGTAATGTGCCACATGCCACTGTTGCGCAACGTCGACAAAAGCAAACTCAGCAAACGCAAAAACCCCACCAGCATTGTTTACTACGAGCGAATGGGGTTCTTGCCAGAAGCGCTCATTAACTACCTTGGCATGATGGGTTGGAGCATGCCCAATGGCGAAGAAAAATTCACCCTGGAACAGATGATCGAACAATTTGATATTTCCCGCGTATCCCTTGGCGGCCCCGTATTTGATGTCGAAAAACTCAGCTGGCTTAACGCCCGTTATCTACGTGAAGACTTCACACCCCAGCAATTTATACAGCGACTTGCAGACTGGGCCTTCAAACCCGAATACATCGAAAGCCTGATCCCGCTAATACAGGAGCGGGTAGAAGTGATGAGTGACGTCGTCGGTAAAGGCGCATTCTTTTTCAACGGTATGCCAGAGATCAGCGAAGCCAGCTTTGAGCACAAAAAATTAGAAGCGGACCAATGCCGCAAGATATTGCAGTTTGGTTTATGGCGGCTCGAGCAACTGGCAGATTGGGACAAGCCCCATATTATGGAATCGCTCAGCCAACTGGCAGAAAGCATGGAACTAAAAATCCGCGAGCTGTTATTCCCATACTTTATAGCGATTGCAGGTAGTGCGGCTTCTACCTCCGTGCTCGACTCCATGGCCATCATAGGCTCAGATATGACCTACGCCCGGCTGCGCAATGCCGTTAACATACTTGGCGGCGTATCCAAGAAAGAGCTAAAACGTTGGGATTCAGAATACCGAAAATTACCGGTTTAGTCGTATTTGTACTGCACAGCAATCTTGACATGAAACCGGAGGCTGCATAGAATGCCGCCTCCATCATTCAGGACGGAATCGTGACAGCTAGAACGCACCGCACATGCGCTCAAAACAAGCTTCACACCCTACCCAAATTATGGGGCCATAGCTCAGCTGGGAGAGCGCTTGCGTGGCACGCAAGAGGTCGGCGGTTCGATCCCGCCTGGCTCCACCAAATACCGATACAACACACCAAAACACAGACATAAAAAGGCCGCCTCTAAGGGCGGCTTTTTTATGTCCATAATTAATGGGATTTTAGCAAAATTGATTATAGACATCCGTAAAACCAGACACGCAAAATCAATGGCTTATAACCTAAAAAACTTTAGGTGTTTAATACAGAGCGCATAGGCATACAGATGTTTGTCGCAGTATGAGGTGCTCATGTACGCAGTTCAACCTTATGAATTATAGCTACTGGTTAGCGTATCCAGTTTGGCAATAAGCAAAAGCCGCATCACCATAGCCTCGATCTCCCAGTCTACTAGCAGTACGCTAGGATTTGGTTGATGCGGTTATTGGCTGCGGCTTTGTCATCCACTGCACACAGAACGCATATGAATTATTTCATATCTCCTGAAGCCAACGCAGAAGTTTCTGCATTACAGTCGCGTGTGGGTTTTAGGCCATTGGCGCGAACCGCTTTTAATTCTATTTTAGCAATTTTTACCGCAGCTAGAAAAGCAGGGTTTGTGTGCAAAACGGCAACGGTTGCTGAACCCATGGTTCGCCCCATGGTGACGTCGCTTTGCCAATGAACATTGCAAATCATGCGGCTTTGACCAAAAGCCCAGCCTCTGGCGAGGATTGCATCTGCCTGATGAGGTGATATTTCAGCCAAAATAAGCGCCCATGCCCACCCTATGGCGGTGTGCCCTGATGGATATGAGCCATCTGCACGTAACATTTTTTCATCCGCTGGCGAGCAGGTGGGTTCATTGTTTACGGTAAATGGGCGTGGACGTTTGTAGTGCTTCTTTGCTCCATAGGTTGAAAGCCCAGCATCTGCAATGGTGCGTCGTAACAGCCTATAAAGATGGGGTGTGTCGTGTTTTGTAATAGGGGCGTTTATAGCACAGGAGAATGTACCTGCTGCCTCAGGGAACATAAGATTGGCATCGTCACTGGCTAGTTTCCAGCGGGGTGAGCCACGTAATGCGATGCCTTGTTTGCTCACGCCGTCATCATTTTCTTGAGCCGACGAACCGGCTATGGGTGCAGGCGGCGCCAGGCTGAGACTATTAGGTATTGCTGTCATGGGTAAATAGCCTTTTAAAATTCCAGGGTGTATTTCGGCTACAGGTTCAGGGAGATGAGGTTGGCTGAAATGGGTACAGCTTGTTATGACGGCAAGGCTCAATAAGCTTAATAAGGCTTTATTGGTTAAATTTTTTCGCGTTTTCTTGAGCATGCTGAAAGTACCCCAATATTTATTTGGTGATGAAATAGTACATTAATAATTGATGAAGTGATTCGTTTGAAGTAAAGCGTATTTATGTATGTTTGAACAAACTGGTCACAGTTGAGCGCAGCTGCAATTAGAGAAGCGAGCACTTACTACCGAGCTTGAATTGACAGCCACTACCAAGCAGCCGAAGATAACCGCGTCTTTTTCGTAAAACGACCGAACAACCTACTATAAAAATAACGAAGTTTAGACTAGGAGTAATAAAAATATGGAAATGCATTTTGCAACGCTGTGGGAGCAGATAGCCGACACCATTGGTGATAGAACGGCGCTTATCCACGGAGATAACAAAGTTACCTGGTCACAGTTTGACGACCGCGCAGCGCGAATTGCTGGTTTTCTTACCAGTCGCGGCCATGGCGTAGATAGCAAAGCCGGTATTTACGCGTATAACAGCAACGAGCACATTGAAGCTGAATACGCTGCGTTTAAAATGCGAGCAGGGCCCATCAACGTTAATTATCGGTATTTGGCGGATGAGCTGGTTTATTTGCTCGACAACTCCGACTCTGAAGTGATCTTCTACCAAGCTTGTTTTGCTGATCGTATTGAAGAAATCCGCGCTAAGCTTCCGGGCCTTAAAACTTTTATTCAAATTCAAGATAACTCGGGCAATGCGCTACTTGAAGGCGCATTTGATTACGAAACTATCATTGCCGAAACTGACCCAATGCCTCGCATCGAACGTAAGTGGGATGACCTGTACATGCTGTACACTGGAGGAACCACCGGCATGCCCAAAGGCGTGATGTATTACAACGGTGAGTTTGCTGCAAGCCAGCTAGCGCAATTTGAGCCCTACGGTATTTCACCACCACCCACCAATTTAGAAGAAGCTGCTGCAGCTATTATGAAACTAGCCGCAGCAAATGCTTTGCCCATTACATTATCGGCATGTCCGTTAATGCATGGCACCGGCATGTGGGGTGGCGTGTTCGCACCGCTTTGTTTGGGCGGCACGGTAGTTACCATTGATAACTCGCGCTTTGATGCCGATGAACTGTGGCAAACCATCGAGCGAAACAGCGTAACTAATATTGTAATTGTTGGTGATGCCTTTGGTAACCCCATGCTTAGCTCGCTAAGAAAAGCCAAAGAAGAGGGCCGTAGTTACGATCTATCTACCGTTCGCTCTATCATGTCTTCCGGTGTTATGTGGAGCCATGAAGTGAAAAAAGGCTTGCTTGAATTTGCCGATATGACCCTTACCGATGCGCTGGCTTCAACCGAAGGTAGCATGGCTCGTAGCACGACCACCCGAGACAATATCGAAGGTACAGCAGAATTTGAACTGATGGAAACCTCCAAAGTTTTTGACGAAAACGACGAAGAGATCGTACCGGGTTCTGGTAAAACAGGTTTGCTGGCGAACGGTGGTCGCTGCCCAGTGGGTTATTACAAAGACCCGGTTAAATCTGCCGTTACCTTCCGTGAAGTAAAAGGCCAGCGCTATTCATTCCCCGGCGATTTTGCAACCGTCGAAGCCGGCGGCAAAGTTAAGTTATTGGGTCGCGGTTCCATGTGCATTAACACCATGGGTGAAAAGGTCTTCCCAGAAGAAGTTGAAGAAGCCATTAAAACCCACCCAGCCATTTATGATTGCTTAGTAGCTGGCGTTAAAGATGCCAAATTTGGCGAGCGTGTGACGGCAGTAGTTTCTGTGCGTCCAGGAATGAGCGCCGATGAAGCAGGTGTGGTTGAACATGTTAAAACGCGTTTAGCGGGGTACAAAAAACCTAAAAATGTTTTCTTTGTCGATGTGGTTCAGCGTGCCACAAACGGCAAAGCAGATTACAAATGGGCAAAAGCAAAAGTAACCGATGAAGCCGCCAAAATTGGAGTTGGCGTCTAAGCGTTAAAGTACTTTGAAGGCTGTATATTGTTTCTTATTCAAGGAGCAATATACAGCTAATTTGAAACGGAAATGAGTATTGGGCTTGGTTAATAGTTACGATATTGACAGGCTTAAAGCTAAAAGTTTTAGCACCCAACCTACACCGTGTCATGCCATTCTTTCATTTTCCGTGTTAGCTCTCCGGAGTATTTAGCAAAATCTTTCGTGAGGCCCATGAGTTCGTTGGCTTTCTCTTTCTCGCCTCTTAACGCAAGTGTTAAAATATCTGCGGCAGCCACATGAAACTGAGCGTGCAGTTTTAGTACGGTTGGGTAAAACGGAGAATCCTTTGCTGACGGATCAATTCTTTCATGCAGCCATTTACCAAATGAGCAATTATTGTCTTTGCAGACTTTATCTGGAGTAGATTCACTGGTTCCTAAATCAATTGCACTGCGAAGTTTTTGTTTCCAGGCCCCATGTGCCGCGATGGCTTTTTCTATTTCTTGCTGAATACTCATTGTGTAACTCCAATATGCCTGTGGCTAAATTTTAGTGTTCGTACATTTAAAATTTGGTTTTGCGCAAACTTCGGAATGTTGCTTAAAATGCAATAAGGTACTCGTTAGTCGTTTAAAAATTAGTGGTGATCCAACGCTTTAAAGCTACTGCGGGGCGTTGAATGAATATCACGCTCGACAATCCATTTTTGTAACAAGGCATTTAAGGCGTCAGGAAGAAAGGGCTTACTGATATAGTCGTCCATTCCAGCTTTAATACAGACTTCGCGGTCTCCCTGCATCGCGTTTGCGGTTAGCGCAATGATAGGAATAAATTGATAGCGCTTGCCAGCTTCGCCTTCGCGAATGGCCGTGGTTGCAGAAAACCCATCCATCACCGGCATTTGGCAGTCCATCAGTATTAAGCTGAACATGGATGAATCAGGCGAATCTTGTAATGCTTGCAGAACCTCTTTACCGTCTTCGCAAACTTCAAAATCTAAATCAAAGCTCTCTAATAATCCCATCAATAATGTCTGATTAATCAAATTGTCTTCGGCAATGAGTACTCTTGCTGTTTCAGGCCAAGGTAGAGAAGTTACGGCAAGTTGATCAGAAGCATTTTGCGGGCTCGCAGTAGGTGACTGAGAGTTACTTTTCCCAGGTGTGTACCTTATTATCTCTTCTGAATCAGGAGAATCAACAGGAGCAGCAGGCGGTGCTGACGCAGCGGCTAAATGGACGTCATGGTTAACCAAATCAGCTAACGCATCGAACAAATCAGACGTGGTCGCGGGGCGTGGGAAATAACCGTTGAAGCCTATATTTGTGTAGTATCGCAAGTCCTTATCTTCAGATGTCGAAGTCATGATGACCAGTTTGGTGTCATCTAATTTTGGAATGTTTTTTATTTCTTTGCCGAGCTCTTCGCCGCTCATGCCAGGCAAGTCAGAGTCAATGAAGGCAACGGTAAACGGTTTGCCACCTTCTTGCAGCTGGCGATCCAGCAATTTTAATGCAGAAGGCCCGTTCTCAGCGCTTTCGACGGTTGCACCCCAATGCTGAAATTGATCAGAGAGTACTGCGCGATTGGTGTCGTTGTTATCAACTACCAATATATTGAATTCCGCCATATTGATTTCTGGCGTCACTTCGACCGACTGTTCACTGCTGCGTAACTCGATGGTGAACTCAAAACAGCTGCCGCCGCCCAGTGGGCAATGAACAGAAATATCGCCACCCATCAGTAAGCACAGCTGCTTAACAATGCTTAGGCCAAGGCCAGTGCCACCGTACTCACGGGTAGTTGATGAATCTACCTGAGTGAATGCATCGAATATATGAGCGCGTGCTTCTTCAGGTATGCCAATGCCAGAATCTGTAACCGAGCAGGTGAGTATCAACGTGCCAGCCGGGTGATGCCGTTCTGCTAAGGCTGCACTGATAACGATTTCGCCGTGTTCCGTAAATTTAATGGCGTTGCTAACTAAGTTAGTTAGAATTTGCCGCAGACGGCTTGGATCGCCGGTGACCATCGAATGCTCAACGCCACATACATCGAGAATAAGCGCGACATCCTTCTCTTCACTCTTGAAGGCCATGGTTTCTGATAAGTCACCAAGAAGCATACGAAGGTCAAAGCTGATTTCTTCTAACTCGATCATTCGAGCTTCAACTTTCGAGAAATCGAGAATATCGTTAATGATAGTAAGCAGAGACTGAGCACTGCTGCGGGCCATGCCCAAGCGTTTATCTTGCTCAGCATCCAGCTGCGAGTTCATCACCAAGCCAATCATGCCAAGTACGCCGTTCATGGGAGTACGAATTTCGTGGCTCATGTTCGCCAAGAACTGACTCTTCGTCAGTACTGCTTCTTCGGCAGCAACGCGTGATTCAATAAGCGATTTTTCTGTGAGTTTGTTTGCGGTGATATCACTACGAATAGAAATATACTGGTCTACTTTGCCATCTTTGAAGAAAGGCACAATAGTCGTGCTTACCCAATAGAGTTTGCCCTTTTTGTTTTTATTACAAATATCGCCGTGCCAAACCTTTCCTTTAGAGATGCTTAGATACATTTCGCGGAAGAAATCTTCGTCGTGGTGCGGTGATTTTAGTAAACGGTGATTTTGGCCAATGAGCTCTTCTATGGTGTAGCCACTGATTTCAGCAAATTTTTCATTGGCCATTGTAATGGTGCCTCTGATATCGGTTGCAGATATCAGCGCGTGCTGGTCCATTGCAAATTTTTGTTCGTTTAAATCGAGGTTGGCTTGTTCGGCGTTACTTACGGCAACCTCCAAAAACTCTGCCTGGCTTTCCATTCGGCTTTGGGCCATCTCGCTTTCTGTGTACGCATCGCTTAGCTGTTCGGCCATTTGGTTGAACGCTATAGAAAGTTTACCCAAAGAGTCATCGCTTTCTATCTCAATGCGTTTGCTAAAATCACCATCTGCAACGTGGCGTGTTGCAATTTCTAGCCGTTTAAGTGATCCCAAAATGGTGGTTAAAAGGTAGAGGCCTGCGGTAAATACCAGAATTGCAGCTGCGATATTTGAAAGGATTACAGAAACCGCGATTTGGTCGGTAGTGCGTTGAGCCTTCGCAATATGAAGCGCTATGTTGCTTTCTTCGATAGCCACCATTTCTTCAAGCAGTGCCCATATTTTGTCGACAAGAATCTTGCCTTCACCTACCTCAATTAAGGAAGCGACTTCAAGCATAGAAGTACTGCCGGTATCTAAACGCCTACGTAGCATGATTTCCGGTTGGCCAGCTTCGCGCCGCCAAGTATTGGCTAGGTTGCGCAAATTTTTGAGTTTAGCGAGCATTTCATGGCTGGAATATCCGGCAGATACCAATGTTTCAAGCTCTGAAAATAAAGCCTGTGTTTGTTGTGTGCCATGCCTATACGGCGCAAGGAACTCATTTTTACCGGTTAACAAAAATCCGCGTTTACCTGTTTCCATATCCGCGAGTGCTTTTTTTATACCTGAGATAATTAATTGAGCATTGGCATTAGAAGCACGCTCAAAGGTGGCATTGAGTGTTTCTAGCCGATAGCGAATTTCATCGAGAATACTGAGCCCTAAACTTTGACTAAATACCTTGCCGATTGCTTCGATACCTTCGATACCTTCGATACCTTCGA
>JAESUM010000041.1 GCA_016763075.1 Pseudomonadales bacterium
AAACCATTAAAAAACTGTTTATCTAAAATAAAATCAGGGGGGTTAAAGGTATGAACAATAAACCTATCTATGACCTAATGCCGTGGTATGTGAATGGTAGCTTGAATGAGCAGCAGCGAAAAAACATTGAGCAAGAGCTTGCTAATAATCCTGAACTTGCACAAGAACACGATTTCCTTCAGGAGCTACAAAGCCAGGTAAAGCAAACCCAAGTTGGCTCGCCGGGTGAGTTTTGGCTTCATAGATTACGCCGTGATATCTCTAATCAATCATTAGAAAAAACCACAAACAAATGGCGAATATTTTCAGTCGCTGCATCTATTGTATTAGTATTTCAATTGGGGGTGATTGTTAATATTACCCAACCAAACGATATATACACGCCACTATCTGATGTTGGTACTGATGCTGGCATTGGTTTTAGCATTGGTTTCGATGCTGGGAGAACGATAATTCAAATACAGTTTAGTAGTGCTGCTACGGTTCTGAAAATTAACTCATTTTTACTTGAGCTTGATGCGGTGATTGTCGACGGGCCTTCTAGCGCCGGGGTGTATCGCATTCAGTTGGAGAAAATCAACGCAAAAGCTTTAAAGCACTTGCGTGATAACCCAAAACTCATAGAGTTCTTTTCGGAACAATAATGGTGTTTCTTCGTAACATTATTTGCATAGCGCTGGCGTTGTTTTCAACTGCAGTATTCTCGGCTGAAAAATTATCTATTTTAAATCAGCGAACCACACTTACCTCTGAGGTGTTGGCTCCGGTTGTGCCCGTGTCGCCAGTAACTACGGCGCTAAAAATTTCATCAATAACCGCGGTAGGCTGTGTAACTACAGGCGATACCATCATAATTCATGGTACAGCGTTTGGTAGCAGAACCGGTGCGCTGCAGGTTGACGGCTTAACCGCCGTTAGGTTGACGGCACGATCATGGAGCAATACAAAAATTGTTGCGGTTGTCGCCAATAACATTCGTTTTGAAGGCGCACAGCGTATATATGTGAAAATTCAATTGGATGGTTCAAGGCGGTGGTCTGCTAAGTCGGCAGAATATGTACGGGCCTGCATTGAAAATACGCCTACAAAAATGGCACCAAAATCGAGTGCACCAGCAGCTCCGCCATTAAGGACATCTGAGCATCCTGAATCGCCGGAGTTGGTTGGGGAGCGTTTTGAGGAATTGACTGAGGAGTTTGTTCCAAACCAAGTTGTTCTTCCCAGTAGCGCAGGCTCGCTTATGGAGCGGCCCCTGCCACCGGTGCCAGCTGCGATGCCCACCCCGACTTCAACAGTAAGCATCGCTACATTTGAACCTAACGAGCTGATTGTCGCCACTCAAAACATGAGTGAAGCAAGGGTGCTTGCGCAGCAGTTGGGCCAGTACGGTTTACGTGTAAAAAAACGCAAAATACTCAAAAACTTTGGGGTAATCATAAGTACCTTTCAAGCGACTCAATCAATTGATTTGCAGCAAACTGCCCTAAACATACGTGCGGCTTACCCGAATATGTGGGCCGACGTCAATCATCGGTACCGCCTACAAAATAACGCTCGTGCAACTACGCCCGCAAAGCAGCAAGTAAAATGGGGTCGTCAAACGGGGACATGTGGCAAGGGTTTACGAATAGGTATGCTAGACACCACGGTCGATCAATCGCACCCTGCGCTGCAATCACAAAATATTATTAGTCATTCGGTGGTCACCAATGGCGTCGAACACGGCAATGCAAATCATGGTACTGCTATCGCGACTTTGCTAGTAGGCGCACCTCAATCAGAAGGCTTATCGGGCTTATCGGGCTTATTGCCCTTTGCTACTTTATACAGTGTCGCTGTGTTTAGGCAACGAAACAAAACCACTCAAGACACCAACTCAGAGCTCATAGTTACTGCGTTAGACTGGTTGGTATCGCAGCGCGTTCAAGTGGTCAATATGAGTATTGGTGGCCCCAACAACCTATTGGTTAGCCTAGCCATACAAAGAACCATTGAAGCAGGTATTGCTGTGGTAGCTGCGGCCGGTAACGGTGGCCCGCTAGGCCAGCCGGTATATCCAGCAGCTCAAGACAGTGTTATTGCAGTCACCGCAATAGATTCTAAATTTAGGCTGTATAAAAAAGCGACCCAAGGTGACTACATTGATTTTACAGCGCCCGGGGTAGATGTATGGGCCGGAAGCGAAAAAGGCAAGGCAAAGTATTATAGTGGCACTTCATTTGCCGTGCCTTTTGTTACGGCCAGTGTTGCAAAGCTGAATGTGAGCGCGCCAAATCAAGCGTACAAAAAGCTTAAAAGCACAGCGTTAGACTTAGGTGAAAAAGGTAAAGATCAATACTTTGGCTGGGGCCTTGTTCAGTCAGTAAAGCCTTGTAGTTAAACCACCACTTATATTCGCCGTTCCCACTGCTAAATTATCTATCCGCTTACTTATTTAATCTACTCAGCTATTTAGTCTGCGCACCTATCTATTCTAGGCACTTATCGCCCAAATCGAAATAATAAAAAGGTGTAGCCTGTTTAATTTATATATTTAACCCTGTTCAAGTTTATAACGTAAACAGGAAGAGGGTATTTAATACCTGACACTATAACCGTGCCTGCACGTAACCTTCGGATTTGGAATATAAATATTTATTTCTGTTGAAAAATATAATCACAGAATATGTATCCCTTCTTTTCTAAAATTATTCCATTTTATTTGAACGATTTGTTTTCTTCCCGCGACTACTTTGTAAGTTCTTATGAGTTTAATAAGAACCGATATTAAACGTTATTAAAATTTGGGGGAATAAAATGTACGAAATATCAGAAATGGTAAAACCTATTCGCAAATTAAGCTCAACGGCGAGATTTATTTTGGCGCTTGTAGTAGCGGGTATAAGCGCCGCAGTTGATGCCGCAGGAATTAATGTTCCGGTGAGTAAGGGCCATACAACGGCTTCGTTAAGATTCAGGATCTGTATAATTAACAACGGAAAACTAACCACGCTGCCAAGTGGCGGCGTTAAATGTTGTTTGGGTCAGTATTGCACCATTTGTAATAAGGCAGAATGTATTCTCGGTTAAAAATTCCGTAAAAATAGCGCGGGTGCCGGGTGTCTGATTTTTTACGTGAAGTTACGCCGCCAGGCCTTTTACCAAAAATTCCGGGAGCGATGACAATGGAGCTCCCAGCGGAGCTGCCGCGGCCACCAGGAACGCCGCCGCATTATCCTGTTCCACAAAGCGCGCCTTTGGTAGTGCCGATGGATATTGATAAACAAATATCCAAATATGACTTGTTTAAAACTGCGCGTAGTGGGCAAATGCCAGTCATGATTATGGCGTCGCAAACAAAACCCGCTGAAGCCGAACTAGAAAATTAAACCGACGATGATAAGTTTGAATGTGAAAAAGTCGTCGTCGGATATTGGGGCTGAAAAAAAAGTCGCAAAGAAATATTATTGCACGAGTGACGGAAAAAATTGCGTACTCATACTTAATGTGTCTACACCAAGCGTACTTACCGCAACGTTACCGCAAGGCATGGCCATAGCTCCAAGCCATAAACTAAAGCAGGCGGATCCAATTAGGAAAAGAGCCGAAATTCAACGCCCAAAAAAAACCAAGTAACGGTAGCGCATTCATTTTCGGAAGAGGCCGCGTAAATGAATGTAGTTGGTTGAGTTGTTTGAGTTTTAGTAAAAGCCTAAAATACTAATTTAATTTGAGTAACAATACCGAAATGAAAAACCTTATGTGTTGTTTAGCTCAACCATCAATCGCTGTATTTTATTCAAATTGTTAATGGTTGTCGTGATAGATTTTTGGCTTAACTGTGTCGTAAGGCTTTTATCAATGTCGGCTAATAACTTTCTAGCATCCGACATTAACAGCTCGCCGGTGTCCGTAAAGGTGATTTTCTTTTGCTTGCCAACGTCGTCTGTTTGCTCAAGGTAACCCGCAAGGCAGAGCCCCTTTACGGTTTTAGCTACCATTTGGCGTGAAACCCCAAGGTTTCTAGCAATCTCTGATCCGTAGTTAACTCCGCATTCCAGCGTGCTTAAAAAATTAAGCGCCGAAGGCGTGGCAGACTTGTATCCCTGTGCTTTTAACGAGTTGGATAAATAACGCGATATCGAGTCATTAACCTGTGATGTGCCAAGCACCAACTGCAACGCATGGCTATCAACCATGGTTGTACCTTTTGTTGTCACCCTTGTTGACATAATGAACGCCTCGTCATATTCTTATGTTAACCAAGTATACATAACGGACAAACCATGATCACGCTTAAAACAGTTTTAAGAGCAAATGCCGCCAGCTGCAGTATCTTTGCGTCACTGTTCATATTAAACCCTATACAGGTAACTGTATTCTTGGGTGGAAATGCACCGGCTCCCGAGCCAGTGTTATTGGCTCTAGCTGGCGTGTTGATGCTAAACGGCGTTCATTTACTCTGGGCTTCGTTCAAGCCAATGCCGAGCAAGTTGTTGGTGATGTACTTCTCACTGGGTGATTTTGGCTGGTTTATTGGGACTGTGTGTTTGGTGTTACTGGGGGTGTGGGTAACCACCGCGCCGGGGGTAATAGCAGCCATGTTGGTGGCCGTAGTGGTTGGGCTGTTGGGTGTGCTGCAAATGACAAGGAGAAAGAAAATGGGTGATTGTTAGCGCGGCTATGTGGGCTATGAAATTCCAGTGGCGAAGCGCACTGTGTTTGGCCTCCAAGCCCAAACACAGTGATGCAACACCAGAGTGTAGCCATCAGCGTCTTAAAAGGTTTTACCCTCAATGACCCTAATATGAGTTGCAAGAAAGGATGAGCAGAAACCCAGCGGCGCTTATCTGCAAGCATGGGTTACGAAGAATAACTGCGGCAAACCTTTGTGTGCTCAAAGCTATTAGCACTTTAAAGCCAGTACCTTTTTTATATATTCCAGATACTGCGAAAAACGTTAGCAGCTCGGCGCGGCTTTAAAAAAACAATCTTCTAAGCCAGCCTCTATCGAGCCGTTCTTTACATTGACGGTATTGCGCGCTGTAGGTTTTTGAGCGTGTATCTACTTTTTTGGCTACACGCTTTAGCCATGTTTTATTTTTATAAGAACCCCGTGCGTAACCGCCATGGCCTTCGTGGTAGTTTAGGTATTGGTTGTAGCCGTCCCACTTTGAAACACCGTTACGCTTTTGGCTTTTGTCCATATACCAAAATATAAAATCTATCGCATCTTCAAAATCATCTCTGTCGCGAAAGCTACTGCCAATATCTTTTTGATAGTCAGCCCAGGTTCCGGTTTTAACTTGCGCATAGCCATAAGCCGAGCTGGCTCTGCCGTAGGGGATAAACCCCAAAAAATATCGCATGGGTGGTTTTGCATCTGCCCGAAAACTAGATTCTTGATACATAATGGCCATGGGTATGGTCACGGGCCCGCCCCAGCGTTCGCTGGCATCAATTGCTGCTGCATACCAGCCGCGTTTTTCGGCAAAAATATCGCAGATGTTGTCGGTTTTTGTTGGCGATGACGCACATCCGGCGAGTAGCAGTGCCGTTAATGCAACGAATGTAATACATGATGAGCGGATGGCTTTTGTAGTGAGTTTTATTGACATGATGTATATAAATTGAATGTTTAATCAGCCTCAGCGTTGTTTGCTTTTGAGGATCCCAGCACAGTGGAAAATATATTACTCAATGGGTTGGTTATTAGCATTCCAATAACCATGGCGGCAATAAATATAAGAGTTGAGTTGTAGCCATAGGTTATTCCGGCAATCGCTGGCCCGGGGCAGTAGCCAACCAACCCCCAACCGGCTCCAAATAGAAGGGCTCCGAAGATTAGCGGTTTGTCGATACGCATTTTTGTTGGAAGGTGAAATAAATCGGAAAATAACGGAGTTTGTTTTTTGAAAATAAACTTAAAACCAGTACCAGTAATAAAAATACCGCCGGCCATTACAAAAGCAAGAGTAGGGTCCCACGCGCCGGCAAGGTCTAAAAAACCCTGTACGCGTTGTGTGTTGGTCATACCGGAAATAGCCATACCAAGGCCAAAAACCACACCAGATAAAAGTGAGCTAACGCGTATAAGATTTATGTTTGTGCGCATTGGCTTTAGCCTCCAAATAGGTGTTTGAGTGTAAATACGCAGGCAAACCCAGCGGCCATAAATGTGCAGGTAGCGGTGATGGACCTCAGCGATAAACGTGATATTCCGCAAATGCCATGACCACTGGTGCAGCCGCCGCCGAGTTTGGTGCCAATGCCAACGGCTAGGCCTCCGATAATCAGTAACGGTAGACTGGCGTCGGGTGGTGGTGGCAAGAAGTCATTAGAAAATAGGGCTGGTATTGCACCGCCAATGGCAATACCAAGTATAAATAGTATGCGCCACAGTTTATCTGTTTGAGTGCCTGTTGTGGTGTCTGGTTGGTCAGCTCGGGAGCCAGTAGTGCTGCTACTAATTGCGCCGAATAAAATACCGCTTACTCCGGCGATCCGCCCGTTGAACCACATCGTCATCAGTGCGGCTAAGCCAACCAATGAACCGCCAATAAGCGCTAACAGAAATGGGTGAATGTGGGATTCCTCAAGAAATTAAAAAGGTCGGTCTGCGTAACTTTTGGTGTGCGTGTTAATTGTTTATTTTGAATTATCGCCGAGCTTGTCGAATCCGCCCAGTGATGATGGCCATCACTACAGCGATGCAAAGTAACCAGGTTGGTGTTGAGCCGTACTCAAAGTAGGGCGTGGCCCCCACCATCTTTTTAACTTTTCCGGTGAGTACTTCAAATTTAAATTGCTCAGTTTGGTGGAGGAGCTGGCCTTTTTCATTCACGATGGCAGATACGCCGTTATTGGTAGCGCGGATTAAGTAACGGCCTACTTCGAGCGCGCGAAATTGCGCCATTTGTAAATGTTGAAGTGGGCCAATGGAGTTTCCAAACCAGGAGTCGTTGCTCACGGTAATAATAATATCTGCAGGTTTTTGCCGCGCCAAATTTGGGTATGCAATTTCGTAACAAATGAGCGGCATTACGCTCAGACCGTTTGCGTGTAGCAAGGGCTGGTTTGGGTTGCCACGGGCAAACTGCGACATGGGTAAATCGAATAACTCGATAAGCCCACGCAGGTAGTCTTCTAAAGGTACAAATTCGCCAAAGGGTACGAGCTTCTGCTTGCGGTATATTTGAAATGCGCGACCGGGAGTTTGCTCTAACGCTAGCAAGGTATTGTAAATTTTGAAGCCTCGTTGATCATCGGGTACTGCTTGCAATAAACCGGTAATTAACGTGCTGTTGGTTGGCAGTTGTTTGCGGACTTTTTCAAGGAAGGGTTCAATATTGTGTATGAATTGAGGGATGGCGCTTTCGGGCCAAAGAATAATATCTGCTTGCGGTAAGTTGGCCATGGCTTGCTGGTAGTGCTGCATGATGGCTGGTAAGTTTTGAGCTTTCCATTTTTCTTGCTGCGCAATATTACCTTGCACTAACGCGACGCTTATTTCTTCTTCGGGTGATGGTTGTACCCAGTCATGTTGTTGTAAGGCGTAGCCGGTTAACCAGGGAAGTATAGCCATAAAAACCCAGGCAATGCGGGTAAGGGTGGTTTGTGTGTTTTTGGCGGTTGGAGTAGCTGTGTCGGTTTGCGCAGCATCCTTGGTTGCATCTTCAAACTTGAAGAATGTCTTGGGTATAAGCTGTGATAGCGCCACCGCACTGATGGTAATCAGTAAGCTACAACCATATACGCCAATGACCGGTGCCCAACCTGCAAGTGGGTTTTCTAGTGCGGCGTAACCTACAAACAACCACGGAAAACCCGTTAAAAACCAGCTTCTAAACCATTCGAACAGTACCCAAACCACTGGAAAAGCCGCAATTGAATACGTGTTAGAGCGGCCGCTTAACTGTTTGAATAAATAACTTTGCGCGCAAAAAAATAGCGCCAAACCTGCAGAAAATAGGAGTGTTAAAAACGTTGCCAGTATTGGCCCCGCGCCGCCAAAGTCGTGAATACTGACGTATACCCAAGAAACCCCGGTGCCGAAAAATCCAAGGCCATATAAAAAACCAACGCGTGCTGCTTGGGTTGGCGTAAGGTTTTTGGATAGCTGAAGTAGCAGGCCAATAGACACCAATGCCGCAGGCCAAAAATTGAAGGGCGCCAGGCAAAGTGGAAATATCGAGCCGGCAATCAGCGCCAAAAAAGCCGGGCGCTGACGTAATGATAAAAGTTGAGTCAGAATAAAATGCATGACTGATTCTACACGTTTATCGGTAGTATTCGGCGCTCAAGTTATGCTGTTTCGGGGTAAAGGTTTATGCGAGGCGACCTGGCTATAGCTCGTCCGAGTCAACATTGAGTGTGATGCGAAGCAGATGAATCCGGCGGTTATCAGCATTTAACACGGTGAAATTGAATAGCCCAATGGTGGTGACATCGTCGCGCTTAGGTAAGCACCCAAAACTTTGAAGTACGATGCCGCCAATGGTGTCGAAGGCTTCGTCGCTAAAATTCGATTTAAAGTACTCGTTAAATTCTTCAATTTCGGTGAGGGCTTTTACGACATAGGTATTGTCGTCGAAGCTTTTAATGTAGCTGTCGTCGTCTACGTCGTATTCATCTTCAATTTCGCCGACGATTTGCTCAAGTACATCTTCAATAGTTACCGCACCACCAAAGTGGCCATATTCATCGACGACCACAGCCATGTGGTTGTGATTGGTACGAAACTCTTTAAGCAGCACATTTAGCGCTTTGCTTTCGGGTACTACCGTTACGGTACGCAGATGGTCTTTGATTTGAAATTGATCAAGGTTACTGCTCAGTGATAGCGGTAATAAATCTTTAGCGAGCAAAATACCAACGACTTCGTCGGGGCTGTCGCCAATAACAGGGAAGCGAGAATGGCCAGACTCAATGATGGCAGGTAAAAATTCAGCAGGGGTGGTGTCTACATTTACTGTGATCAGTTGGCTGCGTGGAATCATGATGTCACGCACTTGCATATTGGATACCTGCATGGCGCCTTCAATAATGCTGAGGGCTTCGGTATCGATGACCTGGTCTTTTTCTGCTTCACGCAACACTGATTTAAGCTGTTGCTTAGCGTTTGTACGGTCGTTTTTAAAAAAGCCCAGCACACGGCTGAGCTTGCTCGGGTCTGGTTCTGATGGTTTGGGATGCTGAATCACTCTTGTGCCTGTTTTAAAATTAGAAGGTTTTGTTTGTAAATTTATTACAGCTAATTAGCCGCTGTTTCGTAAGGGTTTGGGATGCTGATTTGAGCTAAAAGTTCTATTTCTTGTTGCTCCATTTGTGCGGCATCTTCCTCTTTAATATGGTCAAAGCCTAGCAGATGTAGTGTTCCGTGCACGACCAAATGTGCCCAGTGGTGCTCGGCTGGTTTGCCTTGTTGTTGGGCTTCACTCAGTACTACCGGTGCGCAGATGGCGATATCTCCTAACAGTGCTTCGTGGTCTTGCTCTTCCGGGTGATAGGCAAATGCCAGCACGTTGGTTGGTTTATGTTTGCCGCGGTAGTTGCCGTTGAGCTGAATCATTTCGTCGCTTTCGACAATACGAAGGTTTACCGCGCCATGGCCTCTAAACGGGTGTAGCGCCAACTCAACCCACTGCTGAAACTGCTGCTGTGTGGGTATGCTGAAAGCTTGTTTGCATGCGTTTTCTACGTGAATTTGGTAGCTCATGTTTTGTACGGGTTGCTCGCATCCACTTCTTTTTGATGGCTTTCGTAAGCCTCGACAATGCGCTGCACCAGTGGGTGGCGTACTACATCGGTAGAGCGAAAGTGGGTAAAACCGATACCTTTAACGTTGGAAAGAATTTTGATGGCTTCCACTAAACCAGAAGCCGTACCGCGCGGTAGGTCGATCTGAGTGACATCGCCGGTAATGACAGCAGTGGTGCCAAAACCGATTCGGGTTAAAAACATTTTCATCTGTTCGGCGGTGGTGTTTTGCGCTTCATCAAGAATCACAAAGGCATTGTTGATGGTGCGGCCGCGCATGTACGCCAAGGGCGCCACTTCTATTATATTGCGTTCGATCATCTTATCGACTTGTTCAAACCCCAGCATTTCGTAGAGCGCGTCATAAAGTGGCCGTAGGTAAGGGTCGATTTTTTGAGCTAAATCGCCGGGTAAAAACCCAAGTTTTTCACCGGCTTCGACCGCTGGCCGTACCAATAAAATGCGGTCTACGAGTTCTTTTTCGAGTGCTTCAACTGCGCAGGCAACCGCAAGGTAGGTTTTGCCAGTTCCTGCTGGGCCTACTCCAAAGTGAATATCTTGCTCTCTGACCATTCGAACGTAATCACGCTGGCTATTGCCCTTAGGTTTGATAGTGATTTTTTTGGTTTTGATCAGTAGCGGTTCATCATCTTTAACGGGCAATGATGGCTCGGTTGTGTGGTCAGCGGTCATATTGAGTGGATTCTGGTCAGCGTTATCGATGATATTTTCTTGAATCAGCAAATGTACGTTTTCAGCACTAAGGGCTTCGCCCTGGCTGGTTTCAAGGTACATACTTTGTAGAATGCTGCAGGCAGACTCGACCTCCGAGGCTTCACCGGCAAGCTCGAAATCATTTCCGTGATTATGAATGCGAATACCAAGACGTTTTTCAACCTGTTTAATATTTTGGTTGAAAGGCCCGCAAAGGTTTATCAGGCGTTTGGCATCGTAGGGTTCCAGCGAAAGCTGCTGGATATGGCGTTGTGTATTCAATCTGTTGGGAACCGGCTGCGCGGTTGTCATTAGGGAGCTAGAGCATATACCGGATCATCAAACCTGTGAAGAGACGGCGTTGGTTTTTATTGGCCCGCCGTGCGCAAGGGCAGGGGTTAAACCTGCCTGCCGCGTAACGAGTTGGGTAGTGCTTCGATAATCTCTAGCTCAGCAAACTGACCAATTAATGCTGCATCGGCGCAGGCAAAGTTAACTACACGGTTGTTCTCGGTGCGGCTTTGCAGTTGCCCAGGGTCTTTTTTCGAGTACCCAGTCACTAGCACTTTTTGGACACTCCCAACCATGCTTTGGCTGATGATCATGGCTTGCTGGCTGATTCGCGATTGTAGAATGCTTAGGCGCTTTTTTTTGGTTTCTTCGTCGGTTTCATCCATCAGCTCAGCGGCTGGTGTTCCCGGGCGTGCGCTGTAAACAAAGCTGAAGGAGTGATCGAATTTGATGTCGTCGATCAGTTTCATGGTTTCGGAAAATTGTTGCTCGGTTTCGCCAGGAAAGCCGATAATAAAGTCGCTTGAAATACTGATGTTCGGGCGGATGGCTCGTATGCGCCGGATGATCGATTTATATTCAATCGCGGTGTGCCCGCGTTTCATGGCGGCTAAAATTCGGT
Organism: Pseudomonadales bacterium; assembly: GCA_016763075.1. Lineage (GTDB taxonomy): Bacteria > Pseudomonadota > Gammaproteobacteria > Pseudomonadales > JAHRWD01 > JAHRWD01. The sequence goes on from JAESUM010000041.1 coordinate 11,366, forward strand.
CTGAACCGCTTTGCACCGGTAGGTGTAAGTGGTCTACCAGTTCCGGTGTGGTGGCGTACACAGCAATGAGCCGGTCGCTAAACTCGATGGGGTGAGAGGTTGTAAAACGGATGCGATCAATACCTTCAACGGCAGCCACTGCAGGGATGAGTTCGGCTAAGTCTGCTTGGTCGCCGTCATCGGCTTCGCCAATTTGTCCAACATAGGCATTCACATTCTGCCCAAGTAGGTTAACTTCGCGTACACCTTGGCTGGCCAGTTGTTGTATTTCTTGCATCACATCGTTGAACGGGCGGCTGACTTCTTCACCACGCGTGTAGGGGACTACACAAAAGGTGCAGTATTTGCTACAGCCTTCCATAATCGAAACAAATGCACTGGGGCCGTCGACTTTTGGGGCTGGAAGGTTGTCGAATTTTTCTATTTCTGGAAAGCTTACGTCAACGACTGCTTTTTCCCCGCCGCGTATTTGATTGATCATCTCGGGCAAGCGGTGCAGGGTTTGCGGCCCAAACACCAAGTCTACATAGGGCGCACGATCACGAATGGCTTCGCCTTCTTGGCTGGCTACACAGCCGCCGACGCCGATCATCAATTTTGGGTTTTTCTTTTTGAGTGACTGCCAACGCCCCAACTGGTGGAACACCTTCTCTTGCGCTTTTTCACGAATCGAGCAGGTGTTTAGCAGCAGTAAGTCGGCTTCTTCGGGGTTATCAGTGGGCTCAAGTTGGTGTGACTCCCGAAGAAGATCAGCGATGCGAGATGAATCGTATACGTTCATCTGGCAACCGTGGGTTTTGATGTGAAATTTTCCGGTCATAGCGAGCCCGATTGGCAGGTGTTCAAAAAGGGCGCTGATTTTACCCTGAACCAGCGGTCAATCCTAGGGTCTGCTGTTGTAACGTTTATTCACGTTTACGCGAATTACACTGGGTAAATTAGCAGATAGGTCTAAAATTATGATTGATGATCGACAGCGCTTGAAAAGTAACCGTCGAAGCACCATATTGCTTCCCTTGATATTGATTTCCAACCTAGGGTTAGAGTTTTAAATGGCCAGTCAACCGGTATATAAAGTGGTGTTCTACAACCAAAGTAATGTGTTTGAGGTATATGCCCGACATATTTACCAAAGTGATCTCTACGGATTTATTGAAATAGAGGAGCTGGTATTTGGTGAGCGTAGCCAACTTTTGGTCGATCCGAGCGAAGAAAAGCTAAAAACTGAGTTTGATGGGGTTAAACGGACTTATATTCCGATGCACTCGATTGTGCGTATCGACGAAGTAGAGCGTGAAGGCGCATGCAAAATTCATGAAGTTAAAGGCGATAAAGTGATGCAGTTTCCATCGCCGATTCTTACGCCCAAAGGTAGCAAAGACTAGCTTCGTTGCTGGCTGTACCTAGCGTGTGCCTAACGAGTTGGTTTGATCGTTAGGCTGTTAAGCGAGCCGTTGCAAGTTTTACGCAGGCGATAAATACACGGATAGCCTGGTCCACGTCATCTATTGTAGGGAATGTTGGGGCCAGACGAATGTTGCTGTCCTGTGGATCATTCCCGTAGGGGAACGATGCTCCCGCTGGTGTTAGCTTCACGCCAGCTTCAGCACACAGTTTGACCACTTCTTTGGCCAGTCCTGGCTGAGTATTAAACGAAATAAAATAACCACCTTTTGGCTGTGTCCAGGTTACGCCGGTTTGATCGCCTAATTCGGTATTTAGTAGCTCCAACACGCGATTAAACTTGGGCTGAATGATAGCCGCGTGTTTTTTCATGTGCTGGTTTAAATCAGCTTGAGTTTCAAAGAAACGGGCGTGGCGCAGCTGGTTTATTTTATCTGGCCCAATGGAGCGGAACCCTAAGTGATCTGTGAAGATTTTAAGGTTCTTTTTTGTGCTAGATAGAAACGATATTCCAGCGCCTGCAAAGGTTATTTTTGAGGTGGATGCAAACTGTACAAGGTTGTTTTCGGTGCCGGCATCAAGGCTAAGCTGGCGTATGTCGGCAATCTTGGCCGGTTGGTCTGTTAAGTCATGCACGCTGTAGGCGTTATCCCAAAAAACCCGGAAGTCTGATGCCGCAAGCGCGCCCAGCTTTGCGATGCGGGCAACGGTTTCATCTGAATAAACATCGCCGCTAGGGTTGGCGTATTTGGGAACGCACCATAATCCGCGGATTGAATCATCGCTGCGCATTAAGGCTTCGACTTGGTCCATATTGGGGCCATTGCCGGTCATGGCTACCGGAATCATTTCTATTCCGAGGTGTTCGCATATCGAAAAGTGGCGGTCATAACCCGGTGTAGGGCACAGAAACCGCACGCCATTTTCGAATGAATTCCAAGCAGAACCGTCGCCTTCTAAGCCGTGGTGATGGGCTTGGGAAATATACTGATACATGAAAGTTAAGCTGCTGTTGCTGCCCACGATGATTTCATCACTGGGGGAATCGAGAAGCCAAGTGCCTATTTTTCGGGCCTCTTGCAAGCCACCAAGCCCGCCGTAGTTTCGGCAGTCAATGCCTTCATCGCTGATGTAATTGCCGTTGAGAATGCCGTCTAGTTTAACCGATAGATCAAGTTGCTCAGAGCAGGGCTTGCCGCGAGTAATGTCGAGGTTCAGGTTTAACGATTTAAATTGCTCGTAGGCTTTTTGCAGCGGTGCTTCGGGGCTCAAACTATATTCCTCTTTATTTATGCAGTATGTCTGATCGCTTATTGCTATACAGTTTAGCTATTCTCAGCGGCATTAGGGCACTGATGGCGGTTTTGTATTTGCGTGCGGGGCAGGCGAGCATCTTCTAGCTGCGTAACTCCGCGGAGGCGAGGAAAATAGCACAAATTGTTGCTGGGAAGTGGAGAACTGCGTATTTAATGTGCCATATGGATGGCTGGCTATTCCATTTTATCGTTTATAGCGCAGGTTATATTCAAATTCTTTCTAATGAGGTGGTTAATAATCAACTAATATAAATGATATTGGCTGAAAGGAGCTGGTGGTTGGTTGTTTTGAGGCTCAACAGGGTGTGAGTTGTGCAGTAATGGATTTCACTTACATATGTATAGACACAGGGTGAGGGTGCGCAAGTACTTAGCCAGGAGATGATGTATGAATGTTAAGCGAGAAGGCGAAGGAAGCATGGGGTGCGATCGGTCTGAGCGATTTTTCCAAATGGATGCTGATTGGTTTTTTACGATTAGAGGCGGCCGACATATGGGGCCATTTGCCACTAAGCGCGACGCAATTGGAGCATCGGGTGAATATATTCGCGGTCAGTCTAAATTAAGTGTGGTGAGGGCAGCGGCCGGTGCGATGGCAGTAGGTTCTTAAGTAGTTAGGCGTGTATTTGAAGGGAGGTTAATACCTCCCTTTTTTGTGCCTGGGTGAAATGTGCCGAGGCGTTTACGGCTTGTGCTCACGAGCCAAATATTCTTCAGATTGCATTTCTAATAACCGGCTACTGGTTCTTTCGAACTCGAAAGCCAGTATTTTTCCCGTGTACAGTTGCTCAATAGCCACTTCTGCAGAAACAATAAGTTTGACGCTGCGGTCGTAGAATTCATCAATTAGGTTGATGAAGCGGCGTGCTAAGTCTTCTGTTTCAGCTGTGAATTTTGGCACGTTGCTGATCAAAACGGTGTGGAATATACGTGAAAGCTCAATGTAGTCATTTTGGCTGCGGGGGCCATTGCACAGTTCGTCGAACTCAAACCAAACAACATCTTCAATGCTATGTTTGGGTTTCATTTCTCGCCCTTCAATGATTAAAGGCTCTGAATCTTCCAAGTTCGAGCAACTTAGCAGTTGGAAGCTTTTGCTGAGGCTGGATTCAGCGCTGTCGTCTAATGGACTGTGGTATAACTCGGCGTTTTGCAGGGCGCGGAGCCTATGGTCTGTTCCGCCATCAACGCGTACTACCCGAGTATGTTGGTTGAGTAATGCAATGGCCGGTAAAAATTGTGAACGTTGCAGGCCGTTTTCGTATAAGCCATCAGGAATGATGTTGGAGGTAGTCACCAGTGTCATGCCATTTTCGAACATGTGTTCTAGTAATCGCCCTAAAATCATTGCGTCAGTGATGTCCGAAACAAAAAACTCGTCGAAGCAGATCACCCGGGCTTGTGAGGCAAGCTGCGCACCAATGGTTTTGAGCGGGTCTTCAGTACCTTCCAGTTCTTTAAGGTTGCGGTGAATCTTTTGCATAAAACGGTGGAAGTGAATGCGAGTTTTGTTTTCAAAAGGAAGGCATTCGTAAAATAGATCCATTAAATAGGTTTTACCGCGGCCAACGCCACCCCAAAAATAAAGCCCTTTTATCGGTTGTTTTGGCCGGGGGGCTGTTCGGTTTATTAGCCGGTTAAGGAGGCCGCGTGATGCAGGTGGCTCGGGGGCTGTTAACCGCTCATAAAGGTCTTGAAGCTGTTTGACGGCGGTTTCTTGCGCAGGGTCATAGTTAAAGTCTTCGCGTGTTAAATCTGTTTGGTATTTTTCGATCGGGGTCATGGTTTTTACGTCAGTGTAGGTGAGTGCTTTGCGAGTCTTGTATGTCGTCGAGGCGCTTTACGAGGCTGTATTACAAATCCGCTTTATGAAGCCGCGTCATGAAGTAAGGGTATCCAGCAAATTCTGTTTGAGCGCGACGAGTTTCCGGTGGAAAAAATGGCTGGTATCGTCCATTTGAACCAATTGTATCGGTGACTCATTGTGGTCGACCCAGTCGATGACTTGCTCAGGGGGGACCACTTCATCTGCCATACCTTGAACAACAACCGTTGGGCAGTTGTGGTTGGCGTAACTCTGAAATTCAAAATGATGCACCGGCGGGGCTATTAATATCACACGCTTTAATCGCGGATCTTGCTGCATGTTCATCGCGGCAGTGGCTGCAACGTATGACCCAAAGGAAAATCCTGCGAGCTCAAGTTCAGTGGGCTGCACGTTTTGGGTAAGCCATTCAACGATTGCCGCAAGGTCATCGACCTCGCCAATCCCTTGTGCATAGCTGCCTTCGCTTGCGCCGACACCACGAAAATTAAACAACACGACCGGAATCGATAAGTCTCTATAAAGCCGTGCAAGTGTATGAACCACTTTATTGTCCATGCTACCGCTGAACATCGGGTGGGGGTGGCATATCACAGCGATTCTTTTAACCGGTTCTTTGTGCTGTTCTAAAGGCTCAGAAAGCAGGCATTCCAATGATCCTTCGGGCCCGTCGATAAAAATTGAATGCAAGGTTATGTGCTCAAAAAGTGGCTAAAGCAAAGGTTGTTAGCTCAAGTACTGGGATTATAGCGCCCGCGCTTCAAGTTGACTGTATTTTGTTCCGATGGAGCCGCAGCAGTAGCAGGTGCTACCATAGCCATTTTGGTTGTCGAGTGGGTTTAGATTGATGCAAGTATATTTGGTGGGTGGCGCTGTACGAGACCGATTGCTCGGGTTGGATGTACGTGAGCGCGATTGGGTGGTCGTGGGTGCAACTGCTAAGCAACTACTCGATCAAGGTTATCAGCAGGTTGGAAAAGGTTTCCCTGTGTTTTTACACCCCAATACCAAAGAAGAATATGCGCTGGCTCGCTCAGAAAGAAAAGTCGGCAAAGGGTATTTGGGTTTTGAAACCATTTTTGATTCGAGTATTACCCTAGAACAAGATTTATTGCGGCGCGATTTAACCATAAATGCCATTGCTGAGAGCCCAGATGGCTCGTTGATAGACCCTTATGGTGGTCAGCAAGACCTCGATAATCGCGTTTTAAAACATGTGTCCGATGCATTTGTTGAAGACCCGCTTCGTGTGTTGCGAGTTGCCCGTTTTGCCGCGCGGTTTGCGCCACTTGGTTTTCGAGTAGCAGATTCAACCATGGAGCTTATGAAAGAAATCAGCGCTTCGGGAGAATTAAAAGAGCTCACCGCTGAGCGTATTTGGAAAGAGATGGATCGTGCGCTTGCAGAAGCTGGCGCAGTCGTGTTTTTTGAAGTGTTGCGAGAATGCGGTGCATTGATGGAAATACTACCGGAGCTTGATGCGCTGTTTGGCGTGCAGCAATCGCAACAGGTTTATTCACAAACTGATGTAGGCATTCACAGCCTAAACGTTTTAGGTCAAGCGGTAGAGCTAACCAATGACTCTGCGGCACGGTTTGCTGCTCTTACTCAGCACCTGGGAAAAGCAATGACGGAGCCTGGTTTATGGCCAGAGCATGCTGGCCATAGTCAAAATGGAAAATTAATTGTTGATGAGTTGTGTGAGCGGCTTACCGCGCCGAAACATTACCGGCAGCTAGCAGCGCTGGTCGCGCAAACGAGTGTCCAATGTCATCAAGCAGATCAAATGAATGCGCTAGAGCTGTTACAGCTATTGGAAACACTTGATCTGTTTCGTAGGCCAGATAGGCTGGAGCTTTTTTTGGCTGCTTGCACGGCAGATTTGCAAGCAAGTACGGAGGCCGTTTCTAAAGATTATCCGCAGGCATCTGTCGTTCGTAGAGCATTAGGTGCAGCGATGCTGCCAAATGCAAAAGAGTTAGTGGCATCAGGCTGTAAAGGGCCGCAGGTAGGCATTGAGCTTAAAATAAAACGAATAGAAGCGATAGTGTTAGAGCTTGGGCGCGAAGTAAGTAGCGTAAAAAATTGACCGGTGTTTAGGCTGTGATATTTACGCGTAGCTACAGCTATGGTTCGCTGAGCTTCTATTAAGGGTGGATTGGGCACGAGATAACCTAAGTAGGTATAAAAGCCATTGCTGAGGTGTGCTTATAAACAGCGAGCATCAAAAGGCAGCCTGAAAGGCTAAGGGCATTTAATGCAGAAGGTATAGCTAACAACAATCGGTGGTTCCGAAGAACCGCCGATTGTTAGAAGGTATTTCTAGCCAAGGTGGGGCTTAAGCAGGTGTTACGTTCTCTGCTTGAAGTCCTTTTTGTCCTTGGGTTACTTCCATTGTTACTTTTTGTCCTTCATACAAAGTCTTGCGACCTGTGCCATTGATAGCACTATGATGAACAAAAACATCCTTGCCGCTTTCTTGTTCAATGAAGCCGAAACCTTTTTCGTCATTGAACCACTTAACGGTACCTTCGATTATATCTGACATATCTCTCTCACTCTTACACTTAGGTCTAGCGCCAAAAAATTTGGCATTACATTAAAGCAACCTTAAAAATTAAAGGTTAACTCGTTGGTCAGGGTAGCATTCCGTAGACAGGAATTAACTTCCACCAAAAACATTGGAGTCGCAAACGTCAAACTTAAAGCGCAAACGAGCAGAATCAACAAAGCCCAGTGAACCACCAGGGTTACCGGGTAAGAAAATTCGGAGGTCGTTATTGCTTGCAGGAAGGACAAGCTGCTCGGTGAATCCGAGTGCAAGGTATCTCATTTCTGGTTTGGCGGGTGCGCTAGCTACTCTGTGTTTATGTTTCGGGATGCTACGATTTAACTATACAACGGTGTTTGGGAATTGGCTAGGAATATTGAAAATAATAATTTTAGCCGAGCACTCGTTGCGTGGAAGAGGCACTAATCGCCAGAAAGTGGGGCGAGATCTTCAAGTGGCCAGCGTGGTTTGGCGTTAAATTGTAGGCTTGTATGTTCACCGGCTAACAGCCGTTGGCAGCCTGCGTAAGCGATCATCACCCCGTTATCCGTACAGTATTCTGGCCGGGGATAGTAAAGAGTGGCGTTTTCATCTTTTACCATAGATGCGAGTTTTGCGCGTAGAGCAGTGTTTGCACTTACGCCGCCAGCGATGATGAGTGACGAAATGCCGGTTTCGCGGATCGCTCTGCGGCACTTAATGGTCAGTGTATCTACCACGGCATCTTCGAATGCAAAGGCGATATCTGCTTGTGTTTGCGTATCAAGACTACCTTTTTCGCGTTCGGCGGCAACCGTGTTAAGGGTGAATGTTTTGAGCCCGCTAAAGCTGAAATCAAGCCCCGGACGGTTGGTCATTGGGCGTGGGAACTTGAACCTGCCGGGGGTGCCTGATGTTGCCAGCTTGGCTATTTGGGGGCCGCCAGGGTAGGGCAACCCCAGCATTTTTGCGGCTTTGTCGAAGGCTTCGCCGGCGGCATCGTCTAAAGAATCTCCGAGCAAGCGGTATTGCCCAATCCCTCGGACATCAACCAACTGAGTGTGCCCGCCGGATACCAATAACGCTATAAACGGAAATTGTGGTGCAGGGTTTTCCAGCATGGGCGCAAGCAAATGCCCTTCCATGTGATGAACGCCTATCGCGGGAACACCCCATGCCATCGCAAGCGATCGGCCTATCGCGCTGCCAACCATCAAAGCGCCCATTAATCCGGGGCCCTGTGTGTAAGCAACGCCATCGATGGGTTCTTTCGAATCTGCCAGTACTTGTTTGATCAGCGGAATTGTTTTTCTAACATGATCGCGCGAGGCAAGCTCAGGCACTACGCCACCATATTCGATATGCAAATCAATTTGGCTGAACAGCGCTTCTGAAATTAAACCTTGTTCGCTGTCATAAACAGCAACACCGGTTTCCTCGCAGGATGTTTCAATGCCTAATACTCTCATGTGTTCAATTACGGCCTGTGTCGGAAGTCTGGTGAAGAAGCTCTTTGAGCAGAATCTTAAAGCGTTTAAGCCTGGAATATACCACCAAGTATACGCGGCTCGCGTGCGCCGGTAACCTCTGGCACGTTTCCCGCGAGTGTGCTTAACGTTTGCCGGGCAAGCCATGCAAACGCAGTGGCTTCAACTAATTGTGGGTCAAGCCCGGTATGGGCAGTTGTACGCACATTAAATTTGCCGAGTTTACTCGCTAATGCACTTATCAGCTCGCCATTTAACGAGCCGCCGCCGCATATCAGCACTTCTGCGCTATTGAACGATGCAGAAATATCATTGGCGATGGTTTGCGCCGTGAGTTCAAGTAAAGTTGCCTGCACGTCTTGCGTAGCGATGGGTTCAAACTGCGCTAGATGCGCCTGAAGCCAGTTGGGGTTAAACAGCTCGCGGCCAGTACTTTTGGGTGCAGGTTTGTGAAAATAATGATCCGACAACGCTTGATCAAGCAATGCTTGGTGAGCCGTGCCGGACTTTGCCCATTCACCATTGTGATCGTACAAACCTTTGCCGTGTTTTTGAGCCCAGTTATCCATCAACGTATTGCCGGGGCCAGTATCAAACCCTCTAACTGGCAACGAAGCATCCGCCGGTAAAATGGTGATATTAGAAATGCCGCCAATATTGAGAATGATTCGATCAGTGGCTGATGTTTGGAAGGCGTGTTGGTGGAACGCAGGCACTAGGGGCGCACCTTGGCCGCCGTTTGCGATATCACGCCGCCTAAAATCTGCTACTACTGTAATTCCCGTTAACTCGGCAATTAAGTTAGGGTCTCCCAGTTGTAAGCTGTGGGGGTGTTTGTGATCAGGAAAGTGACGAATCGTTTGGCCGTGGCTGCCAATGGCGCGTACTTGATGAGGCTTTATTTTAAGTTCACTGAGCAGTTGGTTTACCGCAGCTGCGCTGAGTTGTGCAAATTGCTGGTCTAATATCGCCCAATGTAACAGCTCTTCGGTTTGTGGGGTTTCAGCGTAGCCGCCTTCGCACAGCTGCAAAATATCTGCGCGGATGGTGTTTGATATAGGAATAGTGACGTGCCCCAGCGTCTTAAAATTGCCGCTGGTTAAATTTCTTAAGCCGGCGGCCGGCGCATCAAAATCAACCAAAACACAGTCCAGCGAATCAATGCTGGTGCCAGACATCAGTCCTATATAAAGCTCGGGTTTAGGCATTGGCAGCGACCGCTTGTAGGTTACGGGTTAAGCGCGAGGTTACTGGTATTTTTAAACACTGCCAGTTGCGTAAGCATTTTAGTGCTGTGCTTTTTGAACCGCGATTTATCAGAAGAGGCAATCGGTAATGCGTGGGGTAACTTCACCTTTAGTGGGTCACGGTGCACGTTGTGAACTCGGAACTCATAATGAAGGTGAGGCCCTGTGGCTAAACCACTGCTGCCAACGTAACCGATAATTTGGCCTTGTTTTACTTTTTTGCCGGAGCGAATACCGCGAGCGAAATGCTTCAAATGAGCATACAGCGTGGTGTATTTAATTCGGTGCTTAATGACAACCGTATTGCCGTAGCCGCCTTTTTTGCCAGCTAAAATGATTTTTCCATCGCTGGTGGCCTTTACTGGAGTGCCGTAAGGAGCCGCGTAGTCTACTCCGTTGTGCGCGCGAATACGGTGTAAAATAGGGTGCTTTCTAGCGCGGCTAAACCGAGAGCTGATTCGGGTAAAGTCTACTGGGTAGCGGGTGAAGGCTTTCTTTAAACTGACGCCTTTTTTATTGTAGTAATTTGAACGACCTTTAGAGTCGGTGTACAGCACGGCAAAATATTCGTTGCCACGGTTAATAAAGCTGGCGGCCAAAACGCGGCCTTCGCCTATTTTATTGCCGTCCAAATATTTTTCTTCGTAGGTCAAACTAAAGCGATCGCCAGCTCGAATATCTTGGATGAAATCAATTTCCCAAGCGAAAATTTCTGCCAGCTGCATGGTGATATTGTCAGAGATTTCAGCTTGTTGGCTCGCTAAATAAAGCGATTGCTCAATCACGCTTTCGCGGTATGTGGTTTTTATTTCAGGTTTTTTTACTTGCTCAGAGAAAACGAACTTATTGTTTTCATGCTGCCAAAGCTGCGTGATGAATATATCTTTGTGGTATTTAAGCTTTAATAAATCATCCGTGTCGGAACGCACTAATTCGAGTTTATCGCCGGGTTTAATATATTTTAGGTCTGCCGCTTGCTTGCCTGAATTAGCAAACCGGTACAACTGAGTTGCGCTCAACTGATTACGCGAAAATATACTCGAGAGGTTATCGCCTTTCTTTACGGTGATCTCTTCCCAGTTTTCCTGCGTGACCATCGGCGGGTCTAATGGTGCTTCAATTCCAACGGAAATCGATGGATCAAGCTCGGGTTTAAGCGACAGGTCCACACTTTGCCGTTTGGCCGAAAGCTGCTGAGACGGCGACCAAAGCGAAATAAACGCAAGAGACAGCACCACAGAAAGCGCAAGCGCTATGTGTCGCCTGGGAAAATGTTGGGCTCTGCCCAGCGTGCTGAGGCGCTTATTCATCGTGAGTGCGTGGAAGTTCGGGGTGCATATTCGAGGTAAAACTAAAGATAGTGAACTTAAATTATATCAAAAGAACTGAAAATCAAAAGGTTAAGAAAAAGTTAAGGAAAAGTTAAGCAGTAAACCGGTGTGTTTGCCTCAGTAAAAAACCTATATAAAGGTGATGTAAAACCACGGATGACGAACAGTATCGGTATTGGCCAATAGTTGGAACTGTTATATAAATGCCGACTAACTCTCGAGCTAGAAAAAATATGAATGCCGCGTTTGTGGTTGGGTCTATGACGAAGCGTTTGGTGAACCAGATAAAGGCATTGCCCCTTTCACGCGCTGGGAAGATATTCCACAAGTATTTATGTACCCATTACGCATCCACTATGCATCCATTATGCGCCGTTGGAAAAGAGCGGTTTGAAGAGATAAAGGTATCCTAATATGATGGTTGCCCCAACGTGTGAAAGAACCTAACTATGAAAAAGCAAGATATAGCCAATGTGATAGCGCAATATACGGGGCTACCCTCGGCGCAAAGCAGCGAAGTGCTTAACTGTATTCTTGACGAAATCACACTTTCGTTAAGTCGCGATAATCCCGTTGCGCTGCCGAATTTTGGTACTTTTCAAATCAGTGAACGCAAAGCAAGAGCGGGTGTAAACCCTAAAACAGGGGCGGCGTTACAAATTGCCGCTTCCCGTTCAGTTCGATTCAAAGCAGGTAAACGGCTGAAAGAAGCCGCAATGGTGATAAAAAAATGAGTTTAACCGGTAGAATTTTATTAGGTATGGGGGCCGGTTTAGTGCTGGGCGCGCTCATTAAGTGGTTTGGGCAATCTCAATTGCTTGCGCCAGGGTTCATGCAGTTTATCGACACCTATTTTGTCGAAGGGTTATTCCTGCTGATAGGCAAAATATTCGTGGCCTCGCTAAAGCTATTGGTAGTGCCATTGGTCTTCGTGTCGTTGGTTTGTGGTGCGGGCGCACTTGGGGACAGCTCCAAACTTGGCCGTGTAGGGATTAAGACCATCGGGCTTTATTTGCTGACTACAGCTACGGCCATTGTTATCGCGCTGTTTGTTGCCAACTTGGTCAACCCAGGCATGGGCGTAAATATGGCCGAAGGCGCTGTCTTTGTTGCCAAAGAATCTCCGCCATTGATTAACGTACTCATAAACATATTCCCGTCTAATCCTGTTAAAGCGATGGCCGAAGGCAATATGTTGCAAGTCATTGTCTTTGCCATATTGCTTGGGGTTGCCATTGCGCGCAGCGGCGAAGCCGGCACAAGAGTGGCGCAGTTCTTCGTCGATATGAATGAGGTGATTATGAAGCTAGTCACAATGTTAATGTCTTTTGCGCCGTACGGTGTCTTTTGCCTAATGGCGCAGCTATTTGCGCACCAAGGTATTGGCGTAATTGGCGACTTGGCGTGGTACTTCTTTACCGTAATTGCAGTGCTATTGCTGCACGGCTTTGGCACCTACGCAATCCTTATAAAAGTATTGGGTGGCCTAAACCCAATACCGTTTTACCGTAAAATGCGCGCAACCATGATGTTTGCGTTTAGCACAGCGTCGAGCAACGCAACGATTCCAGTCACATTAAAAACCGTTGAATCACGCCTTGGGGTTAAAAACTCAATTGCATCGTTCACAGTTCCGCTGGGTGCGACCATCAATATGGACGGCACAGCCATCATGCAAGGCGTGGCCACTGTGTTTATTGCGCAGGCCTACAATATTGATATCGGCTTAAGCGGCTACCTCATGGTGATTGTTACCGCGACGCTTGCGTCAATTGGCACCGCAGGCGTGCCAGGTGTTGGTCTGATAACCCTAGCCATGGTGCTGCAGCAAGTAGGTTTGCCGGTTGAGGGCATAGCGCTCATCATTGGTGTAGATCGATTATTAGACATGGTGCGTACCGCGGTAAACGTGACCGGCGATGCCACCGTGTCCTGTTTGGTGGCGGGTAGTGAAGGCCAGCTCGACCGAGATATCTTTGAAGATCCAGCAGCCGGAGAGCTGCTAGAGCAGCGAAGTTAGAAGCAACAAATAATATTCTACTCACAGCGTACACAATCACTTTGCAACGGCTAATCTAAACAGGTAGAATGCGTCGCCCCGATCTAGCGTAAATAACCAACGGTTAATTACAGTTCACTGCAGCAAGGCCAGCAGTTAAAAAGTAGGTCGGTACATTATTATTGCTATACATTATTGCTATACATTATTGCTATACATTATTGCTATACATTATTGCTATACATTATTGCTATACATTATTGCTATACATTATTGCT
>JAESUM010000042.1 GCA_016763075.1 Pseudomonadales bacterium
GTTTATTTCATTACAAGAATTGTTGGGTGTGGATGAGTTACCTCAAAGGTTAGAGTGTTTTGATATCAGTCACACGCAGGGAGAAAGTACGGTTGCGTCCTGCGTTGTTTTTAATCAGGATGGCCCAATAAAGGCTGATTATAGGCGATTTAATATCGAAGGTATTACCCCAGGCGATGATTATGCAGCAATGAAGCAAGTGTTGGAGCGTCGCTATACGCGCCTTAAAAAAGGCGAAGGAAAGCTCCCCGATATTTTGGTTGTCGATGGGGGTAAGGGTCAGTTAAGGCAGGCGCGTGAAGTGTTGCAGTCATTGCAGATCCAAGGGGTGATACTTTTGGGTGTGGCAAAAGGTACAACGCGCAAAGCAGGTTTAGAAACCTTGTTTCTTGAAGGGGATAGCCTGGGTTTTTCCCCTAAGGCAGATGACTCTGGGTTGCATTTAATTCAGCATATACGAGATGAGTCACATCGGTTTGCTATTGCTGGGCACCGACAAAAGAGAGCTAAGACAAGAAGAGTTTCCCCTTTGGAAGGAATAGAAGGTATAGGGCCTAAGAGGCGCAGAGAACTATTGTTACATTTTGGCGGTTTTCAAGAAATAGCACGCGCAAGCCAAGGAGAGTTAACAAAAGTGAAGGGTATTAGTGCTAAAATGGCGACTGATATTTACGCGGCGCTTCATAATGACTAGCCAATGATTGGGTAGGGCAGGTAGAAAACGTGTTAAATGTACCTAACCATGCTAAATTCAGCCGTATATTGTAGGGCTCTGTGCTTGAGCGTCGTTCATTGATTAAGAGAAGTTATGTCTAAAGGTAGTGTAAAGCATTCAATTTATACCATTCCAAATATTCTAACAATGCTGCGAATATTTGCGATCCCTGTCATTGTGCTGGTATATTATTTACCCTTTGAGTGGAAGTACCTGGCAGCCGCCGCACTGTTTGCGGGAGCTGCGCTTACGGACTGGCTTGACGGCTATTTGGCAAGAAAGTGGGAGCAAAGTAGTGCTCTGGGTGCTTTTTTGGATCCCGTAGCGGATAAGCTTATGGTTGCCGTTGCACTTGTTCTGTTGGTGGAGTCCCATGCTAGCGCCTGGCTTGCGGTTCCAGCGTTGGTCATCATAAGTAGAGAGATTACAATATCTGCCCTCAGAGAGTGGATGGCCGAGGTTGGTAAGCGGGCTAGTGTCTCGGTATCGAGTGTCGGTAAATTTAAAACCTTTGCTCAGATGACGGCAATTACAGGATTGCTGGCTAGGCAGCCTAGCTTTGAAGACCCGATTGTTATATTGGCGTACGGCATCTTATACATCGCCACAGGACTCACTTTATGGTCGATGGTTGTGTATTTGCGAGCCGCGTGGCCTATTTTAAAAGAAGCATAATGCGGGGCATGAATTTAAATCAACTATTTGATGTTTAATGGAAAATTCCAGTTGACTCTCGCCGTTACAAATGTAGAATACGACTCCCATCAAGCACTGCTTGAAAAGAATAGAGCGGGAATAGCTCAGTTGGTAGAGCACAACCTTGCCAAGGTTGGGGTCGCGAGTTCGAGTCTCGTTTCCCGCTCCATTCTTTTAAAACCTTCAAGTAAGATATGCGTCAAAATGTTGTTGTTTGAAGCCCAATATACTGGGTTTCAATATTTGCAGAAGTTGCCATGGAGTTCATGGCTACTTATCTGCAGCAACAGCCTTGGTTCGAACCGTTCTGGTTTTGCTATCCTCCTATTTTATTTCCCTATTTGAATTTCCCCGCTGTTCCGCTGTTCCGCTGTTCCGCTGTTCTTGATTTAGTTGCGCCTGTTTTCTCTGTGATGTCTAGTTGCATGATTGCAGTTCAGTGATAGTCACGACTATCGAGCCACGAGTTATGCGTGATATGTTTTGCCTGAAAATAGCACTAAATATTGCTTAGTCCCTCATTTACCTAAAAAGGACAACCACATGTCGTTAAAGGGATTCATCGAAACCTTACGGTCGAAGCCAGAAACCGTAAAATTTGCAGACACCATGCAAGTCATCGAACAAAATTATCAGTTTGTGGAAGTCGCGTTTTCGAATGGGGACGTTCGAAACAATAAAGGGGAGAATAACGGCTCATGCAAGATATTTTCATTCGCACAACTCAACAAGTTGCCTGAATCACAAACGCTGAGCTGTTTTGGCGAATATTATCAGGATGTTCTGGCGACCCCTGATGGTGACGATCATCAAAATATCAGAAATTTCATCCAGCACGGATGGAGCGGGATTGCTTTTGAGGCCATGGCACTCAGCCAAAAATAGCCTTGCGCTGACCTGCATATGAAGCAGCCAGGGCTACCTCATATGCAAATGATGACGCGCCCTAGGCCGTGAGCTTATCTTTTAGTATCTGGTTAACCTGAGCCGGGTTGGCTTTGCCCTTCGAGGCTTTCATGATTTGCCCTACGAAGAAGCCCAACATCTTTTCCTTACCTGCTTTGAACTGCTCGACCTGTGACGGGTTTGCGGCAAGTACTTCATCTACGAGTGCTTCGATAGCCCCGCTGTCGGTCACCTGCTTTAAACCTTGAGATTCAATGATTTGGTCCGCGCTGCCGCCGTCTTTCCAAAGCGTTTGAAAAACGGTTTTGGCTATTTTCCCTGAAATTGTATTGTCTTGTATCCGCGATACCAGCTCGCCTAATTGTTGCGCTGAAACCGGTGACTCACTGACGCCAAGATCATGTTTGTTGAGCTGAGCGCTGAGCTCGACGATGATCCAGTTGGCACATAGTTTGGCGGAGCCAGCAAGCTCCACAGCTTGCTCGAAGTAATCGCCTAGCTCAAGGCTACCGGAGAGTTGTTCGGCATCCGTGGCGCTCAGCCCGTGTTGATCGATAAAGCGTTGTTTCTTTTGATCTGGCAGTTCTGGCAGGTTTGCGCGTAGGGCCTCGATGTATTCGTCATCGATAATAATCGGTAATAAATCAGGCTCAGGGAAGTACCGGTAATCCATCGCAACCTCTTTGCTGCGCATCGAGCGGGTTTCATCAAGGTCTGAATCGTATAGGCGTGTTTCCTGCACAATGCTGCCGCCATCTTCTAAAATATCGACCTGCCGTTCAATCTCATGCGCGATCGCTTTTTCAACAAACCGGAAGGAGTTTACGTTTTTGATTTCAGCGCGGGTTCCTAGTGTCTCTTGGCCCATTGGGCGCATGGAGATGTTGATATCGCAGCGCATTGAGCCTTCGGCCATGTTGCCATCGGATATGCCAAGGTAGCGAATCAGGCCATGAATTTTCTTTAAGTAGGCAACGGCTTCTTCTGCGCAGCGTATATCTGGCTCTGAAACAATTTCAAGTAGGGGGGTGCCGGCACGGTTGAGGTCTATGCCAGTAAAATTTGGGAACTCTTCATGCAGTGATTTTCCTGCATCTTCTTCGAGGTGAGCGCGGGTAATGCCAATGCGCTTAACGGTTCCGTCAGCAAGGGCGATATCAAGCTTCCCTTCACCGACAATAGGGTGGTGCAATTGGCTGATTTGATAGCCTTTTGGCAAGTCTGGGTAGAAGTAGTTTTTACGATCAAATACCGAGCGTTTGTGAATGGTGGCGCCAATGCCAAGCCCAAATATCACTGCAAGTTTAAGCGCCTGCTCATTGAATACAGGCAGTACACCGGGGAGGGCCAGGTCGACTAAGCTTGCTTGAGTATTGGCCTGCGCGCCGAAGGTGGTGCTAGAGCCAGAGAATATTTTTGACTCGGTTGCCAATTGGGCGTGTATCTCAAGTCCGATTACGGTTTCCCATTCCATCTTATTGTGTAACCTTCAAGTTGATCCGTTGTATATAAAATTGCGATGAGGTACGGCGTTATTCGCCAATGCTCATGCTGCTAATCTATGGGCTGAGCTTTATGCCAGTTGGTCGCTTGCTGATACTGATGCGCAACGTTTAGCAGTTTTGATTCTGCAAAATAGTTGCCGATAATCTGCAAGCCAACGGGCAAGCCGTCGAGCTGCCCAGCGGGAATCGAAATACCCGGCAAACCGGCCAGATTCACACCAATGGTGTAAATATCTTCAAGATACATGGTCAGCGGGTCAGCGGTCTTTTCGCCAAGTTTAAAGGCTTGTGAGGGCGAAGTCGGGCCCATCAATACGTCTACTTCTTTAAATGCATCGACGAAGTCTTGCTGAATTAAGCGCCGGATTTTTTGCGCTTTAATATAGTAAGCATCGTAAAAGCCAGATGACAGCACGTAGGTGCCAATCAAAATACGCCGTTTCACTTCTTCGCCGAATGCTTCGGTGCGAGTTCGGGTGTACATATCTTCGAGATTAATGGGGTCTGCGCAGCGGTAACCGTAGCGCACGCCATCAAAGCGTGACAGATTTGTAGAGCATTCCGCCGGCGCAACCACATAATAAGCCGGCACAGATAGCGAGCTATTTGGCAGGCTAACTTCCTGCACAGTGGCTCCGAGTCGTTGGTATTCTGAAATCGCTTCTTGGATAACTTTTTCTAGTTTGAGGTCGAGGCCTTGAGCAAAATATTCCTTTGGTAAGCCAATTTTCAGGCCTTTGAGCGAATCATTCAGATTAGCGCGGTAATCCGGTACAGGCTGGTCGACACTGGTGGAGTCTTTGGGGTCAAACCCAGCCATAGAGTTAAGCATCAATGCCGCGTCTTCAGCGGTTTGGGTGATAGGGCCTGCTTGATCAAGGCTGGACGCAAAGGCGATCATTCCCCAACGAGAGATACGCCCGTAGGTGGGTTTAAGCCCGGTTACACCACAAAGTGCGGCGGGTTGGCGGATTGAACCGCCGGTATCGGTGGCCGTAGCCGCCGGTGTTAAACGTGCAGCTACTGCAGCCGCCGAGCCACCTGAAGAGCCGCCGGGTACACGGCTGACATCCCAAGGGTTTTTGACGGGGCCAAAATAGCTGGTTTCGTTGGACGAGCCCATAGCGAACTCGTCCATATTGGTTTTACCCAGCGTAACTGCGCCGGCTTGTTTCAAATTAGCCGCAACCGTTGAATCATAGGGCGATACAAAATTAGCCAGCATCTTTGAGCCGGAGGTTGTGAGTACGTCTTCGGTGCAAAAAATGTCTTTATGGGCAAAAGGCACGCCCAGTAACGGGTGGTTTTCGCCAGATGCAATCAGCTTATCTGCCTGCTGGGCTTGTTGGATAGCCAGTTCATCCGTCACCGTAATAAAGCTATTGAACTGAGGGTCTAGCCGATTAATACGCTCAAGATAATGTTGGGTGAGCTCTACGCTGCTGAAGTCGCCGTTTGCGAGACCGCTGGATAGTTCAGAAAGGGTCTTGTTGTGCATGGAATACGCGCGTCCTTTGGTTGGATGCTTGCTGGTTCAATACCAGGAATAAGTTCGTTGTAGCGTGAGTAACGGTGGTTGAGGGTTACTCAATTACTTTGGGGACCAGGTACAGGCCTTTTTCAGTGGCTGGAGCGACTGCCTGATACTTTTCACGCTGGTTGGTTTCGGTGACTTTATCTGCGCGAAGGCGTTGAACGGCATCCATTGGGTGAGCCATGGGTTCAATGGCTGCGGTATCTACTTGATGCAGTTGATCGATAAAATCGAGTACAGAAGTGAACCGTTCGGTGACTTCATCTAACTCTTTTTGTTCGAATTTTAATCGGGCAAGGTGGGCGATTTTTTCAATTTCTTTGTTGTCGATAGACATCAAAACTTCTCCCTAAGGATGGATTCAACTTTCGCCTCCGAATATCGAAATATACTGTGGCGGTAAACAGGCGCCAACTTACCATATTTAGCGCTTGCTCTGAATCCCTGCCGCTGATACAGTCCCGAATTAGCAAAAAAAACCTATTTTTTTCAATGAATTAAAGGTTTTTCCTTTTTTGTCTGGAATCAATCACGGTAGGCTGGCCAGCGGTTCTATCGATCGTTTAGTTTTGTAGTGGCCTATACTTAATCATTTCACGCAATCGACACTATTTTGAAGGGCGGTGCGGGAGCACCGAAATTGAATGTTTAAAAAATTACGTGGGATGTTTTCCAACGACCTATCCATCGATTTAGGTACGGCGAATACACTGATTTATATACCGCAGGAGGGGATTGTTTTAGACGAGCCATCGGTGGTGGCTATTCGTGTGAAAAATGGACAAAAAACCGTTACCGCGGTCGGCACCGCCGCCAAACGTATGTTGGGCCGAACCCCCGGAAACGTGACCGCTATTAGACCCCTCAAAGACGGCGTCATTGCTGACTTCCAAGTGACCGAGAAAATGCTCCAGCATTTTATCAATAAGGTTCACGAAAATAGCTTTA
>JAESUM010000043.1 GCA_016763075.1 Pseudomonadales bacterium
CAATCACATCGCCAACGACTCGAGCAGACTTTTTATATGGCTTGTTCCAGTCGTTATTCAGCTCACGCATCGCAAACAAAACCCGCCGGTGAACAGGCTTGAGCCCATCTCGCACGTCAGGAAGTGCACGCCCTACGATGACGCTCATCGCGTAATCAAGATAGGATGTTTTTAGCTCATCAACGATATTAATCGGTGTAATTTCTGAGTACTGCTCGCTCATTGTGATCCAATTTATTTATAATTCTAATGAAACGCGGCTCAGTCCCTGATTCGGATAATTCAGCTTGCGGCGCAAACGCCGCATTGAGCAAAAATCGTACGCGTGAAAGTAGAAAATTATACCACGCCCGCCCCCTGCAAGCACGCCTGAGAGCGCCTCTGAGCAATGTTTTCCACAAAGAGCTATGATCGCACCACTTACCAAGCCATGCAGCGACAAAAAACACCTCCGAACAACTCAGGCTACACACCCTATGACCGCGCAAGACAATCCTCGCTCGCCAATCGATACCATCATTCATGCGAACTGGATCATCCCGGTTATCCCCAGGAATACCGTATTAAAGTATCATGCGGTGGCGATTGACCGCGGTGAAATCAAAGCAATTCTGCCGGCTTCAGAGATCGATCAGTTATTTGAAGCCCGTAAGGTGTACAGGCTTGGTGAGCAAGCGTTACTACCAGGACTAATAAACAGCCACGGCCATGCAGCCATGAGCTTGTTTCGCGGAATGGCAGACGATCTACCCCTGCAAAATTGGCTCAACGACCACATTTGGCCGACCGAGCAACAATGGGTCAGCGAAGAATTTGTACGCGACGGCAACGAGCTGTCCATTGCTGAAATGCTACTTAGCGGTACCACCTTTAGTTCAGATATGTATTTTTTTCCGGATGTCTTCGCGCAAGTCTCGCAACAGATGGGGATCCGCAGCCAAGTTTGCTTCCCTGTCATGGACTTCCCAACGATTTGGGCGCGAGACCCGGATGAATATATCCACAAAGGTTTACAGCTACAGGATGACTACCGCGGCAGCAAAATAGTCAACATTGCCTTTGGCCCGCACGCGCCGTATACCGTATCCGACGCACCCTTGCAACGCATCGCAATGTTGTCGGAAGAGCTAGAAATACCGGTACATACTCATTTGCACGAAACCCGGCAAGAGATACAAGATTCACTCAAGCAGTACGGCAAACGCCCGATCAAACGTTTGGCTGATTTAGGGCTGCTTTCCCCTGCCCTGCAAGCGGTTCATGCCACTCACTTAAATGAAGAAGATATCCGCCTATTAAAGAAAGCCAACGCGCATGTGATTCACTGCCCTGAATCCAACATGAAACTAGCCAGCGGTTTCTGCCCCACGCTGACATTACAAGAAGCCGGAATCAACATTGCACTGGGAACAGACGGTTGCGCCAGCAATAATGACTTGGACCTATTTGGCGAAATGCGCAGCGCAGCCATGGTTGCTAAAGCCAATAGTGGCAATGCTGCAGCCATTACCGACCACGACGCGCTAGAAATGGCCACTATTAATGGCGCAAAATCCATGGGACTGGAAGACAAACTAGGCAGCATTGAACCCGGCAAGTGGGCCGACTTAATTGCGATCAATCTTGATACAGTGTTTCAGCAGCCTATATACAACCCAGTATCGCAACTCATTTACACCAACAGCGCAAGCCAACTGACCCACAGTTGGATCGGCGGAAAGGTTATCGTTGAAGATTCTCGGTTAAATACCGCCGACACCACCGAAATCATTCATAAAGCAAAACAATGGCGCGACAAAATCACCCATAAAGAGTCACTCGATTAGCGCTAAATCGGTATAAATAACGGTTGATCTTTGCTGCCGCTCTGCCCACAATTCGCCCCTATAACAAACCCGTGCAAATTTGCCGGTTCGGCCCTTAATTCCTAGCGACATATGCCATGCAACCAGAAGCCTCTGCCCGAAATATAGACCCGTCAGAAGTAGCTAAATTTGAAGCCCTCGCCAGCCGTTGGTGGGACCAAAATAGTGAGTTCCGGCCACTGCATCAAATCAACCCACTGCGGGTTAATTACATTGATGAACGCTCGCCGGTTGCGGGTAAAACAGTACTCGATGTCGGCTGCGGCGGCGGCATTTTAAGCGAAGGTTTGGCTGCCCGAGGCGCAACCGTTACAGGTATAGATGTTGGTGAGGCACCGCTATCCGTCGCGAAGCTTCATACAAAGGAAAGTGGTTTCGATATCGATTACCGGCTCACCACCATCGAAGAGCTGGCCGAACAAGAGCCCGAAACCTACGACATAGTAGCCTGCATGGAGATGCTTGAACATGTTCCTGACCCCAGCTCTGTCATCAGAGCTTGCGCAAAAGCGCTTAAACCCGGTGGAACGATCTACTTTTCAACCATAAGCCGCAACGCCAAAGCCTACTTGTTTGCGATTGTAGCCGCCGAACGCATCCTTAAATTGTTACCCAAGGGCACTCACGATTACAACAAACTGATCAAGCCTTCAGAACTAGCACGCTGGGCACGACAAGCTGACCTACAACCACGAGACATCACTGGCATGGTCTACAACCCACTGACCAAGCGTTATTCTTTAAGCCGCGACACCAGCGTGAACTATTTGGTTCATGCAGATAAACCGCTTTAATAGCGCATCGATCACAACCTCGTTGCTATCGTGATGCCAAAACCACTTGAAGCCGTATTGTTTGACCTGGACGGCACTTTGCTGGATACCGCTCCAGATTTCATTGGCGTTTTAAGAACGTTACTTGAAGAACAAAACCTACCAACCACGCTGACCAACGCCCAAATTCGAAGCCAAGTTTCCCACGGCGCAGCCGCCATGGTGAGCCTTGGCTTTAACATGAACCGGCAGCACCCTCAGTTTGAAAGCCTACGGCTGCGGTTTCTTGAGCTTTACGCGGCTCGGCTTAGTCAAAGCACGCGGCTGTTTCCTGGCATGGAAGAGCTACTTCAAGCCATCGAAAAACAAGGCTTGCCCTGGGGTATCGTCACCAACAAGCCGCTGCGCTACGCCACACCATTGTTGGAAAACCTCAATTTATCAGATCGCTGCAGCACGCTCATTTGCCCTGAACACGTTCAAAAACCCAAACCTGCGCCAGAACCCATGTTACTGGCCTGCGAGCAAATCAGCTGCAATCCTCATAACACGGTGTATATCGGCGACCATCGCCGCGACATCGAAGCAGGTAACCATGCAAATATGCAGACCATCGCCGTGCTGTATGGGTACATCGATGAAAACGACCCTGCTGAAAGCAGGAAAGCCGATATTTTAGTAGATACCGTTATCCAGCTAACTTCGTGGTTTGGGCAACAATTTGCCGCTGCACCGGCAAGTTAAGGGCAATAAACCCACATTACGATTAACATTTAGTCAAAATTATGACCCTATCGATATAACCACCCGACATATCGTCTGTAACAACCAAACCCTGGAAACCCCATGTCTTCACTAAAAAGCGACAATAAACCGTTACAAAACCGCACTATTTTGGTTACCGGCGCAAGTGATGGCATAGGCCGCGCCGCCGCAAAGTGTTATGCAGCAAACGGTGCTACTGTCATTTTGATGGGTCGTTCAGAAGACAAACTCGACTCAGTTTATGATGAAATAACCCATGACAAGGGGCCAACACCCGCAATCATCACGTTGGATTTCAACACCGCGACACCTGAAGAGTATTCAGAACTTGCCAATACATTGGATCAAGAGTTTGGAGTACTCGATGGACTGCTACTTAATGCCGGCATTCTTGGCGAACGCAAACCCCTTGCGCAATACAGTGCAACCGCCTGGCAGCAAGTGATACAGGTTAATCTGACTGCACCATTTTTAATGACCAAAGCCCTGTTACCGCTGCTTGAACAGGCTGATAACGCATCGGTTGTGTTTACATCATCCGGTGTTGGCCGCAAAGGCAAAGCCTATTGGGGCGCGTATTCTGCATCCAAGTTTGGCATAGAAGGGATTGCCCAAATTTGGGCCGATGAGCTTGCTAACATCAGCAACGTTCGAGTGAACACCATCAACCCCGGAGCAACGCGCACCAACATGCGGGCCAGCGCCTACCCTGCGGAAAACCCCGAACAAAACCCAAAACCAGAAGATATTATGGCGCTGTACCTCCACCTTATGAGCGACGCAAGCATGGGTATCAATGGGCAATCTCTTGATGCCAACGGGTTCAAACTGTAGAAAAAGAGCTATTGCGGGCTGAAATACGCCTACGCCTGTGCCCGCAAACGAATTACAACTCAACTCAAACCAGCCACATTAGTGGCTGTATCCTGCTTTATTCCTATATTTTCGGCGCTATTTCTACAAACTGACTATTTTTTCGTCAAAAAAGTGACGTAAAAACTAATTAATTTGTAATCTGCATAGACAATACTCTATAGTCTGTCCGTAACTACATGATTATTCGGGAATTTCAATGAATGATTTTATAGTTGGCACGTCTTTAGCTTATACATTCGGGAGACTATTGAATATATGACCCCGAGGTCAACATGGCACTGGCACTGAATACTATGGATACTACAGAAAACCGATCACTCCAAAGCATTGGAAATGATAGCGCTTCAAGTAAGCCCTATCCTTCCGCGCCGCAATTACAACTGCAACTGGCAACGGTATTGCAGACTACGCTGGATATCGAAACCTTACTGCAGTTATTTTATGAAGAAATTGCAGACAACCTTAATATCACCGGTTTAATTTATGTTAACCGTAATGAACGTATTGAAATTGAGCTTGGCCTAAAAGCACAGGTGAATTGTAGTTACCGCCTAAGCACCCCTGAAAATCGCCTCGGTGAGTTGAAATTCTTTCTCAACAAGCCCCCTCAAGAGTCGCTATTAAAGCTACTTGAAATCTCGATTGCGTCATTGCTGTACCCCATGAAGAATGCACTGACCTATCGCGAAGTATTACAAACAGCCCATACGGACCAACTCACTGGAGCCGGAAACAGAGCGGCTTTAGATAACACTCTGAAACGTCAAATCAACCTTTCTAAACGTCATGAACAACCCTTGTCGATTTTGGCTATTGATATCGATTGGTTTAAGAATATTAACGACACCTACGGTCACGTTGCCGGCGACGAAGTACTGCAATGCTTAGTGAAGACTATCGCACAGCCTTCACGAAGCACGGATCAAACGTTCCGCTATGGCGGTGAAGAATTTGTCGTGTTATTGCACAACACAAGCCCAGTAGGTGCAGCCGTGATCGCTGAGCGGGTTCGCTTAGCTATCGAAGAGCAAACCGTTATCGTAGACGGTGAGGCTATTAAAATAACCATTAGCGTTGGAACCGCCACGTTGAATACGGGCGACACTGCAAAGTCTTTCTTTAACCGAGCTGACCGCGCACTGTATACAGCCAAACGCAGCGGTCGAAACCAAGTTAGTTGTTCCGAGCAAGATGTTAAGACCACAGAAACGGTCTAACTACTTCTTTCCTGCTCTGCCCTTTTCCTTACACCAGCACCAGCCAACAGTTAGCGAAACGGATGTCGCTAACGAACAGGTCTAGCTAGCTAGGTGTTAGCTAGACCGACCTTCGCTAAACAAAGGTTGGGCTACTCCCCCCATAGAAAGAAAGCGCAGCCCTTCTAGCCTGCACACCAAATATTACTCCCTTCGTGCTGGTTTTGAATCTTTCGATTCTGCTGAACTACTGGCTCTACGCCAAGCATTAGCTCGTGAAGCACTTGTTGGTTTAGCTCTCTTACCTTGCTGGCGCGCAATTTCTTGGCGCTCTTTTGGCGCTGGCTTATAGATTTTTCTGGGTGGCTTAAGCCCGACTGCTCGATACAGCGCTTTGGTTTCCGGCAGGTCAAGATCCTTCCATTGGCCTGTTCGCAAATCTGAACCTAAGAATTGGTTGCCGTACCGAACCCTTTTCAAGCGGCTTACTTCTAAACCCTGTGATTCCCACAAACGCCGTACTGCGCGGTTACGGCCTTCGGTTAACACAACGTGGAACCAGTTATTGATCCCTTCGCCGCCTGCGTACTGCACATCAGTAAAACGAGCGATGCCGTCTTCAAGCTCAACGCCATCGACCATGGCTTTTACCATTTCGGGCTCTACATTGCCGAATACCCTAACGGCGTATTCACGCTCAACGCCAGAAGATGGGTGCATCAAGGTGTTTGCTAGCTCACCGTCGTTGGTCAGTAGTAATAATCCGCTGGTGGCGATATCTAGTCGACCGACCGAAATTAACTGCCGACCTTTACCCGTAGGCATTCGGTCAAAAATAGTTTTACGGCCTTCTGGGTCTGAGCGGGTGCAGACTTCGCCAATAGGTTTGTTGTACATAATGACCCGTGGCGCGAGTGCTTGTTCGGGCTGTTGGTCTACCACCTTGCCGTCAACGCGGATCTCTTCTCTGCCGGTCACCGGCTCACCTGCCGATGCAGGCTTACCATTAACCGTAATCCGGCCTTCTTTGACCAACCCCTCGATATAACGCCGTGACCCCACGCCTTGTCGGGAAAGATACTTTTGAATTCGTTCACTCATGTTCAGATTCTCTTGCATCCAGAGAAGCTGCATCTGCTTCTTCACTCTCTGGATCATTGTTTATTTGGGTATTGTCTAGGTCAAGGTTCAGGTTTGCATCGCTTAACTCACGAATTTCCGCCAACGTCGGTAACTGGTCAAGGCTTGCAAGATTAAAATAGTCGAGAAATTTATGGGTGGTGGCATAAATGGCGGGCCGCCCCGGGACTTCTCGGTGCCCTACAACCCTAACCCATTCGCGTTCAAGCAGTGTTTTCATAATAGATGAGCTTACTGCCACACCCCGAACTTGCTCGATTTCACCACGGGTAATGGGTTGTTGATAGGCGATGAGCGCCAGTGTTTCTAATAGTGCGCGGCTATATTTTTGTGGTTTTTCTTCCCATAATCGGGCTATCCAAGGCGACAGCTCTTGCCTGATTTGAAACCGATAACCACTGGCTACCTCAGTTAATTCAAAGCCCTTGTCTGCACAATCCGTTGTAATGGCTTCTAGCACCGTGATGATATCAGCCCGCGCAGGCCGTTCATCAATATGGAATAGCTGTTGGATACGCTCGACAGATAACGGTTGCCCAGCGGCAAGCAGCGCACCTTCGATAATTCTCTTTAGTTGATCAATGTCCATTAACGCTTGTTTGGGTACCTGTATATAAACTTAAAAGTAGATGTAAATGGTTGCGCAGGCGAACACCGACGCCGGTGGTTATCAAAATAGTGTAGCTTGGCTTGCGGAGTCATCGGGTGTTGTTGAGCCCGATACTTTCTCGCTATTCTCAATTGAACTCAAAGCGGCAGATGCACCGGAGCGTGCTTTAACGTGGATATGACCTTCGTCTTCTGTTTGAACAATCTCGACCAACGAATCTTTAATGAGCTCCAGTAATGCAAGAAAACTGACCACAACACCTAAACGACCTTCCTCGATGGTAAACAGTGCAACAAATGGCAAAAACCCGCCGTCTATTTCGCTAAGCTTAACCAGAATATGGGTCATTCGCTCACGGGTCGAAAGTGGCTCCATGTGAATTTGGTGATGGGTGAATTTGTCGGCTCGCGCAATGACATTGGCTAATGCCAGCAGCATTTCGCGCAGCTCTACTTCAGGCACTGGCTGTTGATGATCCATCTCTGGCAGCTCAGCGGATACGCTAAAGGTATCTCTGTGCATTCGCGGTAATTCGTCGATATCTTCAGCGGCTTGTTTAAAACGCTCGTACTCTTGCAGCCGTCTTACTAGCTCAGCACGCGGATCTTCTTCGTCTTCAATTTCGCTTTCACGGGGGATCAACATCCTCGATTTGATCTCGGCCAGCATGGCGGCCATAACCAAATACTCACCGGCCAAATCAAACCTGAAATTCTGCATCACATCAATGTACTGAATGTACTGCACAGTGATTTGAGCGACGGGGATATTGAGAATATCGAGGTTTTTACGCCGAATTAGGTACAGCAGTAAATCCAATGGCCCCTCGAAAGTATCGAGTATAACTTCCAGCGCATCGGGTGGAATATAAAGATCATCGGGTATTTTGGCTAATAGCTCAGCCTGAACCTGCTCCTTATTGGGCGGTTGAATCGGCTCTTCGAGCGGTACAATATTTTGCTCGGTTATCACGATTTACCGGTACACCAGGCCCATTGCCTGCCGAACTTCTTGCATGGTTAGTTTAGCGGCGTCACGTGCGACCTCTGATCCTTCGATAATAATATTTTTGACTAAATCTGGCTCAGACTCGTAGTCTTTTGCACGTTCACGAATGGGCGATAATTCTTTTTGAATGGCCTCAACGATTGGTTTCTTACAATCTACGCAGCCAATACCCGCAGAGCGGCAGCCTTCTTGCACCCACTCTTTAGTGGTTTGATCCGAATAGATTTCGTGCATTTGCCATACCGGGCATTTCGCCGGATCACCCGGATCAGTACGACGCCCACGTGAAGGATCGGTCTGCATTTTGAGTACTTTGGTTTCAATCACCTCGTTTTCATCGCGAATATCAATCACGTTAAGGTACGACTTCGACATTTTGCGGCCATCCAAACCGGGCATTTTTGCAGCCGATGTTAACAGCGCTTGGGGCTCTACTAAGATAATCCGGCCGCTACCTTCGAGGTAACCAAACAGGCGTTCTTTATCGCCGACCGATATGTTTTGTTGGTCTTTGAGTAGAGCTTGGGCTTTTTCTAATGCTTCGTGGTCACCCTGCTCTTGGTAGGCTGTTCTTAATTGGTTGTATAGCTTGCCGGATTTCTTGCCCATTTTTTTAACCGCAGCTTGGGAGTCTTCTTCGAAACCCGGCTCACGGCCATATATATGGTTAAAACGCCGAGCAATTTCGCGGGTAATTTCGACATGGGCTACTTGGTCTGCGCCCACCGGTACACCACCGGCTTTATAGATCAATATATCCGCGCTTTGAAGCAGCGGATACCCTAAGAAACCGTAGGTTGCGAGGTCTTTTTCTTTAAGCTGTTCTTGTTGGTCTTTGTAGGTTGGAACCCGCTCTAACCAGCCAAGAGGGGTAATCATCGACAGCAACATATGCAGTTCGGCGTGCTCAGGCACGTAGGACTGAATAAACAGGGTCGATGATTTTGGGTCTACGCCTGCGGCAAGCCAATCGACAATCATTTCCCAGACATTGGCTTCAATGACTTCTGGGCTATCGTAGTGCGTGGTCAGCGCGTGCCAGTCCGCAGCAAAAAAGAAACATTGGTACTCATGTTGGAGCTTCACCCAGTTTTCTAACACACCGTGGTAGTGACCAAGGTGCAGCCGGCCGGTTGGGCGCATGCCAGAAAGTACTCGTTGTTGCGGGTCGAAATTATTCAATGTGGGTTTCCATAAAGTGGCGGTATAACTTGCGTACAAACATTTAAAATCAGGTATTACGCGATAAAATGGCTCGGATCGCCCTTGCCTTCGCGTAGTACTACAGGCACATCATCAACAAGATCTATCACGGTGGTCAGTTCCATTCCGCAATAACCACCATCGATAACCAAGTCCACCTGTTTTTCCAGCAGTTGACGGATTTCATAAGGGTCGATCATTGGGAATTCATCCCCGGGTAGAATCAAACTAGAGCTTAACAATGGCTCGCCAAGCTCTTCGAGCAGAGCCTGCGCGACGGGGTGATCCGGTATTCTGAGGCCAATGGTTTTACGCTTGGCGTGAAGAAATCGTTTCGGGACCTCTTTTGTGCCCTGCAGTATAAACGTGTATGCGTCTGGAGTATGGTTTTTGAGCAACCTATACGCAGAATTATCTAACTTCGAATAGGTTGAGATATCCGACAAGTCCCGACACACCAAGGTGAAGTTGTGGTCTTTATCAAGATCGCGGATGGTTCGCATTCTCGCGACCGCATCTTTGTTGCCTAGCATACAGCCAAGTGCGTAGGCTGAATCCGTTGGGTAGACAATCACACCGCCGCTGCGGATGATTTCGACCACTTGGCGAATCAAGCGTGCTTGAGGGTTTTCAGGGTGTATTTGAAAAAACTGACTCATATGATTTTATTGTCGTATTGTTTGGGTTTTGGCGTACAAGCCAAGGGTTACGAGGGTGTTCAGCAGCTATGCGTTGGTTATGCGTTACGTTAAAGCCGTTAAGCTCCAGTTAGCCCAAACCGGTTCGCAGCCTACTGGGAATTCAATATCGCGGCCCAGTTCGCCACCACCAGCGCCGTGGTAGTCACTACCACCGGAGCCTTGCATGGCGTAATCGACCACTAGCTTATCAACACGGCGGCGGATATCTGGCTGAACCTGGTCGTTTGTAATAAGCTCAATGGCATCGCCACCTGCATCTTTAAACACCCGCGCAAGCCGGCGAATTTGTTTCCATTTCATTTTCTTATTTTGCGTTGGGTGGGCCAGCACTGCAACTCCACCGGCTTGGTGAATCCAGTCAATCACTTCAGGGATAGATGCCCAACCTTCGATTAAACCTTTCATTTTAAGATCACTTAAATAGCGCTTAAACGCACTATTCATATCGGGGACTACTTTTTGCTCAACCATAAAGCGGGCAAAGTGAGGCCTGCCCGGCGGGTGACCACCGCTAAAGCGCAGTGCGCCTTCCTCTGTTCCGGCAATCCCCTGCTCTTCTAATAACTGAGCAATCTTTTTTGCACGCAACCAGCGCTGCTGCTGTTGGGCTTCAATACCGTTTTTAATCGCTGAATGCTCAACGTCAAAATTCAACCCAACAATATGTACGCTGTACGCCAACCAGTAACTTGAAAACTCTATTCCGCTAACCAAGCGTATGCCGGATTGTTTGGCTACATCCAGCGCCCGGTGATAGCCATTCAAAGTATCGTGGTCGGTGATTGCCAATAACTCGACCTTATCTTTTACAGCCTTAGCTACCAGGGCTTCTGGGGCCAACTGACCGTCCGAAGCGGTGGTGTGAGTGTGTAAATCTACCTTCATATCTAACGATTTACCGCTTATCTGACATTTTAAAGTGCGCACCACTATCTTATGCATCGAAACTGAGAACGGCTCAGTTACCCTCAATGCCTTGGTCATTTCCAACACGATTAGAAAACAAATTCATCTCTCGTACATCGACCTCATGGTGTATTATTACAACCGACCAATTATTACAAAATACGTCATAATTAGAAACAGCCCACCGAACGAATAAAGCGCTGTTCACGAATTTTCTGCTGGAACGCGTAATCAATATCTATAATGATGCGTTCTGGGCCTTTAACATTTATTTATTATTTTTATAGCAACCAATTCTATGAAGCAACTGTTTGATTTTATCCCCCTGATTGTATTTTTCTCCGCCTACAAAATGTACGACATTTATGTCGCCACTGCGGTTCTAATTGCCGCAACCGTTATTCAGTACGGATCAACTCTACTGATCACAAAAAAATTAGAAAAAGGCCAGTGGGTAACGGTTATCGCTGTGCTGTTGTTTGGCGGCGTTACTCTTGTACTCAGAGATGAAACGTTCCTTAAATGGAAAGCACCCATCGTAAACTGGCTGTTTGCAGCGGTATTCCTGGGCAGCCAATTTATTGGTGAAAAATCACTGGTAGAGCGCGTAATGGGCGGCGCGATAGATCTACCAAAACAAATATGGCGCCGACTAAACCTCAGCTGGGTTGCATTCTTTTTAGTCACTGGCTCAGCAAACTATTATGTTGCTTTTAACTATCATGAATATTGGGTCGACTTCAAAGTATTTGGTAGCCTTGGTATCACCTTCGTTTTCATGATTCTACAAACTGTCTACCTCTTCCGTCATATCAAACCCGAAGAAGAAAACGAGCCACAAAAGCCCTAGCAAGCACCCAACTTGCTAACACCGAGCTACTCTAGCTACTACACGAACACGCGCCACAACGAGATCTTTTATGTTATACGCAATTGTTGGAACCGATACGCAAAACAGCCTAGAAAAACGGCTCGCGGCTCGGCCAGAACATCTTGAAAGGTTAGAAACCCTGAAAGCCGAGGGCCGGCTAATTATCGCCGGGCCATTCCCTGCCATTGATAGCGTTAACCCTGGCGAAGCTGGTTTCACCGGCAGCCTAATCGTTGCAGAATTCGACACATTAGCTCAAGCAACTAGTTGGGCAGAAGCCGACCCCTATGTAAGTGCAGGAGTTTATCTCAGCACTTCAGTCAAACCTTTTAAGCATGTGCTGCCATAATAACTGCAACGCATTACCAACGAATACACCACAAAACGGATTCACATCTAGTAGGCCAAACGGATGAAAAAAAGCACCCTTAGCACGTTGACCGCAGTTACCTTAGCATTCCTATCATCGAGTATTGTTGCGGAATCACGCTATGTAACCGACAGCCTAAAGCTCAACTTGCGTACCGGCGCTAGCTCGCAGCATAAAATTATTCGGCAATTGCGCAGTGGCGATAAAGTAGAGCTATTAGCAACCGACTCAAGCGGCGAATTTGCCTTCGTGCGTACATCCAAAGGCAAAGAAGGCTGGGCACTCACCGGTTACTTGCAAAAATCACCCACTGCAAAAGTATCGTTAAAATCCGCTGTGCAAAAAGCTCAATCGGCACAAAAGAAGTTAAAGTCTGTGACGGTAACTAACCAACAACTTATTGAAGAAAACAAACTGTTGAGCCGCGAGAACCAAGACTTCATTAAGAAGAACGATCAACTCTCGAAGGATTATGCAGACCTGCAAGATCTGTCGGGAAATGCCGTAAATATCACGCGTAAAAACCGCGAACTATTAGAACAAACCAGCTTACAAAAAAACGCCATTGAAATGCACTCTGCTGAAGTCAGCCGGCTAGAAGATCAAATTAGCAGCGATCAATTTTATATGGGAGCCGGTGCTATTTTGATCGGCCTGATGCTCGGGTTAATCCTGCCTCATGTCCGACCAAGCCAAAAAAGCTCCGAATGGGCCTAACGGGTTAACGCATATGCAGTGAACAAGCCTCGGCTCGCATGAACGCCCGGCTTGCTTACCAAGTTACTCCTCGTCGTCTTCAGGCTCTGTTACGCGAACCTTAAGCAACTCAAGATCAAACACCAGCGCTGCGTTTACCGGAATGCTCTTTAGTGGTGGCTCTGCCCCAAAGGTCAGCTTTGAGCCCGCATACAATGTCCAACGTGAACCTATCGGCATAAGCAGTAACGCTTCTGTCCAGGCTGGTATTAGTTCGGACACCGGAACCCACACGCCCTCGGGAGTTTCACTGCTATCCATAATGAAGGTGCCGTCCGCAAGCTTCGCATGGTACTTAATCCGAACCCAGTCAGAAGCCAGAACCTGCGACCCTATACCCTCTCGTACCACTTCGTACTGCAAGCCAGAAGAGGTCACAGTAATAAATTCGCTTTCGCTTTTCAGACCCAAAAACTGGATCGCTTTATCCAAATTATCGGCTTCGAGCTGTTTCTTCTGCAGCTGCTTCCATTGAAAGTATCGCGAATATGCTTGAGACAACTCTTGCTCGCTGTAACGACTCGGTATCTCGGAGCCCGCTTCGAGCAGCCCTTTCCAAAGCGCCTCATAATTTAAATCGTCGATATCCAGCTCAGTTAATTTTTGACCCAATCGGTAGCCAATAAAATAGCTGACTAGCGCTTCATCTGAGCCAATATCTTTATTCGTTGTGTATGCCTTTTCAGGCGCAAGTGAAGGCTGTTCTGGCTCTGCAAACGCCAGCAAAGGAACACATAAAACAATGAAACTTAAATAACGGGGCAAATGCATGTTAACTCTCAAATCGAACAAATTTCGACGAGGGTATCAGCTTCGGGTTTACATGAAAAGTTGTGCCTAAATTTACAGCTACCAATGAGTGCCGGGGGTTAACGAGCCGACCAAGTAATCTAGCTACCACTTTACGAAAAAGGCTATATTCATTAACTCGATTAGCGCACATCAGCTGAAAAAAACACTCGAAAAATAGGCAATTTCAAGCGCGGGTTTTTGTCAAAGCTTATATTTTTCATTACTTATCAATTGCATCAATAGTTAGCATGTTTTACTCAATACAAACCTTCGAATAAATCGCAACTCATTGAATTTTTTAGAGTTTAGCCAAACGGAATTATTTCCCACAGAATCTGTGGATAACTCTTTGGATATCTCACGTATTGAACGGCGCAGCCCCCATGATTGCTAGCTCCCAGCAAATTGGTTATATTTTAACCTAAAACGGCTAATGGGTATATTTTTCAATAGGTTACAAACTGTCAATAGCGTGCCAACGGTATCTTTATACCTTTTTTTACGGACCTTATGTCATGACTTTCAACTTGTGCATAAATAATATTCGGACCATGTATTTTTTGAACTTTCAAGCCAATTAGCAATTAATTTTGAAATAACCCTGAAGGCCTTATGAACCGTGATTTTGCACTGCGTTCGGCAATCCATATATGCTAAAGTCCAGCCATGAATAGCACTCACTCCTCGATATCACCATTAAGTAAATCCGACAAATCACAGAAAGCTAAAACCGTAACCATGTACGGTTTTGCGCTGAACGTTGTACTGACCGTCAGCAAAATTGCAGCGGGGCTTTTCTCGGGCTCTTATGCACTATTAGTTGACGGTATTCATTCGTTATCTGACTTAGCTACAGACGTGTTTGTATACGTTTTCAGCCATTTTGCGCATGAAGATGCTGACACCGAACACCCATACGGACATGGCCGATTCGAGAACTTCGGCACCTTAATACTCGGTAGTTTTTTGATCGCCGTTGCCGGCGGTATTGGCTACGCCGGTATTGAGCGATTGATGTCAGATATCCACGAACCAATATTTGGCCCTATAGCACTGTCAGTAGCTGTACTGTCCATTGCTATCAACGAATGGATCTATCGCTTCACATTAAAAACCGGCCAAGAAATAAACTCAGAGCTACTGATTGCTAACGCCTGGCACAGCCGAAGTGATTCCCTTTCATCAGGCGTTGTGGTGATTGGAATTCTTGGAACCATGTACGGTATTTTTTGGCTCGATACCGCCGCAGCTATAATAGTTGCCATCATGATTGGCCACATTGGTTTTTCACTAGCATGGTCAAACGCCAAACAATTAGTAGATACCGCATTGCCAGAAGACGAGGTCACGGCGTTCAAACAGTGCGCCATGCAAGTGGATGGAGTTGAAAACATACACAGCCTGCGAACCCGTAAAAGCGGCTCGATGGTATTTGCTGATATTCATATTCAGGTCAATGCCCGCGCCAGCGTCTCGGAAGGTCATCAAATAGGGCAATGGGTCACGCTGAAATTATTGCAAGAATTCCCATCTATTGAAGATGTAACCTTCCACATCGATTCTGATGACGACTTCCATATTGAACGCCCGCTGGAATCCATCACGCTACAGCCACTTAGAAATGAAGTTCGTGAGCATTTAAAACAAACCTGGTCATCGATCGAAGGCGCACAACAAATACATGAAATGCGGCTCAACTATTTAACCTCAGGTATTTTGGCCGAGATCCACCTTCCGCTGGAAGCAGCCACCAACCCAAACCTAGAACAACAGCTAGCTCGATCGCTCGATAAAAAAGGATTAAACATTCAGCTGCGTTTTTGGTACGGCAACTCAGCATGAAAATGGGCCATTGCACTTGAGCGCTGCTCTTTGACGGTGCAATCATCTGCACTGACCAACAGTAAAGTATCGCAAGCGGAATAATTGTATAAATCAAGCTATTTAAGCCGCTAAGTAGTTGACGTAAACTGTTCCGCTACGTATGATCTCGTCCTCCCAAACAAGGGAGAAAACGGGGTATAGCGCAGTCTGGTAGCGCGCCTGCTTTGGGAGCAGGATGTCGGGAGTTCGAATCTCTCTACCCCGACCATAC
>JAESUM010000044.1 GCA_016763075.1 Pseudomonadales bacterium
CACCATCACCATCACCATCACCATCACCATCACCATCACCATCACCATCACCAATAATTTCGCCAAGGATGCTGATATTTTGACCCAATCGATCATTGGTTCCGGCATAGCCGTTTCTGGGGTAGTTTTAGTGGTCATACCACCCAATCAGGGTTGTTCGCGA
The DNA here is from genome assembly GCA_016763075.1 of Pseudomonadales bacterium. Taxonomy (GTDB): domain Bacteria; phylum Pseudomonadota; class Gammaproteobacteria; order Pseudomonadales; family JAHRWD01; genus JAHRWD01. The sequence continues at coordinate 164 of JAESUM010000044.1, forward strand.
ACGGACAAGATATTGGCATTGATTCCGGTATCATTTTATCCACCGGCCGTGTAGCCAGTGCAAATGCCGCAACAGCCGGCGCAAACCCGAATGTAGCCGTCATCCAACGCCGAATCAGCCATGAGTTCAACAACGCCATCGCTCAATTGTTGCTCAGATAAGGGGGTGGTTAAACAATACTGCGCTGAATAGCTCTACCGTTTAAGGTGCTCCACCAACCCAAAACAACGGTTATTGTAAAAGCGCAACCCTTCAAATACGCCGTCGCCGTAGAGTAGGCCGTGGTCAAATACAGAAACGGTCGCTTGCTCTGGCTCAACCAGTTCACCATTTTTCCAACAGGCTTTGTCGGCCAGCTTAGCTTCACTAACCTCCTCCGCTGGCATTAAATTATGCATGGGTTTGGCCGGTTATCACGGTTACGCACTGGCCCTCAAGCAATACTCGCGACTCCGCTGATTCATTTAGTTCCTTTAAGCCTTTTGATTCCGCTAAACCTTTTGATGTCGATGGCTCCATTGGCTCCATTAACGTAACCCCAACATACCCTCCTCTAGCAGAAGCCTGATACCCACGCATGGTTTTCTTGTTTAGGCGCGGCGCCCAAAAACTGGCCAATGCACAATGCGCTGAGCCGGTAACGGGGTCTTCGGTGATTCCGGCATTGGGGGCAAAAAACCGTGATGTAAAATCCACCCCATCGCGGCCGCCGGCTGCAGTAACAATAATGCCTCGGCATTGAATATGGCTTAGTGGCTCAACCAGCGGCTGAAGCTCTTCAAGCAAAGTAACCTCATCTAACATCACCAGTAAGTCTTCCCCGGCGCAAAATATATTCGTCTCTGGCAGTTGTTTTGCAGAAAGGCCAAACGCTGCCAGCAGGTGCTTGTAGTCATCAAGGCCATCCAAGCTGCTGCCTAATGTATCGCTTGCGCTAGCATTTGAGTTGCTGTGATTAGTAATCTCTGTAGCTGGGAAATCTAGCTCAATACCCTTCTCGGTTTTCGCGCTTTTTGTGGCGCTGAGTTCACCGCTGCGGGTAATAAAGCGAAACACTGGGTCAGTTTGGCCATGTAGTTCCCATAATGCATGCGCCGCCGCCAGTGTGGCGTGGCCACACAAATTGACTTCAATCGTGGGCGTAAACCAGCGCAGGCCCCAAGCGCCATTTTGGGCTTTCGTTAAAAATGCGGTTTCAGATAGGTTCATCTCTGCCGCTAGGTTTTGCATCCAAATATCCGGCTTTTCTGCATCATTCAACAAACAAATAGCAGCCTGATTGCCCTTAAATGGGCTGTTGGTAAATGCGTCGATAATTGCGATGGGGTAAGTCATAACGGCCATTAATAAAGTGAAAGTAGTCAACGCGGTGATTGAACGGGGAATGTCTGGTCACTTGCCTTGCCTATTACCGGCAAGCGAAGCGCTTTATATTTAAACAGTACTGTAAAGATCAAACCTAAGGCGGTACAGATTACTCACAGATACATCTGTACCGTATGTTTAACGCTAATCTGTATTGCAGTTAACTCGAAGCCTGCCACCCTATGCACAAACTATACGAGTTAAATCGCCAACGATATCGCCGCTCTCATTACTGACGGCCTGTATAAAACCGGTGAGCGGCTGCCCAGCGTAAGGGCCCAAAGCAGGCAACGAACAGTAAGTGTGTCTACTGCTGTGGCAGCTTTCCGACTATTAGAAAACTGGGGATACGTTGAAGCACGAGCGCGCGGGGTACTTTGTAAAACGCCGGGCGAGCTCAGCCACCAACGAGCCCACCACGTCCAACCCGGTTGATCGACCGATGCTAGTCACCAGCCAAGCGTTGGTGTTGCCGCTAATTAAAGCCGCCAATGACCCCACCATTACTCAGCTTGGCGCGGCGGTGCCAGACCACCGATTTTTCCCAATCAGGGCTATTCAGCGGGCGCAAAGTAACGCTGCGCGCAACCACCTCGCCGATGCGATCAACTGTTCATTCCCGCCTGGTTTACCGGCATTACGGCGCCAAATTACACGACGAATGACCGAGTTTGGCTGCGCTATCCTCCCTAATGAAATTGTAATTACCAATGGCTGCCAAGAGGCGCTCACGTTGGCGTTAAAAGCGCCCACCAACCCAGGGGATATCGTCGCCATTGAATCGCCAACGTTCTACGGTTTACTGCAAGTTTTGGAGTCACTGGGGTTAGAAGTATTAGAGCTTCCAACCAACCCTCGAACCGGTATATCGGTTGATGCGCTTGAACTAGCCCTAACCAACTGGGATGTAAAAGCCTGCGTAGTGGTACCTAACTTCAGCAACCCGCTTGGGTTTTGTATGCCCGATGAAAACAAACAGCAGTTGGTCGACAAACTCGCTAGCCATCAAATTCCACTGATTGAAGACGATGTATACGGAGACTTGGGCTTTGGCGGCAAACGCCCTTCGGCGTGCAAAGGTTTGGCGGGTAACCGCAATGCAAATCACGATATCTACTATCGCGGGTCGTTCTCAAAAACCTTGTCGCCGGGGCTACGTGTGGGCTGGATAGTACCGCCCAGAAAGCAGCACAAAAAAATTGAATACATGAAGTACGTGTTGAACCTGGGCACTCCAACCACATCACAAATGATTGTCGCAGATCTGCTATCAAATGGCTCGTATCAGCGCCAACTGCGACAGGTCTGCCAAAAATATTCGGTAGCGGTAAACCGCATGACACAAGCCATTGTTCGGTACTTCCCCGCTGAAACCAAAATAACCCGGCCAGAAGGCGGGTTTGTTATTTGGCTTGAACTGCCGGTTCATATCGACAGCATTTCCCTGGCCCGCGATGCGCTCAAGCTAGGCATTAGTATATCGCCGGGGCCTATCTTCTCGGCTAGTCAAAAATACCAACACTACATTCGCATATCCTGCGCTTGTGTTTGGAGCGCAGAAATAGAGCAAGCAATCGTCACGTTGGCGCGGCTAATTGACCTGCCCAATAAATAAACAACAATTACCTCGCAGCTGCGCCAACTACGCTAGAGTTAATAGTACTGGGGACGTTAACCCTCCAAACATACTGCACACCGTTAACAGCGGCCCACGCAGTACTCATGCAGCACTGACACAACAACAAACACAGTGATTTACTTATATGAAAGATAACGTAGTCAGAATTGTATACATCTCACTAGGATGGTTGTTTGTAGCCATTGGCGCGGTTGGAGTGGTATTACCTATTCTGCCCACTACGCCATTTTTAATTTTATCCCTCGCGCTTTTTGCAAAAAGCTCACCACGTTTTCACGAAATGCTACTCAATAACCGCTGGGTTGGCGCTAGTTTAAGAGAGTGGGAAGAAACCAGAACCGTGTCGCGTACCACCAAAAAAAGAGCCACTACGTTAACTGTGATTAGCTTTTCAGTATCCATTTCCATTTTGCACGACAGGCTAGAACTACAGCTGTTCTTAATCACATTAGCCACTATTTTGATGATTAGTATTTGGCGGCTAAAAGAATAGTTTTCGACAGTTACGCGACAGTTGCACGGTAGCTACGTAATAGTTGCGCCATAGCAGCGCGATAATTGCAGTGTCACAGCCGTATATATCAGGAAACATTTGGTGAGCAAAACAATAACGAAACTACCGTAGTTTAGTACCCAATTGATCGCATAGTTTTATTTACCTGCTTTGAATTAACTTATACCTGATGAAACCTTTGCGGCACTCGCGCCTCAAAAATTCATCTTGCCCGCACATGTATAACCTTGCCTACAATACTTTGCGCGGGTACTGGGCCCCAATGCCGGCTGTCTTTTGCGTTATTTCTATGGTCGCCCAAAAAGAAATACTGCTGGCCCGGCACTGGGCTATCTACTTCATCAAAAGGTGTGCTACCGCCGGTTCTTTTTACTGCGTACACTTTCCCATTTATTATTTCATTAAAATTATTATCATTAGCAATTTTCACATTCTTCAATAGTGTTAATCCCTTACCATTTACTAAAATATCATATTGATCAATAGCAATATGGTCGCCTGGTTTGGCAATAAGGTGCCGCACCAACAACTGGTTATTGTCCGGCGAATAAAACATATAAACCTCGCCTCGGCTAAGTTTTGAATCACTACCTGAGGTTGAATTTACAGTCCAAAGCCAATCCCCATAACCATAACCATAACCATAACCATAACCATAACCATAACCATAACCATAACCATATTTACTGACTAAAATTCTCTCACCAGGGTTTAAGTATGGGCTCATGGCGGTATCCGGCACCGTAAAGGCTTGATACAAAAACACACGAGCAACTACATACACAGAGACTAAACCCACACCAATAGCCAATAGCCCCACCAATGTGAGTACCAATTTAGTGAATCTTCCAAAACAGGTTTTTTGAGAATCAGATACCCATGAACAGGGCAAATAATGCAAAGCGCTATGCCAAGATAAAGCTCCTGGTAGTCACCAACTAAAATGCTTACAACAGCAAGAAATAAATAACAAAAAAATAATTTTGGCCTATTGAGGTAAAGAAACAAAACCGGCGGCAATGCTACTCCCAGCCCAAGCATCACCCAAACGTTCGGTTTATTAAAATGAGTCATGCATTTTTCCTGAACATATTGGTGCAATTTAATATTCAAACTTATTTTAACTGGGCAACTAACATCCAGAAACAAAAGCGCCATCGCATTATCCCGACGGCTGTATTGTTTTTCATACCACTCTAATTTTTTTGCCATGGGCCGTTGTTGTAAACGCGGCACTTCTTTTAAACTTTCCTCTTTTAGACCCTGCTTTTGGTTGGTTTTACTGTAGCGGCGCTGCAGATCATCTACAAAAGAATCATCCCCAAGGTAAATTTGAGACTTTAACTGTTGCCAAACCGGCAGCAGCCCAATGCCTTCGCGTACAAAGTTTTTGTAGTGCCTTCTCGATACCTTTTTAGTTTTAGAAAACTGGCTTAACAACCAATCTGTTTCTAACCAGTCCGGAATACCTGCATCACCCATCATGGCGGGGTAACTGCTCCACTTCCAATCGTCGATATCTTTAGCCATGCCGGCACGAACAGGGTTCAATACCACATAGCGTGATAACTCAAGAAGATAAGCTTCACGCTCAACCAAAATAGCCTTATACCGACCCTGAAACAGGTGCCCGTACAAACCATGTTTGCGGTTAGATTGCTGCGTATACACACCGTTGAGTTGGCGCATACCCTTGGACAGGTTGCCTTCAATAGTTTCAATCAGAATGTCGTAATGGTTGTCCATCAGGCACCAAGCATGACAACGCCAATTGAACCTAGCACACACTTGAGCAAAGACAGCCAACCAAATTTCACGGTCATCATCGTCAAAGTAGATATCCTCGCGGCGGTCGCCACGGGAAGTCACATGATATAAAGCACCTGCATATTCTATTCTAAGTGGTCTGGCCACAGGGTAGGTTCGCTAAGGGAGTACTGGGGGACAAGACTTCGTACCTGCCAATTTTGTTTACGAAGCCCGTTTTTAACGGCGGTGTAACACGGCAAATGCGGCACCGTCGATCAACGTACTAATACACCTGACCATGATTGCCAACATCAACAAGGATAATGTCGCCATCCCTTATAATCATTTCCAATACAATGCGGTAACTCATATTGATTGAGACTGAAGACAAGCCGCTTAAACGGCCCTGCAGTCCGTGAAGGCGCAATGAAGGGTGGTGCGGATTAACCTCAAGCAGTTCGAGGGTTTTCTGCTATTGAACATGTACTTCCGGGTGCTTGCGCAAGAACTTTTTGGCTTTCCTGACATAACTCTCAGGGTAAATAAGCCTAAAGGTCACCGGTGATTCGCTTCATATGGTCCGCAACACTTTCAGTGATGTGCCGCCCCTCCTCAACATCATCTTTGGCCTCTTGCAAGGCCACAATCAACTCGTATTCACGCAGCTTCGCGTATTTTTCAACATCCACAACCACATAACGGTCTTGACCTCTCACAGAGATAATAACCTCTTCATCAACCTTTAAACGATCAGCAACAGCCGATACGCCTTTTGTTTTCAATTCGTTAGCTGTCACCGTGTTCATATCCTGCCCTCGAAATCTAAAATACTCTTAACCACACGATTAAGAGTACCATCAACCACACGACTCAAACACCCGCCAGTTAGACCAATCTGTCATTAACATCATCAACTACCGCGCATTTTTCATAGCCCCCAACGAAACAACGGCCTCTTTAAATAACAAAACGCTTCGCTTGATTGGTCGAGATCCGTTGAGCTTCAAAAGTATTACTGCGGATAATGGAACAGAGTTCCATCAATACAAGAAAATTGAAGCGCGCTGCAGTGCCAAATTTTATTTCGCGAACCCTTGCCACTCGTGGGAACGAGGCAGTAACGAAAACGTCAACGGCCTCATTCGCCAATACCTTCCCAAAACAGAAAGCATGGCCAGGTTAACGCAACAGCAATGCAATCAAATCGCCGACAAACTTAACCGCCGGCCTAGAAAGCGCTACGCTTATAAAACACTAGAGGAAATGTATTATGGTATTTAACCGCTACTGTCGCAGTTCAAACTTGATACTAGGTGTTTTTCGAACCAAGTGAGTTACTGCATAGATCGCTAGGAGGGTTACCGAAGCTATGCCGTAATTGATAGCGGCAGCGACAAATTGTGGATCACCGCCATCTGCCATGCCGTAGCCTGCCAGAATGGTTGAAAGCACCCATGCAATTGGAACGGATAAATAGTGCTTCTTAGGCTTTTCCATTTTTCGAAATGCAACAAACCCCACCAAGCTTGAGATTAAATACATACCCAATACTGCTCCTAGTATGAATGCCATGCTTTTTCTCCTTTAGACAGTTAACGCCGCAAACAAAGGCGAGCGAAGCGAGTCCAGCCAACTTGTTGGCGATTTTGCTTTGCCTTGTTAAGCACTTTTATTACCTACGAAGTGCTGTATTGATTTTATAATTACTGAAAGCTCACTCATTGGAATGCGTGCTTTTCGACTGCTGTCATCGGTGCTGTTTGCTGAGCACTCCTGTGATTCTGTAAAATCTATGAGCGCCTGCTCTGTGGATTTTGTTTTTGACCAAATTGTCAAAGTATATTTTCCACCTGTGCGACCACTTAGCTTCAAGTAATATTCACCAACTTTAAAAGTAATAGCTTTTCCATTTTTAGTGATGGAATATTTTATTTCCATCTCTTCTAGGTTAGGAACAACTTCAGTATAAATTCTTTGTGAGTTTTTCTTTTTAACAGCCTGTGTTGCAGCAACGACATCAGAGTCATCTGTTACTGGGACTTCTTCTGCTTCTGGATGATATGATTGAATAAAGTCAGTGACCGCATCAATTAATGTTTCATTGCCATCCCAAAAATACTCGCCGTCTAGGCGAGTATTATCAAGGATTGTATGCAGCATTGATTCAATTTTTCTTGCATCAACATTTGTCCATGCTTTTATAATTGAAACTTTTACAGGACTTACCGTGCCAAGTAATTCTTTTTCTCTGCGTTCAGGATGATCGGTTGTTATTCCAATTTTTTTAATTGGCGGGAAAGATGATTCCCCATCAAATTTCTGAAGCTTTTCAGAAAAAATTGGTTCTGCAATATAAAGTGTATTTTGGCTCATAATCTGAATTCTTGTGTGTGTGCTTAACGACATAGCTCACTTGCCGACAAAAGCAGAGTGTAGCGTAGCGAAACGGCGCTTTTAGCGGTCAAGTGCAGTGCCTTGTTATGCGCTTTTAACAACATTTGCACAATGTCTATCTAGGAACTCTATCAGTTCTTGGAAACCATTATGAACGGTTTGAATAAAGTTATTAACCTCTATATCTTTAAATATTTCAATGGACAAAACACCAAGCTCATTTTCTTTGATTGTAAAGTGAATAGAGCCAAAATGAGCCAAGTAGTCTCTTACATCTTTTAGTAAAACAAACCATTCCATTTTAGTGCTAATAAACTCTCTCATTATTGAGTCCTCAATAATGCTTTTATTTCCAGTGATGTATTTCATGAACCCGTTGAAGCTTATGTGCTGCCCAATTTGTGGGCCATATATGGTTTGAAATAAGCTTGCGATTGTATCCAAAGTTGCCCGAACTGAAAAAACAAAGGTAAAAATATTTGACCTTAATTGGTATATTTCTCTATCAAAGGACAACTTAGTTTGCCCTCTTGGAAGTTTCTCATCTTTTGTTTTATAGATACTTTCGATTGCTTGTTGTGACTTACCAATTTCATCTAAAGAAAATTTAATTGTATGGATATTATCTCTAATCATTCGGTGCGCTATCTTGTAATATTCCACTGCTGGGTAGTATTGGTGCAAATACCCGCCGTTACTTTCGATTTTATAGTAGCGCCCTTTTAGTTTAGATAATGAGTTGCCTTTATATATTGCCTCTTGAAGACGGGGGAACGGTTGTTCATATAATGGCTGGTGATAACAGACTGTTGAGCCATCACTTGCAGGAAACACATAGCTATCACTTCGAATACTAGCCCTTTTGGATGCTTTTTCTTGGCAGCTGATTAGCTCAAATTTCATTTATTACACAGCTCCCTTTAGGCGCATAACAGTTAAATCTGCGTCACCCGACGTAAAAAACTACGTCAGGTGACGTGCTTATCCAATTTAATTTTCCACTACCATACCCAAGCCTTTGACTTTACACCACATTATTGTTCATCGG
>JAESUM010000045.1 GCA_016763075.1 Pseudomonadales bacterium
ACCATCGCGATAAATATCCAATTGTTGTTGCGCCGACATTCTTTCATTTGGCGCAATAAGCGATGAAATTTTTTCGTTGGTGCTGGCGCAAGAACCATCAAAATAGCTTTCAGGAAAAACTGTTGTTGTTCGCGAAGATTCATAACAAATTTATTTTAAAGCTACGTATATTAGTGTCATACGCTGGAGCGTTAATATCAGCCAGTGGCATTTGATTGACTCATCATGATTGAGTTGGCCTTGTTTGCTTCATTCATCAATGTCTCAAATGAGGGCACATCGCTATCCCATTCTATTAAAGTTGGAACAGCGCCAAAGCGAGCAATGGCATGTTTATACAAATCCCATACAGGTTGGTGTACTTCACTACCGTGGGTATCGTAAAGATAATGCGTGCGTTGTTCGTACCCGGCAAGGTGAAGTTCTTTTACCCGTTGCTTTGGAATGCCATCAATATATTCATAGGCATCAAAGCCTTGGTTTTGGGCACTTACGTAAATATTATTTACATCTAATAAAAGATCGCAGCCGCTTTTATTGAGAATGCCTTGAATAAATTCAACTTCATTCATCTCAGAATTTGTAAATGAAAGGTAACTTGATGGGTTTTCTATCAAAATAGTTTCACCGAGTATTTCTTGGGTTTGGCAGATTCGGTCTGTAAGTAAGTTCACTGCTTCATGTGTGTAGGGCAGGGGCAGCAAGTCGTGCATGTATTGGCTAGAGATGCAGACCCACGCAATGTGATCTGAAATATGCACGGGGTTAAAGCGCTCTTTAAGCTCTTTAAGTTGTTTAAGGTATTTTAGATTTAGCGGGTCGGTAGACCCTAAGGACATACCCACACCATGAAAGGTAATGGGATAATGCTGACAAACTTGCTCAAGATAATGCAGCGGCAGGCCGCCTTTTCCCATGTAGTTATCTATTAATATTTCAAACCATGGGACGCTAGGTTGCTCCGCAAGGATGTGCTGATAATGCTCAAACCGTAACCCTAAACCAGTACCAGAAATCGAGCGTTCCCTGGCTGCTATAGGCTTCATGAGAGGTGTCTGCGACATCCTGCGGAACTATAAAACCAACTAACCTTTTACTTTGCCGCCAGAAATTTTGGCGCAGGTTCCAACCGGTAAATATACCCATTCTTCTGCGACGCGATCCATAGAGGCTTGCCCTGCACAACTGTGTTTGCTAGTTCCGCAATCATTCTTGCCAGCCTTAACCACGCCTTGGCATTTTTCCATGCCGGCTTTCCCGGCAAATACACTGCTTGCACCGGCACTCAATCCAACCGCGAGTACACCTGCAAGTGCTGTTTTTGCGATAGATGCAGTATTAGTTTTCATCCTAGTATCTCCAATTAAGAGTATCAATAATGGGTAAAAGCGAGTGACATTCACACTGTCCTCGTCAAAGACTGCACCGCTTTTAAATGGTTCAACCGATGAATGAAAAAACCTAGTGACAACAGGCTCAATGACAGCGACGAAGGCCTCGTTATTTTGAAGCCAGTGTTAAACGAAAGCAATGCACAACCAGAAAAATCAGCTGCTATTTTCGATTTTCTTTAGCTGCCGGTCTAAGCGTTTTTCTGATACTGGGAAAGCAGTGCCTAATGTTTGTGCAAACTGCGATACCCGAAACTCCTCTAGCATCCAGCGAAAGTGGTTAAAGGCCAGTCGGTTATCGGTAGACATAAACTCACCGGCGAGGGTGACATGCTTTTTTGAATACTCAGTCATTAGTTTGCTGAACTGTTGGTCTTTGGGTATTTGGCCCGGTAGCTTTTCAAGCCGCAGCTGTAAGGCTTTAAGGTATGTGGGGTAACGCGCCAACCACTGCAGCGGGGTTTGAGTGACAAACTCATCAAACATTAAAGCATCCAATTGTTGTTGAATATCTTCAAGGTTAATTCCCCAAGTGTGGGCTTGTGGTGCGCTACGTTTTGTTGAAAGCAGCGCAGCGGTTTGTTGGTACAACGGCGCGATATCTGCTATCAGCTTCATTAGCTTTTCGGCATTGGGTACTAGCTCGCTACGCCCACCTTCAATGAGTTTTTCAAAATCAGCCTGTTCATAGGGCAACGGCTTCCCCTGAAGGAAGGTTTCTTGAAGCACCGCATCAATGATCTGTGTTTTTAGTTGGTCTTGATTAGTAAACGCCGCGTAATGTAACACCGTCGAGGTCTTCGGTTTGATCAGTTTTTTCAGGTATTTAATTTGCTGTGGAATAGCCAGATAAATCATTCTAATCACGCCTTGGTGCTGCTGTGTTTGCGCTTGCTCAAGGGTTTCGAATAGCTGAATATCTACCGATTCTCCGCGGTCAACCAATGCCGGGTAGGCTCTAACTTTACCAAACTCTTGCTCGTGTTCAATTTGCTGTGGCAGCTGGCCAAACTTCCAATCTTTAAGGCCAGATTGAGCAAGGTCATGGTTAACTAATTTAACAGTACCGCTTGAAGCCGTAGGTTGGTCTGCCGAGCGAAGCAGTAAATCTGCATAGTCACGGCCTTCAAAAAGTAACGAATCATCACTGCCGTACACTTCAAAATTCATTTTTAGATGATTTTCTAAAGCATCTAAATGCCAATCATTTTTATCGATCACCACGCCCGTTTTACGGCGGAGCTTGTCGCCCAATACGCGGGTTAGCGGCTCGTTAACCGGCCACATGGTTTGTAGTACTTCGTCAATGTAATCCGGTACCGGAACAAAGTTTTTGCGAATTGGTTTGGGTAAGTTTTTGACCAATGCAATACATTTTTCACGCAGAATGCCTGGCACTAACCATTGCAATTGGTACTCGGGTAGTTGGCGTAGTGCAGCTACAGGCACTTGAATGGTGACACCGTCGCGTGGGTCGCCGGGGTCAAAACAATAACTTAACGCAAAGGATAAACCGTCAAATTCATATCGGTCTGGGTATTGCTCGCGGTCAACTTCGCGGGCATCGGTTTTGAGCAGTGTTTGCTGCTCCATAAACAACAACTTTGGATGTTGTTTCGACTCAACTTTCAGCCATTTTTCAAAGCTTCGCTGATCGTAAATATGTTCTGGTATTAGTTCATCATAAAACTCGAACTGCTTTTCTGGCTCCACCAAAATATCTCGACTACGGGATTTATCCTCTAAGCCTTCGAGCTGTGAAATAAGCGCTTGGTTGTGGCT
>JAESUM010000046.1 GCA_016763075.1 Pseudomonadales bacterium
AAAAGTGAGAACAGTGGCTAAATAACCGTACAAACGATAATTATTAAAAGGCCATTACAAATGACCGTGACTAAAAAATTAGGCATTACCGAGGTCGTATTACGCGACGCTCATCAATCATTATTTGCGACCCGCATGCGTATCGACGATATGCTGCCGATTGCCGAAAAACTTGATCAAATTGGCTATTGGTCGATTGAGTCATGGGGTGGCGCAACCTTTGACGCGTGTATTCGTTACCTTGGGGAAGACCCTTGGGATCGTATCCGTGAGCTCAAAAAAGTAATGCCCAACACGCCGCAACAAATGTTGTTTCGTGGTCAAAATATACTGGGCTATCGCCACTACGCAGATGATGTAGTCGACAAGTTTGTTGAGCGAGCCGCTGTAAACGGCATTGATGTATTTCGTATCTTTGACGCGATGAGCGACCCGCGCAACCTCACTCAAGCCGTACGTGCAGTTGTGCGTCAGGGTAAGCATGCTCAAGGCACCATCTCTTATACCGTAAGTCCGGTTCATACCCTCGAAAACTGGATAGACCTTGCGCGTAGGCTCGAAGACATGGGCGCGCACTCAATCTGTATTAAAGACATGGCAGGGCTGCTTAAACCTTATGTGGCTTTCGAATTGGTCACATTGCTGAAAAAAGCCGTCAACATTCCTATCCACATGCAATGCCATGCAACCACTGGCCTTTCAACGGCGTCAGCGCTTAAAGCGATTGAAGCCGGTGTTGATAACGTGGATACCGCAATCTCTTCAATGAGCATGACTTACGGCCATTCGCCAACCGAGTCGTTGGTTGCCATGCTCGAAGACACCGACCGCAGTACGGGTTTAGACATTATTCAGCTAGAAGAAATCGCAGCGTACTTTCGTGGTGTGCGTACTAAATACGCACAATTTGAAGGCGCATTGAAAGGTGTAGATTCAAGAATTCTTGTTGCGCAGGTGCCCGGTGGCATGCTGACCAACATGGAAAACCAACTGCGTGAACAAAACGCGCAAGACCGCCTTGATGAGGTGTTGGAAGAGATTCCACGGGTACGCAAAGACCTTGGGTATATTCCGCTTGTGACACCCACATCACAAATTGTGGGCACTCAAGCTGTGCTCAATATTCTGGCCGGCGAGTCGTATAAAACCATTACCAAAGAAACCGCAGGTGTATTGAAAGGCGAGTACGGCGCAGCGCCAGCAGCGGTCAATAAAGACCTTCAAGCGAAGGTGCTAGCAAAAGGCGAAGAGCCTATTACATGCCGCCCCGCGGATCGCTTAGAGCCCGAAATTTTAAGGCTTACCGATGAACTTCAAGAGCTGGCCAGTAAAAACGATATTAAGCTAGCTGATGACATCATCGACGACGTATTAACCTACGCTTTGTTCCCGCAAATTGGATTACGCTTTCTTGAAAACAGAGGCAATCCAGATGCTTTCGAGCCTGCACCAGGCACGCAAAAGCCAGCGCCAGTTCAGCCCGCTGCAGCACTGGAGCCAAGTGACGTCGGGCAATATAGCGTACGGGTTAACGGTAAAGCCTATTCTGTTGAAGTATCCGAAGGCGGTGAACTGAGTGATATCACACCGGTACTGCCTGAAATGGGTGCAGCACCCACCACCGCTTCCGGTGAACCAATTGCCGCACCGTTGGCCGGCAATATTTTCAAAATACTCGTGTCTCCGGGCCAGCAAATACGTGAAGGTGACGTGATTGTTGTGATGGAAGCGATGAAAATGGAAACCGAAATTCGCTCCACCCGCGCTGGTATCGTAGATCTTATCAGCATAAAAGAAGGTGATGCGGTTGTGGTTGGTCAAACATTGATCAGCCTTAACTAGGCGGGGGATTGCGGCAATGGATAAAGTAATACAACTGTGGACTGACTCAGGCGTTTATCAAATGGATGGGGGCCAGGCCTTCATGCTGGTAACCGGCCTTTTTTTGCTGTACTTGGCGATCGCTAAAAAGTTTGAGCCTCTACTGTTACTACCGATCGGTTTTGGCGGCATTTTGGCCAATATTCCCGGTGCAGATATGGCAGTGGGAACCGGCATACTCCATATGATTTACGACGTAGGCATCAGTACTGGTGCCTTCCCGTTGATCATCTTTATGGGTGTTGGCGCGATGACAGACTTTGGCCCGTTGCTAGCCAACCCCAAAACACTGTTGCTTGGCGCAGCCGCTCAGTTTGGCATTTTTGCAACGCTGCTGGGCGCTGTAGGTTTGACTGATCTTGGCTTGATGGAGTTCACCCTTAAAGAAGCCGCGGCTATTGGCATCATTGGAGGCGCGGATGGACCCACGGCAATCTATGTTGCAAGCAAACTGGCCCCAGAGTTACTGGGGGCTATAGCCGTTGCGGCGTATTCTTACATGGCGCTGGTGCCACTGATTCAACCGCCCATTATGCGAGCACTGACGACAGAAGCAGAACGTTCAATCGTTATGACTCAGCTGCGCGAAGTGTCGAAAATCGAAAAAATAATTTTCCCATTGATGTTACTGCTATTGGTTGCTTTGCTGCTTCCAAGTGCTGCTCCGCTTCTGGGGATGTTTTGTTTCGGTAATCTGATGAAAGAGTCCGGTGTGGTCGACCGTTTAAGCGACACCACACAAAATGCGCTGATCAATATCGTAACCATATTTCTAGGTTTAGGAGTCGGTTCAAAATTGATGGCCGACCAGTTTCTTGATGTTCAAACGTTGGGGATTTTGGCCTTAGGTATTGTAGCTTTTTCTATTGGTACCGCTTCTGGCGTACTGATGGCCAAACTCATGAACAAAATCAGCGGCGGGATCAACCCATTGATTGGAGCTGCGGGGGTGTCTGCGGTGCCGATGGCCGCGCGAGTAGCCAATAAAGTAGGGTTGGAGTCAAATCCGCATAACTTTTTGTTGATGCATGCAATGGGTCCAAACGTAGCCGGTGTGATTGGCTCCGCAGTTGCAGCGGGCATCATGATTAACTACTTGGGGTAACGAATCAGCCCTAGAGAACAGGGTTGTTTTGCAGAGCAGTGAGGTCAGTGGTTTTTGCGCTTAAGTACTGGTCCAGCTGCTCTCGGGATAAAGGCTTACTGAACAGGTAGCCTTGGCCTATTTTACAGTGTTTAGCGCGTAGGAATTCCATCTGCTCGATCGTTTCAACGCCCTCAGCTACGGTCTCTAACCCTAGGCTTTCTGCCATCGCAATGATCGCAGAAACAATCGCTGCATCTTCGCTGTTAGTGGTTACGTCTGACACAAACGCTTGATCGATTTTGATCACATCGATAGGGAATTTCTTCAGATAACTAAGTGATGAATAGCCTGTTCCAAAATCATCAATCGATACTTTAATACCGAGTGTTTCCAGCTTTTTAAGAGTTTGTGTTGTGTCCTCAATATCGGACATAACGACCCGCTCTGTAAGCTCTAATTCAAGTAAATGATGGGGTACGCTGTAACGATTTAACTGCGATAAAAGCCGTTCAATAAAGTCTGGTTGGCTAAACTGACGCGCGGAAATATTCACTGCGATAGGGATATGAAAGCCCTTGTCGAGTAAATCGTTCACCTGTTTACAGGCTTGTTCGATCACCCAGTTGCCAATCGGAACGATAAGCCCAGATTCTTCCGCTAGCGGAATAAAATGATCCGGCGGAATCCGGTTTCCGTCGCGGTCTTTCCAGCGAATGAGCGCCTCTAATCCAACTACAGAGCTGTCAATCATGTTTACCTGTGGTTGGTAATACATTTCAAACTCTTCACGCTCTAAAGCTTGATGTAACTTGCTCGATATTGTCAGGCTGCTGAGCGACTCTTGCTGCATCTTGTGATTGTAAATTAGGTGCTTGCCTCGGCCTTGTTCTTTGGCCTGGTACAGCGCTATATCTGCATGTTGTATGAGTTGTTCTGCATTTATGGAATGCTCAGGAAAAGAGGCAACTCCAGCACTAAATGACTGCGTGATTTCTCGATTAGCAATATGGAACGGCCGTGAAAGGCTGGTACGTAAGCGCTCTAGAATCTGGTTGATGTTTTCACTTTCGCTTTTATCTGAAATCAGCAAACAGAATTCATCGCCGCCGTAATGGCACACCAAATCTTGGTGGGATGCGCCATTCATTCTTGCAACGGGGTCGTAGTCGCGTAGATTTTTGGTTAAGCGTGCGGCCACTTGCCTAAGAAGCTCATCGCCATTGGCATGGCCAAGGCCTTCGTTTACTCGTTTGAAAAAATCCAAATCAAGCAGAATAAGAGTAATGCTTTCGTTGTTTCTGGATGCTCTTGCAAGAGACAACTCTAGCTGTTGTTTGAAGCTTGAGCGGGATGGCAGGTTAGTGAGCGGGTCAAAGTTACTCGCATGCTCAAGCTGCTGAGTTTTTTCATCGATCAGGCTTTCTAAATAATTGTTTTGGACATTGATTTGCTGATATAAACGCTGGGAATGTAGCGCGTAAGCAATATGTTGAACAGCCGCCGTAAGCAACCGTTGGTGATGCTTTTTGAACGCCGTTTGTGACGATACTTCGGCAATTAATATACCAAGAAATTTATCCGGTACAGCGATTCGGATTAAAATAATAGGCTGACCTAAAACAGTTTTTACTTCGCTTCGATCGCTTTTTGTAGCCCAACCAAAATCGCCATTTTCAATCATGGCGTCCATTACGCATTGCAGCGGGTGTTTCGATTCTTCGTGGTTTACCCAGTCCAATGAAAACTCTGCCGAGCGTTCATTGATCAAACAAAAACCGTATCGGCGCATTTCTGGAATGCGGTCGAGATAAGCCGCCGATTTTTGCAAAATTTCTTTTCTATTCGAGCAGTTTTTAATGTCTTCTTGAATTTGACTGATACCCGCAAGCACATCAAATTCTTGCAGGTGCCAGCGCTCCATAGACTCAAGATAGTCCACGCGCTCTTGGAGGAACTGCTCGTTTGAGCGCTTAGATGGGGGCGAAAGGTTACGCATTAGGCGGACAGCTACAAAAATAGCCCAGCTACATCTTGGTACTGTCGATCAGTTTGATCGATCAGTTCACCCAGTGCAGATTCAGGCATATCCAAGCGTTGCCAAAAGCTATCGATCAGCGGAGGAATATATTGCTCTCCGCTTGAGCCAATACTCAAGCCGTTTACCATCCAATCGGCGACATGTATCACCTCTGGCAAAATCGCCATAGGGATATCGGTTTGTGGTCCATGTTGGAAGTGCACGGCCTGCTGTTGAGGGATGGGTAAATTCCAGTTTTTAAGCAGCGCATGGCCAATGTGTGCGTGATTGAATCCCATAATTTGATTTTCCGCCTCGAATAGCGGGATCTTTTTTTCCAATGATAATGATGTCGTTTGTTCAGCTATTTCTGGGAATTCGGTGAATAAAATCAGTCTACCGATCGCGTGAAATAATCCTGATAAATAATATTGTTCGTAATCTCGTTTGCCGAGATATATCGCAATAGCGCGGCATGCAATTCCGCAGGCGATGCTGTGTTCCCAGAAATCTTTCATTGAGATAAACGCGTTATCTGTGGTTTTGAACATATCAATAACCACGGTAGCCATCGCGAGCTCTTTGAGCTGGCGAGTGCCAATTAGCATCAGCGCTCTGTTCACCGTATTGATTTCGGTTGGATGACTATAAAAGGCACTGTTAGCAATTCTCAATAACCTTGCGGCTAGAGCAGGGTCCGACTGAATGATTTGTGCAGTATCGTCGAGAGATGAAGTGGGCGATGCAATGGTTTCTTCCAACTTAAAATAGAGGTCGGGCAAAGAGACTAAGTCCGGGTTGTGCCCCACAATAACTTCAGCGGTTAATGCGATCATCTGGTCTTTACTCTTTAACTGCATCATCGCTCCATCAATAGCTTTTTATTAATTCAACTACAGCTTTATGGTCAAGCTTGTCGTATTGAAATTGGTTAAGTTTTTTGTGAAATATTCATCTTCAAATTGTCGGTAAAGAACATGCCAGGTGGGCTTTCTTCAGCGGCCTGATGGGGTGTTTCAGGCAATATTTCTAATTTAAAGTATTGCTTATTCTTAAATTACAGTTGTTTAGCTACAGGTTTGTGACATTGAAAATTCCAAACATCAATTTTCCGACTCGATTTATCTGTTTAAGTAGCCAAGAAATCACTTACAATTTGGTATAACTGGAGTTAAGGATAGACCAAATAATAAACTACGCACTTAAATGAGCGGCCAATAATAAAAACGCAGTTGCCGGGAAACCACCCACGGCGGCGCAAAATATGGAGAATATGATGAGTCAGTTGCTTCAAACCCAACTTATCGATGGAACCCTGGTACTTAAATTAGCACTCGAATTAGCGCCAACATTAGCCCCATTGGTGGGTTCGCAGGCGTGGTCTGAATGCCTTGAGGCGCTTGGGGCTGCCATTACTGGCGCAGGCTCGGAAGTCACAGGTATTGTGCTTAACGGCGGCGACGCGCTGTATTTAAGGACGTCGGGTCAACAGCAGCAGGGTTATACGAAGTCGGAGCTACTATCAGCAGATAATCTCCTAACCGCCATCGCAAATAGCGCCGTGCCAGTGGTTGCAAGCATCACCGGCGCAGTGAACGATTTTGGCTGGCAATTAGCGCTGTGTTGCGACTACCGCGTGGCAAGCAGCGCCAGCACATTTGATCACGATTTGCTTAAGCATGGTACAACACCCGGGTTTGGCGGCAGCCAGCGTTTGCCACGGTTAGTTGGAATGAACGTCGCTACGCGCATACTCACGAGTCCTTCCCCAGTTTCAGCCACCAAAGCATTAGAGATAGGGCTCATCGACTTGATCGACAGCCCGTCTGCCGACGGCGCAGTGAATATCTCTGTAATGGCTTCACTACTATCGCAAGGGCGTAAAGGTATAGATGCACAGGGGCAACTCAGCCGAGAGGCCGATAGCACTATCTTAGATAAACTCGCAGCCACGTTAGCGCGTAGACGCCGGGCTCAGTTTGCACCGCAACAATTGGTTGAAGCTTTGCGTATTGCCTCAAATACTGAGCTACTCCAAGGGCTGGATGCCGAGCGCGAAATTTACAAACAAGTGCAATCCCACGAGCAACGCGGCGCTTTAAGTTACCTTGCTCTGGGCGAGCAGCAAGCCGATGTTATTCCAGGGTTAGCCGAGGGCGTTGAAATTCCTGCAATCCGCAGCGCGGCTATTATTGGGTCTGGCACCATGGGTGGCGGCATTGCCATGTGCTTCGCCAATGTAGGTATTCCAGTGACCATCATTGATAACTCGGATGAAAACCTACAGCGAGGTTTGTCCGTCATTAAACGCAATTACGAAATCAACGTTAAACGCGGCAGCATTAGCCAGTCGCAAATGGATCAGTGCTGGGGGCAGGTAAGCGGCTCGCTTGATTATCAAGATATTTCAGATGCAGATATCGTGATCGAGGCAGTATTTGAAGACATGCAGCTTAAGAAAAAAATCTTCGCAACGCTTGATGAAGTGATGAAGCCGGGCGCATTACTAGGCTCCAATACCTCTGGGTTAGATATCGATGAAATAGCATCCGCCACCAAACGGCCGGGAGATGTCATTGGCTTACACTTTTTTAGCCCCGCCAATGTGATGAAGCTGTTAGAAGTGGTACGCGGCACAAAAGTTAGTGACCAAACCATTTTGCGCGCAATGAGCCTTGCTAAAATCATTAACAAAGTGGCCGTGTTGGCGGGCAATTGCCCGGGTTTCATTGGTAACCGCATGATACGAGGGTACATGCAGCAAGGTGCCAATTTAGTGTTAGAAGGCGCAACTATCGAACAAGTTGACCGCGTTATGGTTGAGTTTGGAATGCCCATGGGCCCCTTCACAATGGGTGATCTCACCGGCTTAGACGTTGGCTGGCGAGCCCGTTTAGCCAGTGGTAAAGCAGCTGGACTTACCGACCATCTGCCAAATAAGTTGTGCGAAATGGAACGTTTCGGTCAAAAAAGCGCTGCGGGTTATTACCGCTATGAGGAGGGTAGCCGGAAGCCAATAGTAGACCCACTGGTTGCAAGCTGGGTAGAGCAAATCTCTGCCGAGCAAGGCATAGAGCGGCGAACATTTGATGACCAAGAAGTGCTGCGCCGCTGCCTGTACCCGCTGATTAACGAAGGCGCCAAAATTATTGAAGATGGTATTGCAATACGCGCCAGTGATATCGACACCGTATATGTGAACGGTTACGGTTTCCCAGCGTATCGCGGCGGCCCAATGTATTGGGCGAATCAAATTGGGTTGGATAAGGTGCATCAGGAGATAGAAAACTATCACCAACAATTTGGTGATACATGGAAACCAGCGAAACTACTGAAGCAACTGGCGCAAACCCAGCAGTCGTTTTCTTGAAGAATCTAACATCAAATATAGCGGTATCGGTGGTTAGAATAGATTTCATCAGCAATGAATTTTATACTGCTGGTGTTAAGCAATTGTGCGCGGCTATACAAGTGGCGGGAAGAAGTGACCGGCAAGCGCGTAAATAATAATAAATTACCGCAGACCTTTTTTAAGCAAACGGCTGACGGTAGGAGGCACTCAAATGAAAGGCGGTCCCCTAGACGGAATTAGAGTACTTGAATTAAGCCAAATTATTGCCGGGCCATTTTGTGGCCAGAACTTGGCAGATATGGGCGCAGATGTTGTAAAAATAGAGCCACCCGGCGGCGAAGGAATGCGAATCCTGGGGCAATTTACGCCCGGCGAAAGCAAATCATTTCATGCGTTAAATCGTGGTAAGCGCAGCATCGTGATGGATTTAAAAAACCCTGAAGCTCAAGCGGTTGTGCATAAAATGATTGTTGAGTTTGACGTTTTTATCGTCAATTCAAGGTTCGGCGTAACCAAGCGCCTCAACGTTGATTACGACACACTTAAAAAATATCGCCCAGATATCGTTTATTTCGATAACACGGGTTACGGAACCAGCGGCCCAAGCGCTAAAAGATCTGGCTCAGATATCGTTGCACAAGCGTTTTCTGGATTGATGGCCGGAGATAAAAAAATAGATGAAATTGGTGCGCCTTCAGCGATTTCCGCCTCACCTATTGGTGATTACACCGCAGGATTAGCGGGCGCAATGGGCATTGTATCAGCCTTGTTTCATCGACAAAAAACCGGCGAAGGTCAGTTGGTTACGGCTTCGTTGCTACAGGCAGCATTAGCTATACAAGGCACATCGGTTAGCAAACTGCCGATGGCCGATAAAATTTTACTCGACCCAATGCTTAAAAAAGTAAAAGCAATTCGCGAACGGGGGGGCAGTTACGCCGAGCAGTTGGCAGCAAAAACCCATATGATGGGCGCTTCAATGCGACTTTATTATGGTGGTTACCCCGTTAAAGACGGCGCAATATTATTGGGTGCGCTAACACCGCGTAACCGCGAACAAATGCGCACAGCGTTGGGGCTTGAAGGCGAGCCAACGGGCTCACCAGGTTTTAACCCGCTAGACCCCGCCAATGACCCAGTGGTGGCCGAAGTATTTGAACAAATTCAGGCCATCATGCGCACCAAAACCATGAATGAATGGATTGAAGTGTTTGACCAACATGGCGCACCAGTAGGCAAAGTAAACATGCCAGAAGAAATGGTGTACGAAGCACAGGTCAAAGAAATGGGCTACATGTACGAATATGACCACCCGGTTACCGGGCCAGAACTGATGCCCGGCCCAGTGGTTAATATGTCGTTGACACCCACCGGCACAGAGAACCCATCACCGCCTTTGGGTTACCACACAGATCAAATATTGGCTGAACACGGATTTGATATACAAAAAATTTCCGCACTGCGAACGGCCGGAGCGGTCTGCTAGTTAATAAATGGCAAACACAAACAAACACACATACTAATAATTTACATGGAAGAGCACTACCGTATGGCAAATTTGGATCAATTTCGTACTGAAACACGCAGCTGGCTAGAAGCCAATTGCCCCGCCAGCATGCGTAAAAAAGGCGCAGATGCAGACAACCCCTACACACGTAAAAAGCGCTCCGGCGATTCTTTGTTATGGTTAGAAACCATGGCAGACAAAGGCTGGATTGCGCCT
Source organism: Pseudomonadales bacterium (assembly GCA_016763075.1). Taxonomy (GTDB): domain Bacteria; phylum Pseudomonadota; class Gammaproteobacteria; order Pseudomonadales; family JAHRWD01; genus JAHRWD01. The sequence continues at coordinate 10,061 of JAESUM010000046.1, forward strand.
ACTTGGCCTACCAAATATGGCGGCGGTGGGCTTTCTGACGCCGAGCAATTAATTCTTCGTGAAGAAATGGCAGCCATCAGTGCCCCTCCACCGTTGGCCGGCATGAGCTTAACCATGATTGGGCCAACCCTGCTTGAAATGGGTAACGAAGAGCAAAAGCAACGACACCTTCCAGGCATAACCTCCGGTACCGTACATTGGTGCCAAGGTTACAGCGAGCCAAACGCCGGTTCGGATTTAGCCAACTTGCAAACCAAAGCAGAAGACAAAGGCGATCACTTCATCATTAATGGCAGCAAAATTTGGACGTCGGGCGCTATGCACGCCGACTGGATGTTTTGCCTAGTCCGAACCGACCCCAACGTACAAAAGCAAAAAGGCATTAGCTTTGTACTATTCCCAATGACAGACCCTGGTGTTAGCTATAAGCCAATCAGACTAATCAATGGCGAAGCGCCTTTCTGTCAAGTATTTTTGATGATGTTCGTGCAGACAAAAGCGAGCTAATCGGCAAAGTAAACGAAGGTTGGACGGTGGGCAAACGTTTGCTTCAACACGAGCGTAGCTCCATTGGCGGCGGCGGTAACCACCGCTTAGGCACAGAAATCACCCTGTTAGATATCGCACGCGAATACCGAGCGGATGAAAACGGCAAAATAGATGACCCAATTTTACGCCTGCAATTGGTTCAACAAGAGATGGATGTTGCGGCTTTTGGCGAAACCACAAGGCGTATTAAAGATGAAACTGAATCTGGCTTAACCCCAGGTTTTGCAACATCAATGATTAAACTCTACGGTTCTGAAATGAACAAAAACAATACCGAACTGATGGTTTCCATTATGGGCCCGCAGGGTTTGGGTAGCTACAAAGACACCGATAACTTTAGCGCTAGAGAACAAATCGTGACCGCTGCCTGGTTAGGCAACAAAGCTTCTACCATTGCTGGTGGTTGTTCTGAAGTGCAGTTGGATATTATTGCCAAACGCATCCTTGAATTGCCAAACGTGTAGTTCTGTTAGCTGCCGGTAGAAATACCGGTGGCTATCTTTCGCGGGTTTTTCTCTTCCCTCAACAATTCCTCAATACTCGGATCGTTGCTCAGTACTTAATATGATTGCTGCAACGAAAGCATCATTGATGCGCGCAACTAACTTGAAAGGAAACAATTTTTACCATTTTGTTTGCACTGGTAAAGCGCTTGATCGGCTCGCTTAAATGCTTCTTTGAAATTATTATGACCACCCATTTGCGTAGCTCCAATCGATACTGTTATCGAGTGATTGAGCCCGAGATGCGTGATGGGAGTTTGTTCGATAGATTCGCGCAGGCGTTGCAACATGGGTTCGGCTTCAGCCATATCCAATCCTGATATTAGAAAGATAAATTCTTCGCCACCCCAACGAGCAACCATATCTTTACTGCGTATTAGAGTAGACATATTAAAGGCAATTGACCTTAGAATTTCATCGCCGCAGTCGTGACCATACTGATCGTTGAATTTTTTGAAATTGTCGATATCCGCAATGGCTAGCACGCCTTTAAAAATACTCTTTCCATGAGCATCTGTTTTTGTTGCAGATACTATTTGTCGCCTGTTCGGTAGCTGGGTAAGGCTGTCGGTGTGTGCCAGCATTTCAAGAGACTGTGCCTGTATTTTGATTTGGTTTCCTTGTTCGGTAATCATTCGATAAGACAGTGACGACAACAGATAAATCATCACCGATGTGCCAATCGCATTTAAATAGACCATGCTGGTGAGTAGTTCAGCCGAGAGTTTTATCATTGCCAAGTCTCGAGTGAAGTAGCGATCGATAACAATAAAGAGCACTAGCGATACGGCAATAAATATCAGGCGATAAATTTTTTGTTGGTCTGTGAAGACTAAAAAGGTGAATAACCCACCAGCCAGTAAGAAAATATGCATGCCAGATTCTGCACTGATCAGAAAGCAAACCACGGGTACTTGAAATAACAGCGGGCCAGCCAACGCCATGCAAGCTGCGATTAGAAAATTACCTTTGGTATTTGCATAAAAGGCTGAGAGGTAAATCCCGGCAGCTACAGCGTGTACAAGGATGACCGGCATCATTTTCACCGGATCAAATAGCAGGTAATACAACTGGAACGCTAGGGTGATTTCTAGCGCAAGTAATAAAAATTGATTGATGGATATCGCGCGCTCTCGCTCAGGTGATGCGAGCGATTCAATGCCGATATGAATGACCCATTGGTGAAATTTAGAAATGGGTTTATATCGTCCAGAGAAGGTTTTATTTGATGATTTTGATGAGCGCACTGGATAACCCTAAAATATAATCACCGACCGAATACTCTTGCCTGCATGCATTAAATCAAAGGCGTCGTTAATTTTATCCAATGGCATGGTGTGGGTAACAAACTCATCGACCTTTAATTCTTTATTAAGATATTGCTCAACATAACCCGGTAATTGCGTACGGCCTTTAACACCACCAAAGGCGGTGCCGCGCCAGACTCTTCCGGTTACCAATTGAAACGGCCTCGTTGCAATCTCTTTACCTGAGCCTGCTACTCCAACAATGATTGCTTCTCCCCAGCCCTTGTGGCAGCACTCTAGTGCCGAGCGCATTAAGTCTACATTGCCGACACACTCGAATGAATAATCGACGCCGCCGTCGGTGAGCTCAACAATGACTTCTTGAATGGGCAAGTCAAAATCTTGCGGGTTAATGCATTCGGTAGCACCCATTGAACGCGCGAATTCAAATTTATCTGGGTTGATATCAATAGCAATAATACGGCCAGCTTTGGCCATCACAGCGCCTTGAATCACGCTTAATCCAATACCACCAAGGCCAAATACCGCGACGGTTGAACCGGGTTCTACTTTTGCGGTGTTAAGTACCGCGCCAACGCCAGTGGTGATGCCGCAGCCAAGTAAACAAACCTTGTCCAGCGGTGCTGCTTTGTTGATTTTGGCCAGCGATATTTCTGGCACTATCGCGTATTCAGCGAAGGTGGAAGTGCCCATATAGTGGTAAATCGGTTTGCCGTTTTGAGACAGACGGCTGGTGCCATCGGGCATCAAACCCTGGCCTTGAGTTGAGCGTACCGCTTGGCAAAGGTTGGTTTTACCAGACAAGCAGAATTTACATTTACGGCACTCGGGGGTGTACAAAGGAATGACGTGATCGTCCTTCGCTACAGAGGTCACACCGGGGCCGGTTTCTACCACAATGCCACCACCTTCATGGCCTAGCACTGAAGGGAAAACGCCCTCGGGGTCGTCTCCAGAAAGCGTAAAGGCATCGGTATGGCAAACACCGGAAGCGACGATTTTAACTAAAACCTCGCCTTGTTTTGGTCCGTCGATATCGATCTCTTCAATCGACAATGGTTGACCGGCTTGCCATGCTACTGCGGCGCGCATTTTCATTGGACTCTCCCTAGTGTGATTAGCGAATACGGATGGCTGCTAATAAGTTACTTTCTATTATTAAACGCAGCGAGCTGTTCTGGCGTCGCCTTTTTTTGATATTTTTGTTTCCACTCATCGTATGGCATGCCGTAAACCATGGTGCGCGCTTCTTCGTATTCTACTTCTACGCCGCGCTCACTTGCTTCGGACACGTACCATTTGGATAAACAGTTACGGCAGAAATCAGCCAGATTCATGAGGTCAATATTTTGAACCTCTTTGCGCTCATCAAGATGCTTAAGTAATTTACGAAATACCGCAGCTTCGATTTCGGTGTTGTTTTCCATAGGGTGTTCTTCTTTTTGAAATTATAAAGGCGGGTGATTAATCGATAGATTCAAGCAGCGCAATAACCCGCTGCTCAATTTCATCGCGCACCTGATTAAACTCATCCGGGTTCATATGTTTTGGGTCAGTAATGGCCCAGTCATCCCGGTGTTTGGCGTTCACCAATGGGCACTCATCACCACAACCCATGGTGATGGCATACTCGTATTCAATGGCCGGAATCTCTTCCAGCGATTTAGACTGATGCTGGCTAAGGTCGTAATTAAGTGCCCGCATCGACTGAATCGCTTTGGGGTTCACGACGCCCGATGGCCGTGATCCTGAACTGTGAGCGGCTACTTTATTATTCTCGCCCCGACCTTCACCATGAATATTGGCAAAGGCTTGGGCGATTTGGCTGCGGCAAGAGTTTTCAACGCAGACAAATAAAATATGTTTGATCGACATGACTTCAGTGCTGTTTAGTTATGAGCATGTAGCTCAGCGTTTAACTCAATGGCGCTTTTGTTGGTGCGACATTCGATGGTGCCGCTTTGTGAATTACGGATAAACAAAAGGTCTGGTTTGTTAGCCAGTTCGCGGGCTTTTACCACTTCTACAAACTGGTTTTTGCTGTCCAAAACGCTGACCTTTGCGCCAGCAGTCAAATACAGACCGGCTTCAATGGTGCAACGGTCTCCCAATGGAATGCCGAGCCCGGCGTTGGCACCAATCAAGCAACCTTCGCCAACTGAAATGACAATGTTATTACCGCCAGAAAGCGTGCCAATAATACTGGCGCTGCCGCCTAAATCGCTTCCGCTGTTAACCACAACACCCGCCGAGACTCGTCCTTCAATCATGCTTTCACCCATGGTGCCGGCGTTAAAGTTCACAAAGCCTTCGTGCATAACGGTGGTGCCTTCGCCAATGTATGCGCCAAGCCTTACCCGTGCGGTGTGAGCAATTCGAACCCCTGTTGGCACCACGTAGTTGGTCATTTTAGGGAATTTATCAACGCAGGAAACTTCGAGCAATTCGCCTTTTAAGCGTGCTTGCATTTGGCGTTGCGGTAGCTCACTAAGGTCGATGGCACCTTGATTTGTCCAAGCTACATTGGGTAGGGTTGGGAAGATGCCCGCAAGGTCTAAATCGTGGGGTTTAACCAACCGGTGCGAAAGTAGGTGAAGCTTAAGATACGCCTCTGGTGTGCTGCTAAGCGCGGTGTCGGTTTCCAGCATCGTGAGAACCAATGGCTGTGTGCTGCTTGCCATGCCGCGAACTATTTGGGCTTGTTCTGGCGCAGCAGAATCAATAGCCGCTGCAATAGATTCAAGCTGGTCGGTGCTTAGGTTTAACGCCTGATTGCCACCTTTGTAATCGGTAGCGCTGCTGATGGCAGTAACCAGTGCGGCATCAGGGTTTAACAGCGGTGCTGGGTAGTACACTTCGAGCCAGCTGTCTTGTGTGTTTTTGGTACCAATGCCAAATGCGAGGCTGAAAAAAGAAGAATTTGTCATGTGAGTCTCTTTAAGTTTGTTCTGTGGCTTTCAAATAGATGAAACGAAATACGTGTAGAAAAATAGACGTAACGAATTAAATGTAACGGAATACGTGTAAAAAAATAGAGGCAACGAAGCAGGGTAAAAAAATTAAACTCAGCCAATCAGTGCTTGGTAATCGTCTTTTTTAAAGCCAAGGTGCACTGAATCTTTATATTCAAGTACTGGCCGTTTTATGAGTGTTGGGTATTGCTGCATCCACTGGATCATAGCGGCTTCATCTGCTGTTGCGCGCTCTTGTTCGGGCAATTGTTTCCAGGTGGTGCTGCGCTTGTTAAATAATTTATCTAGCCCAACCTCAGCGATCCAGCTTTCCAATAATGGTTGGTCTGGCGCAGTTTTTTTGAAGTCTACAAACTCAAAAGTTTGTCCGTTGGCTTCAAGCCATTTGACGGCTTTACGTACGGTGTCGCAATTTTTAATGCCGTATATTTTTGTGGCTGACATGTTATTTCCTGGCGTAAGTGGTTAGCGCTTTTCTAATGTTCTTGAATAAATTCACGAATCCGTTTGGCCGCATCGATGCATTCGCCGCGGGTGGCAACCAGCGCCATTCGAACGTGGTTTTTGCCCGGGTTATAGCCTTCAAATTCACGGGCTAAAAAGCTGCCTGGTAAAACCGTTACATGTTGTTGCCGGAACAGCTCGCGCACAAAGGTTTGGTCGTCTATCGGCGTTTTGGGCCATAAATAGAAGCTGGCTTCAGGCTGGGTTAAATCCAGTGATTGGTCGAGTATGCCAAGCACGTCGTCAAATTTATAGCGATAAAGCTCGCGGTTTTGGATCACGTGCTGCTCGTCGCCCCAGGCCAATATGCTGGCTTTTTGTAACGGCAGTGGAATGGAGCACCCGTGGTAGGTTCGGTACAAACGAAATGCGCTAATGATAGCGGCATCGCCCACTGCAAAGCCGGAACGCAGGCCGGGTAAATTAGAGCGTTTAGACAGGCTATTGAAGGTAATACAACGCGAAAAATCATGTCGCTCTAGTTTGGAGCAAGCTTCCATCAGGCCCGGTGGCGGGTTGTTCTCGTCGAAATAAAGCTCTGAATAGCATTCGTCGCTGGCTACTGTGAAGTCGTATTTATCGGCTAATTGAATGATTTTTTGCAGTTGCTCAACCGGCATGACCGCACCGCTGGGGTTGCCCGGCGTGCAAATGAAAAACAGTTGGCAGCGCTTCAAAATATCTTCTGGAATAGCGTCTAAATCAGGCAAAAAACCATTGCTGGCATCGCAAGGATAAAACCAGGGTTTGGCTCCAGCCAACAAAGCTGCGCCTTCGTATATTTGATAAAACGGGTTGGGCATTAAAACCAGTGGTTCGGGCTGGTCGCGGTCTATCACTGCTTGAACAAAGGAGAACAGGCCTTCGCGTGTGCCGGTGACTGGCAACACCTGGGTTTCAGGGCAAAGGCCGTTCTCGGGTAGTGAGTAGCGCTTAATGTTCCAGCTGCTAATGGCCTGGCGTAACGCTGGAATACCGGCAATTGGCGGGTAGCCGCTAATTTGGCCAAGCTGCGCGGTAAGCTCATCCAGTACAAAAGCCGGTGGCGTATGTTTGGGCTCGCCAATGGACCATGCAATATGGGGTTTGTCTGCGGTTACAACGCCCTCTTTTAACGCTTTAAGTTTTTCAAAAGGGTAGGGGTTGAGCTGGTCTATTAATGGGTTCATGTGTACAGGTATATTTTTAGTGTGTGATTAATACGCTTGTTGAGCTGAGCGCAACGTGTTTTGTATGTGCTAGCTAAAGCCAACCAGTGCTAACTAGTAGTACTAGCAAGGGCGCGGTTCTATTTGTTATTTGGCTCGTCAAGCGCCAGCCGTATAGCACCACTTAGGGCTTCTAATGCACCGGGTTCTGTGATCGGTTTGTGGCGAATATTAGTGATAAAAAAGATGTCGTCAACACGTTCACCAAGGGTGGCAATTTTGGCTTTATGCAGCAAAATCCCTTGCTCAACAAATACCCGCCCAACTTTGGCTAGCAAGCCTGGCCGGTCTGCGGTGATGACTTCCATTAATGTGTACCGAAGGTCATTGTGGCTGGTTGTTTGATGGCTAGGTTGATTGGCAGGTTGATCGGAGGTTTGGCCAGTATTTACCGCAGGCAAGTCCGCATCATCATTGCTTAATAACACTTGGGTTGGGGTATTGAAATGGCGCTTTTGTCTGGGGGTGTGGCGTTTAACCAGCGCCGGAAATTGGTGCGGGTCGGCCAAGTCTTGCAGCAACAGCTGTTTAACTTTTTCGTGAATATCCGGGGCATCACCAAGAGATTTACCCTCGTGATCAAGCACAATATAGGTATTAAGCACCATGTTGCGCCCTGATGTGATGATGCGGGCATCATGAATATTCAGGTTTAACGAATCCAGCGCAGAGGCGCTAGCGGCAAACAGGTTGTCTTGATTTGCGGTGTAGATGAAAATCTGGGTGCCGCCATCAAAATTACGGTTGGTGGTCTCGTTGATGACAATTAACGGTTCGCGGCTCTTACCATGGTTGGCGATAGCCTCGGTGTGGCCGGCTATGGTTTGGGCGGTCTCGCGCAAGAAGTATTCGTCGCCGGCGTTGTTCCAAATGTCTAAGCATTTTTCAGCGCTGATTTTACCGTTTAGCAGTGTAATAGCAGCCGCTTGGCGTTCGGCGATAAGCTCGTGTTTATCGGTTGGGTTTTCTAACCCGCGACGCAGCGCTCGGCGTGTTTCTAAGTAGAGCTGGCGCATTAAAGAGGCGCGCCAGTCATTCCAAAGTTCGGCGTTGGTGGCGTTAATATCCGCAACTGTCAGCAAAAACAAATGGTCAAGATGGTGCTGATCGCCAACCAATGCGGCGAAGGCGTGAATTTCGTCGGGGTCAGAAATATCTTTACGTTGTGCTGTCATCGACATGGTTAAGTGCTGCCGCACCAACCAGGCAACAAGCTTGCCGTCACGTTTGGATAGCTGGATACGCTCGCAAAACTCCAAAGCATCTCGTTCGCCCAATAGCGAATGATTGCCGCCTTGGCCTTTGGCTATATCGTGAAATAGCCCGGCTAAAAAGAGCAGCTCGACCTGTTCTATCGATTTAATAACCCGGTTAACCAGCGGAAATTTAGCCTCTAAAGCCGGGTTGGTGAATTGCCGTAAAAAGCGCATCAGCAGTAATGTGTGGGCATCTACCGTGTAGGTGTGAAAAAGATCATGTTGCATTTGGCCAATGATGCGGCCGTACTCGGGGATATATAGCCCCAATATTCCGTAGCGCTGCATGCGCTGAAGTTGGGTGACCATGCTGTAGGGCGCGCGCAGCAGCCGCATAAATAGTTGGCCGTTTTCAGCATCGCAGCGAAAGGTATCGTCGATACGCGGCAAGCTTTTGCGCAGCAGCCGAATGGTTGGTGCGGTAATACCTTTTAATGCGCGGTTTTCTGCCAGTATTACAAAAATCTCTAAAATGGTTTTGGGCTGTTGTTCAAATAGCTGATCATTATTGGCTTCAATGTATTGGTTGCAAACATTAAAGCGGCCGTTGATCGATGTGGTTTTACGCGGTGATTGGCTGCTTAAAATGCGCTCTTCAAAATGTTGCAGTAGCATTTCGTTAAGAGCGCTGGTGCGGCCAACGGCGTTGTAATAATCCCGCATGAACTGCTCAACCGCTAGCAGGTTTTCGTCGTCGGTATATCCGAGTATTTCGGCCAAATTGCGCTGATGGTCAAACAGCAGCCGGTCTTCTGGGCGCCGCGCCAACATGTGTAAACCGTACCGGACTTTCCAAAGAAACAGCCTGCATTCTTTGAGTGCGTTAAGCTCTTCCCAGGTGAATAATTCATCGTCTACGAATTCAGATAAACGATTCTGGCTGGGGAAATAATAACGCGATATCCACACAATAATATGAATGTCGCGCAGTGCGCCGGGGGAGCTTTTTACATTGGGCTCCAAGTCATACGCCGTATCATTGTATTTTTCATGCCTGCGGTGTTGCTCGGCTGTTTTGGTATCAAAGAAGCCAGAGCCGGGCCAGGTTTTATCCGAATGAACCGCAGTCAATACCATATCAAGTGAGGCAGACTCGCCAATCAGTAGCCGCGCTTCAATTAAATTGGTGCAGACCGTGATATCTGCCTGGGCCAGCTCAATGCATTGCTGCGGTGAGCGTATGGCATGGCCAACTTCTAAATTAATGTCCCATGCAAACTGAATAAACTCAGAGATCGCTTCTTGAAAACTTTGGTCAACCTCTGCATCGCTAAGAATCAATAAATCGATATCAGAGTAGGGGTGCAATTCACCGCGCCCATACCCACCAACCGCAATTAAACTGGTCTGCGCTGGCCAGTTTAATTTATTCCAGCAATGAGCCAATGTTTGGTCAATCAGCCATGAGCGCCCTTCAATAATGAGCTGAACATCAATGGCGTCGCGAAAGAACTGATCCATCAATTGTTGGCTGTCGCCAATCATCTCGCGGCAGGTTTTTATATCTGCGTTGGGGGTATGCTGGAATTGATCAAAACGGTTAGACAGCGCGTCAATAACGAGGTTGGTTGTTGGCATAAGAAATAGCTCTTACCTTAGGCGGGGATCTGTTCGTCAGACCTAAGCGATAAAACATCGCAGCCATCTTCAGTGACCAGCAACGTGTGCTCCCACTGGGCGGTAAGTTTGCGGTCTTTGGTGATCACGGTCCATTCGTCCGGTAGCAATTTAACGTGACGTTTACCGGCATTGAGCATGGGCTCAATGGTGAAGGTCATGCCCGGCTGCATTTCCATGCCCGTACCAGCTTTGCCGTAATGCAAAATTTGTGGCTCTTCGTGGAAAACCTCGCCCAAGCCGTGGCCGCAGTATTCACGAACGATAGAAAAGTGGTTTGATTCAGCGTGCTTTTGAATGATCTCGCCGATATCGCCAAGGTGCGCGCCAGGCTTAACCACCGAAATACCTTTATATAAGCATTCTTGGGTAATTCTGATCAGCCGCTCCGCCAAAATGCTGGGCTTGCCAACGCAAAACATCACACTGCTGTCACCGTGAAAACCATCCTTAATCGTGGTGACATCAATATTGATGATATCGCCCTTTTTAAGAATTTTGGTGTCCGAAGGTATGCCGTGGCACACAACATGATTAACCGAAGTGCAGATCGATTTAGGGAAACCGTTATAATTCAGCGGTGCAGGGATCGCTTTTTGAATATTGACCGTGTAGTCATGCGCAATGCGGTCAAGCTCACCGGTGCTAACCCCAGGCTGAACATATTGCCCAATCATCTCTAAGGTTTCTGCCGCAAGCCGTGAGGCTACACGCATTTTTTCGATCTGCTCGGGGTTTTTTATCAGGTTGCTCATAAATTAGGTCTTATTAAAGGGTGTGGGTCTGAATATCTTTGCTTCCATTCTAGGCTGAACTGCCGAGAAAACTCGAGCCGTATTGTACCAGAATACGGTAGTTGTTCGTGATTTACCGATAGATCGAGTTATCGTGCCAAGTGTGGGGTTAGAGCGGTTTTCATGCCGTTACGAAGCGTCATTCAGAAGTTTTTGCGCAGATTGGGGTTGTTTCGCGGTGAATCGGCTAAAACAGGTCTTTAATATTTAATTACGGCTCTATTTATGGTATAAAGCCCGCCCTTGAAGTCGCCTCGTTTGGCGGTGTTAAGGTAAATCAATGTCGCGTACTTATCGTCACGTCATCTTGGGTGCTTGATACAACTACTGTATCGGGTTGGATGATGGGGTTTGTACAAGATTTTAACCCTAATCAAAAATAGGAAATTCGCATGACTCAAGTAACCATGAAAGAGATGCTCCAGGCGGGCGTTCACTTTGGGCACCAGACCCGTTACTGGAACCCGAAAATGAAACCATACATTTTCGGTGCACGTAATAAGATTCACATCATCAACCTTGATCAAACAGTCCCCGCATTCAATGCAGTGCTGAATGAAATTAAGAAGATGTCGCAAAAGAACAATAAGATTCTGATCGTTGGCACTAAGCGTGCGGCGAGCAAAACAGTTAAAGAGCAGGCGCTTCGTTGCGGCATGCCTTATGTACATCACCGCTGGTTGGGCGGCATGTTGACCAACTACAAAACGATCCGTGCTTCTATTCGCCGTTATAACGAACTACAAGTTCAAAGCGAAGACGGTACTTTTGAGCAGCTGACTAAGAAAGAGGCGCTGATGCGTACTCGTCAGATGGAAAAGCTCGAGAAGAGTATTGGTGGTATTAAAGATATGGGCGGCTTACCCGATGCATTGTTTGTGGTAGATGTTGATCACGAAAGGATCGCAATCTCTGAAGCGAACAAGCTTGGAATCCCCGTTATTGGAATCGTTGATAGTAACAGTAACCCAGATGGCGTTGATTACGTTATTGCTGCGAACGACGATGCGATCCGAGCGATCCGATTGTACGTGACTGCGGTTGCCGATACGGTGATTGAAGGTCAGACGGAAACGCAAACAGAAATGCAGAATGAGTTTGTTGAAGTCGCTACAGACGCAGAGAGTGAAGAAGCTCCTGCTGCAGTAGAAGAAAAAGAAGAGAAGAAAGACGCCGCACAATAGGTAGTTATGGGGCCACTGATGTTTGTTCGTCAGTGGCCCTTATTGCGTTTTGGGCAAGCAGATATTTTAAATTCCTTACGCGTAGCACCAAACTTGGTCTGCGGTAATTGAGAACAGTTTGGAGCACAGAAATGGCTAAAATTTCAGCAGCAACAGTTAAAGAACTGCGTGATCGTACCGGCCTCGGCATGATGGATTGCAAAAAAGCATTGGTTGCCGCAGAGGGTGATATTGAGCAAGCTATCGAAGATTTACGCAAATCAAGCGGCATGAAGGCAGCTAAGAAAGCAGGCCGAGTGGCTGCTGAAGGCGTGGTCGCGACTAAGTTATCTGACGATGGTAGCTTTGGCATCATGGTTGAAGTGAACAGCGAAACAGATTTTGCTGCTCGTGATGACAACTTCCTTGGTTTCGTTTCAGTGGTTACTGATCAGGTTTTTGATGCTAAAGATTCAAATGTTGAGAAGTTGTTAGAAGCTGGCCTTGAAGGAACACGTGAAGCGTTGGTTCAAAAAATTGGCGAGAATATCAGTGTTCGCCGTGCAGAAGTTAGAACAGCTGAGGGTGGCGTGGTTGGAAGTTACGTACACGGCAACTCACGTATTGCGGTATTGGTTGAGCTAAAGGGCGGAGACGTTGAGCTGGCTAAAAACATTGCAATGCATGTTGCGGCAATCAATCCAGCGGTTGTTAGCCCAGATCAAATGGACAAAGAGCAAGTGGCTAAAGAGCGCGATATCTTTTCTGCTCAAGCAGCTGAAAGCGGCAAGCCACCAGAAATCGTCGAGAAAATGGTTGAAGGGCGTATCCGTAAGTTTTTGGCTGAAGTAAGCCTGACTGAGCAGCCGTTTGTTAAAGACCCGGATGTTAAAGTTGGAAAACTACTCAAAGATGCTGGCGCTTCTGTAGTTTCTTTTGTTCGCTATGAAGTGGGCGAAGGGATCGAAAAAGAAGAGATTGATTTCGCAGAAGAAGTTGCAGCACAAGTAGGCGCGTCTAGCTAAAGCACTCGGTAATAGTTGATAACTGACTAAGAAATTGCATACGAATATTAACGCTCACTCAGGAAATCTGGATATGTCTAAGCCCGAACATCGCTATAAGAGAGTACTGCTGAAGCTCAGTGGAGAAGCGCTCGTTGGCGGTGAACGTTTTGGGATAGATCCAAAAGTACTCGATCAAATGGCTCTGGAAATAGGCCAGCTGATTGGTATTGGTGTTCAGGTGGGTGTTGTTATTGGTGGCGGTAATTTGTTTCGTGGGGCTGCTTTGCAAGAAGCTGGCCTCGACCGGGTTACCGGCGACCACATGGGTATGTTAGCAACGGTTATGAACGGTTTGGCGTTTCGTGACGCACTTGAGCGCTCCGGTATTCCTAGCCGTGTAATGTCCGCTATTCCGATGAGTGGTGTGGTGGATCATTACGATCGTAGAAATGCGATGCGATTTTTAGACAGCGGCGATGTTGTCATATTTACTGCCGGAATCGGTAGCCCATTTTTCACTACAGACACCGCAGCGTGTTTGCGCGGTATTGAAATAGGCGCTGATATTGTACTCAAAGCGACCAAAGTGGATGGCGTGTACGACAAAGATCCAATGAGAAATGACGACGCCAAGATGTTTCAGAACCTGACTTATGATCAGGTGCTAGCGCAGAAGCTAGGTGTGATGGACCTTACGGCGATCTGCTTATGCCAGGATAATAAGCTTCCGCTGAGAGTGTTCAAAATGGACAAACCCGGTGCGCTGTTAAATATTATTCGTGGTGCAGACGAAGGTACATTGATTAGTTGAATACGGGTTAATCGAACGCGAATTCGTACTAGAACGCACATTCGACGTAAGAATAATCGGTTTTGGAGATTAGGAAGATGATTAACGAAATTAAGAAGGATGCGGAAGAACGGATGCAAAAAAGCCTGGTCGCGTTAGGCACTGCATTTAACAAAATTCGTACCGGTAGAGCCCACCCCAGTATTCTTGATTCAGTGATGGTTTCCTATTATGGGGCCGATACTCCACTTTCACAGGTAGCCAACATCTCTGTTGAAAACGGCCGTACATTAGCTGTTTCGCCATGGGAAAAGCCAATGATCCCAGAAGTAGAAAAAGCGATCATGTCGTCGGACTTGGGTTTAAACCCCGTAACCACCGGCGAGCTGATCCGAGTGCCTATGCCACCTCTGACCGAGGAAACACGTAAAAACTATTTGCGTCAGGCTAAAAAAGAAGCTGAAAACAGCCGCATTGCTGTTCGAAATATTCGACGCGATGCCAACGGCGACATCAAAGATTTACTCAAAGATAAAGACATCAGCGAAGACGAAGAACGCTCTGGCCAGGATGCTATTCAAAAACTAACTGATCGCTACGTTTCCGAGATTGAAGCAGCTCTTGAGAAAAAAGAAGCGGATCTGATGGTTATCTAGTTCTGTTCAGGACAGTGATATGAGCAGCATACCGTCGAGAGAAGAATTTAAAAAACAGCGTACATTGCCGCGCCACGTGGCGATTGTAATGGATGGCAATAGCCGCTGGGCTACTGCGAACCGTAAGTCGGTTCGTGCTGGCCATAAAGCCGGTGTTGATGCTGTACGCGAGCTGATTGAATGTTGCCCAAAATACGATATAGAAGTACTGACGTTGTTTGCTTTCAGTACGGAAAATTGGCAACGTCCGGCCCGCGAAGTTAAAACCCTACTGGCTCTATTGTCATGGGCTTTGCGCGCAGAAACACCCCGTCTAAACAAAAATAATGTTCGTTTAAAGATTATCGGTAACCGCGATAATTTCCCGCCGCGCGTGATTGCCCGAATTGAAGAAGCAGAGCGCCTCACCGCAGGTAATACCGCTTGGACGCTGGTTGTGGCGGTTGACTACGGTGGCCGCTGGGATCTTTCGCAGGCGACCAAGCAGATTGCCCTGGACTTGGCATCGAACAAAATTTCTGAACAACAAATCACGCCTGAGTTGATCGGCCAATATACTTGCTTGTCGGATATGCCAGACCCTGATCTGTGCATTCGCACCGCAGGCGACCACCGTATCAGTAATTTTATGCTGTGGCAGTTTGCTTATACCGAGCTTTATTTTACTGATCTTTTTTGGCCCGACTTTGATGAACAAGCGTTTAAAGCCGCACTCTATGAGTTTGCCAGCCGCCAACGGCGTTTCGGTAAACGCGATGATGACACTTCTAATGAGTGACCAACCTTGTTAAAACAGCGCGTAATTACCGGAATTATCATGGCTTTGGTGGTGGTTGCTGCGCTCGTTAAGTTGGATGGGTTTTGGTTTGCACTCGCTTGCGGCGCAGTAATGAGCGTAGCTGCAGTCGAATGGGCAAATTTGGCCGGTTTAGATAAACTTGCTGCACGGTGGGCTTTTGGTGCTTTCTTTGCATTAACGCTGATTGCCATTGAGTACTTCCTTTCTGACAATCTAATAGCTATACAGCAAATACTTGGCGTAGCGGTTGCGTGGTGGTTGTTAGCCTGTTTTCTGGTGTTACGTTTCCCTGCAAATAAAGAACTGTGGGCTGGCTGCATACTGCGTTTAGGCATTGGTGTGGTCGTATTGGCCGCAACCTGGCTTAGTTTGGTTGACCTGCAACAACGCAGTATTGGCTTGGTGTTTTTTGCCATTGCTCTTATCGCCTTTGCCGATATTGGCGCTTATTTCACTGGCCGTACTCTTGGTCGTCGCAAGTTGGCACCACAAATTAGCCCGGGGAAAACTTGGGAAGGGCTGTTCGGCGGAGCAGTGGCTAGCATGGCGCTTTCACTGGGCACGGGATTGTTGTTTGGCGTGCCTATGTTGCACATAACCATATTGCTTGGTGTTACCGTTGTGGTTGTGATTTTCTCCGTTGTTGGGGATCTCACCGTTAGCATGCTTAAGCGCGACCGTGGGCTAGAAGATTGCGGCAATATACTTCCCGGTCACGGTGGGTTGATGGACCGATTAGATAGCATTTGCGCAGCTATTCCTCTTATCGGATTTTTGATGACTTTTAGCGACTGGGGTCTCTAACGTGAGCCCGCAGGCAGTTACGATTCTTGGCTCTACTGGCTCAATTGGCAAAAGCACGCTTGATGTTATCAAGCAGCATCCGCAGCGTTTCAGTGTGTTTGCTATTACCGCAAACACCCAGGTAGAGCTATTGCTCGAACAAATCACGCTCTTTTCTCCCCGTTACGCGGTTATGGCATCAACCCGTTGCGCCGAACAGCTTGATAAAAATGTGCGTGAATTAGGGCTTGAAACCCAAGTGTTGGCAGGCGCAGATGGCTTGGCAACGGTATCGTCACACGATGCTGTTGACGTGGTCATGGCGGCCATCGTTGGTGCTGCTGGGTTGTTGCCAACTCTGGCTGCTGCCAAAGCAGGAAAGAAAATACTGCTGGCAAATAAAGAAGCCTTGGTAATGGCCGGCCAACTGTTTATGGACACAGTTCGTGATCATGACGCTGAGTTACTACCAATAGACAGCGAGCACAATGCGGTTTTTCAGTGTATTCACGGCAGCCGTAGCGATTCGTTATCTGACTTGGGTATCAATAAAATCACCCTGACGGCCTCCGGTGGTCCGTTCCGACAAACTCCTATTGCTCAGCTGCGTGATGTAACCCCAGAAATGGCTTGTGCGCACCCGAACTGGTCAATGGGCCGAAAAATATCGGTGGATTCAGCCTCGATGCTCAATAAGGGCCTTGAGCTGATAGAAGCCTGTTGGCTTTTTTCAGCGTCTCCTGAGCAAGTTGATACGGTCATACACCCTCAAAGCATTGTCCACGCATTGGTCAGTTATATAGACGGATCGGTTCTGGCCCACCTTGGTAACCCCGACATGCGCGTGCCTATTGCCGCTGCTATGTCATGGCCTAAACGTATTACTTCGGGTGTGAAATCGTTAGATTTGGTTGAGCTGGCTCAGCTTGATTTTAGCAAGCCAGACTTGGAGCGTTTCCCCTGTTTACAGCTTTCAATGGATGCCATGACAGCTGGTGGCGTAGCGACTGTAGTACTCAACGCAGCGAATGAAGTCGCTGTTGAAGCCTTTCTTCAAAAGAAAATTAGATTCACAGATATACCCATATTGCTCGAAGAGCTGCTGGGTAAATCAGTAAATAAAAACCTAGCAAGCATTGGCGCGGTGCTTGAACAAGACCAACTTGCCAGAGCCGCGGCGCAGCAATGGGTGTTTGATCGCTCCGGAGCAGGGTTGTGATACTGGTAACTGGCAGCTCGTCGTCGGTCATAATCGAGCCTTCACAGGCAGTCACAGTCTTAAACTGCTTAGCGCGTTCAATAGCAGCGTATTGTCTAAAAACGAACTCAATAATCACGAGGCACGCCTAACGTAATGGATATTCTGTTTTCCGTATTTAGCCTTGTTTTGACGTTAAGCATCATCGTAACGATCCATGAATTTGGCCATTTCTATTTCGCGCGCCGTTATGGGGTGATGGTAAAGCGGTTTTCAATTGGTTTTGGGAATCCAATTTTTTCACGTACCGATAAAAAAGGTACTGAATTTAGCATTGCCGCCATTCCCCTTGGTGGTTATGTCAGCATGCTCGATACGCGGGTAGAAGATGTTCCAGAAGAACTGCTACCTCAGACGTTCAATAACAAGCCGGTTTGGCAGAAAATGGTCATCGTTGCTGCAGGGCCAGCGGCTAATTTTCTATTGGCCATATTGGTGTACTGGTTTTTATTCGTACTTGGGGTTTCGTCTGTAATCCCAGTTGTTGGCGAGTTAAATGCAGAGTCGCCGGCGTACCAAGCCGGCGTTAGGTCTAATCAAGAGCTTGTTTCTGTTGATGGTAATGGCACCAATAGCTGGCAAGAAATCTATATCCAGTTGTTGTCTCGTATGGGTGAAACTGGAAGCTTGAAGTTGGAGCTTCGTGAGCTTGATACTCAAACCGTACATTTAGTAGATATCCCAATTACCAAATGGATGTCTGAACAAGATAAACCTGCGCCGCTAAAATCTTTGGGTATTCGGCCTTATTATCCGGAGATCCCCGCAATCATTGGTGTTGTTTCTGGTGATGGGCGCGCCGCACAAGCGGGTTTGGAGAGTGCAGACCATGTAATAGCTATCGATGGTGTACCTGTTGAAGATTGGCAGGCGATGGTTGAGGTGGTGCGTCACCAAGCGAATACCCCGTTGTTATTCAAAGTTAACCGCAATGATCAAACGATAACTATTGAAGTGACGCCCGCTAACAAACTACTGGAAGATGGCAGTTCAATTGGCTATTTAGGTGTTGGAGTTCAAGCCGTTAACTGGCCTGATTCTCTCAAACGAAACATACAATATTCTGTGATTTCAGCTTGGGTTCCTGCGGTAAGCAAGACATGGCAAATGACTCGGCTAACCTTCGACTCTTTTGGTAAGATGCTGAGCGGCTTGGTTTCTGTTAAGAATCTGGGTGGCCCCATAAGTATTGCTAAGATGGCCAGTAGCAACCTTGAGTCGGGTTTTCATGCGTTTCTTGGTTTTATCGCATATTTCAGTATTAGTCTTGGTATCCTGAATTTACTACCAATACCGGTGCTTGATGGCGGCCATCTGTTCTTTTATACCATCGAGTTGATAACCGGCAAACCAGTACCGGAAAAG
Source organism: Pseudomonadales bacterium (assembly GCA_016763075.1). GTDB lineage: Bacteria > Pseudomonadota > Gammaproteobacteria > Pseudomonadales > JAHRWD01 > JAHRWD01. The sequence goes on from JAESUM010000046.1 coordinate 28,553, forward strand.
CTCCAAATGGTGGCTTACCGAGTGGGTATAATTTTGATTGGCGCATTGATGTTCACGGCTATCTACAATGACTTAGCGCAGCTATAAATATTTGTAAGCAAGAAGTTTGGTTGGTATTAAGAATAAAGTTTGCAGCTCGATTGAAGCTACATAAACAATAAATTCTCGTAGTAATTTTAAATGGTAAAGAATTTTTTTAGGGCAGTTGTTTGGTTGCCCGTAATATTAGGTATAACGGGCTACTCTCATTTCGTTTCTGCATTTGTAGTTAGCGATATCCGCGTGGAAGGCCTGCAACGTGTATCTGCCGGAACGGTGTTTAGCGCTCTGCCCATAGAAGTAGGCGACGACGCAGATGCAGCATTGCTTGCACAGGCGAATCGCTCACTATTTAAAACGGGTTACTTTCACCAAATTCTTATTGGCCGCGACGATGATGTATTGGTTGTTCGAGTCAAAGAACGTCCATCCATTGCCAAGCTGTCATTTGAAGGTAACGAAGCGATTCAAACCGAGCAACTTGAAGATGCTCTTAAACGTTCAGGCCTCGCCGAAGGGTTAATATTCAAGCGCGCAGTACTTGAAAAAATCCAGCAGGAGCTTTCTCGGCAGTATATTTCTCAAGGCCGATACAGCGTTAAGGTAGAAGCAACCGCAGAAATGAAACCGCGTAACCGTGTTGAAATCGCCATCAATGTGGTTGAAGGCGATGTCGCTAAAATCAAAAAAATCAATATTATCGGAAGCTCAATATATTCCGAAGCGCGCCTGCTCAAGTTGTTTGAACTCGAACAAACTGGGTTTTTAGCGTTTTGGTCTGATGATAAATATTCACGTGAGAAGCTCTCCGGTGATCTTGAGCGGTTAAAAACGTTTTACCTGGATAATGGCTATATTAAATTCGCAATGCAGTCGGTGCAGGTTGCGTTAACCCCTGATCGAAAAAGTGTGTTCATCACCATAAATATTGAAGAAGGTGCTCAATATACGGTGAGTAGTTATCGCATCTCTGGTGACTTGGTAGTGCCAGAATCTGAATTGACGCCTTATGTCTTTACTAAAGAAGGCGCAATATTCTCCCGGAAAATGATGAATGCTTCTAGCGAAAGTATGACTATCCGGATGGGTAACGATGGTTATGCCTTTGCGAATATCAACGGTATTCCCGAAATAGACGATGAAAAGCATCAAGTGGCAATTGCCTATTTGATCAACCCAGGTAAACGTACCTATGTTAACCGTATAAACTTTTTCGGTAATGTAGGCACGCAAGATGAAGTTCTACGCCGTGAAATGGTTCAGCTCGAAGGCGCGTTGGCCTCAACCTTTAGAATTGAACACTCAAAAACTCGGATTGAACGGCTCGGGTTTTTCAAAAACGTCACGGTAGAAACGGTACCGGTTCCTGGTGCTAGCGATCAAATTGATGTGAACTATACGGTTGAAGAACAACCTTCTGGGAGTATCGGAGCAAGCGTTGGTTTTGGTGGCGGTACCGGGGTTATCTTCGGTGCAAACGTATCGCAAAAGAATTTTATTGGTACCGGAAATGACGTCAGTTTCAATATCAACTCCAGTGACTTCCAAGAAAATTATAATTTCAGCTTTTTTGATCCTTATTATACCGTTGACGGGTTAAGCCGCGGTTTCAGTGTTTATTATCAAAAAACCAATTTTGACGAAGCGAATGTCTCCAGCTTTTTGACCGACACATTGGGTGTCAGTTTGAGATACAGCTACCCAATTAGCGATATAACTCGGATTGGTTTTGAAGTGCGGGCAGAAAACGACAACCTAAAACTAGGCGTATATCCTGCCGCCGAAATTGCGAATTTTGTAACTACCGAGGGAGATCAATTCCGCACCTATTCGATGTCTTTTTCGTGGACTCAATCAACGCTAAATGGCGGAATACTGGCTAACCGTGGTTCTAAGCACCGGCTTTCAACTCAAGTTACTTTGCCAGGAACGGACATAGGGTATTTTGTATTTTCCTACACGGGAGAAAAATACTTTCCGTTATCAAAAACCTATACGGTACGGCTTAAAACTAGGCTTGCTCAGGGTGAAGGCTTTGGCGACGCGCCATTTCCTTTTTATGAACACTTTTTTGCCGGTGGCTTTGGTTCGGTACGTGGCTACCGTGACAATACCATCGGGCCCAAAAGTACGCCTGGGGCGTTGGACCCGGATCAAACTCCACAGTCGTTTGGTGGTAATATTCTTACTGAGTTCACGGCGGAGCTGATTTTTAGATTACCCTTTGTTGAAGATCACAGCTCATTTCGGTCGATGTTATTTGTGGATGTCGGTAACGTATTTGATTCGGATCGTGGGTATGATCTAAAGGCTTCCGAGCTAAAATATTCTGCTGGAATAAGTGCAATATGGGTTACTGCTCTGGCGCCGATGACGTTTAGCTTTGGTAAAGCGCTCAACGTCGACGACGATGACCGCACTCAGAATTTTCAATTTACGCTGGGTACTGGTTTCTAAATACTCCTTTTAACACTGTTTTCGTTTTACTTTAAATATTCAAATTATAACTATCGCCTGAACTGGAGGCATTCTGTGAAAAAATTTAATTTTAAGATTTGTGCATTGGTATTGTTACCTGGCCTGTTATTCGCAAACTTTGCTTTTGCAGAACTAAAAATTGTGGTGCTTGATGTGCAACGTGCCATTTTGGCCTCGGATGAAGCCGTTCGTTTTATTGAACAGGTTCAAAAAGAAGTTGCACCGGATGCCGAGAAAGTTAAAAAAATTGAGACTTCTGCCAAGAAACTACAAACGCAATTGGCGAATAGCGGTGCAATTATGTCAGAAGCTGAAAAGAAAAAGCTGACTGAAAGCATCGAAGAAAAAGTGGTGAATTACAAATATCTGGTGGGTAAATTACAAAATACTCAGAAACAAAAACAGCAAGAACTCTTAAAGCTGATGAACCCGAAAGTTGAAATGGCTATCAAAAAACTATTGGAAGAAAATAAGTACGATTTGGTATTGCAGCGACAAGCTTTGATTTTCGCGAACTCAGAATTGGATATCACCTCAAAACTTACTGACATGCTCAACGCGCAGTAAACGTTATTGTTTGCTTGTAAACAACATTAGATAGCCCGTCGGCAGAGGTGTATACGTGACGAGTAAGGTTTATACGCTTGCTGAGTTAGCGAATTTTATCGATGCTCAGCTTGTCGGCGACTCTAATGTAGAGATTTCTGACTTGGCCGCACTTCAATCGGCTTCGGCTGGCCAGCTTAGTTTCTTAGCTAATCCAAAGTATCTGCAGTTTCTAGAAACGACTCGCGCTAGTGCGGTTATTGTCGACCATGCCAGCGCTGAGCACTGCACGGTTGGTGCTTTGGTAGTTAAAGACCCGTACATGGCTTACGCCAAAATCACTCAATTGTTCGATCAATCCATTCACCGCTCACCGGGTATTCATTCATCTGCAGTGATTGAAGCTGGCTGCGATATTGGTAGCGAAGTTACCATTGCTGCCAATGTTGTGATTGAGCAGGGCTGCACCATTGGAAATAACGTCATCATTGGTGCTGGCTGCGTTATTGGCGCTAACTGCATTATTGGTGAGAGCTCTACGCTCAATGCCAACGTGACTCTCTATCACAGCGTAAAGGTTGGCTGTAGGGCGGTACTTCATAGTGGTGTGGTGATTGGCGCTGACGGTTTTGGTTTTGCTAACGATCAAGGCCGCTGGGAAAAAATATATCAATTGGGCGCGGTTTGTATCGGCGATGATGTTGAGGTCGGCGCGAACACGTGCATTGATCGTGGAGCATTGTCTGATACTAAAATTGGCAACGGCGTTAAGCTCGATAACCACATTCAAATTGGCCACAACGTAATCATAGGCGAACACAGCGCCGTGGCAGCCGGAACCGCTATCGCGGGCAGCGCGGAAATAGGTAAGAATTGTACGATTGCTGGAGCAGTGGGTATTGCGGGCCATCTAAGTATTGCCGACAACGTACATGTTACTGGCATGTCAATGGTTTCCAGTTCGTTGAAAACAGCTGGGGTATACTCCTCTGGCACAGCGCTGACCGATAACAAAACTTGGCGTAAAAATACCGCCCGTTTAAGAAAACTGGATGAGTATATGAAACGCTTACTTAAGCTTGAAAAGAAAATGGGACAAGCTGTAGAGCCACGAAAATAGACGAGTTTATAGCCGCGTAGCCTATAAAAGGAGCGTGTAGTAAGACAATAAATTGAGTGATTAGGAATATTGAATGTTAGACATTAATGAAATCCGCGAATATTTACCGCACCGCTACCCGATGCTGTTGGTTGACCGAGTGGTTGAACTCACTGAAGGCGAATCAATTTCTGCATATAAAAACATGTCGATTAACGAAACTGTTTTTCAGGGGCACTTTCCAGATCATCCGGTATTTCCCGGCGTGCTTATTATTGAAGCTATGGCGCAAGCAGCCGGAATTTTAGGGTTTAAAACCATGGGTAAAAAACCTGCCGATGGGTCCATTTATTACTTTGTTGGCATCGATAAAGTCCGATTTCGGCGTCCAGTAGTACCGGGTGACCGGCTTGATCTAACAGCGGCGATTGTTTCCGAGCGACGTGGTATTTGGAAGTTTGATTGCACCGCTAAAGTAGATGGCGAAGCAGTGTGTGATGCCATTATTTTGTGTGCGGACCGCTAAGCGTGAGTTTGATTGACCCACGAGCGATTATTGACCCAAGCGCAAAGCTCGCTAAAGGAGTGAGCGTAGGGCCGTGGACGATTATTGGCCCCGACGTCGAAATTGGCGAAAACACATCAATCAGCTCCCATGTGGTTATTCGCAAATCAACCAAGATTGGACGCGATAATAAAATTTTCCAGTTTTCCTCGGTGGGTGAAGATTGCCAAGATAAAAAGTACAACGGCGAAGAAACGTTCCTTGAAATTGGCGACCGAAATGTCATTCGGGAAGGGTGTACATTAAACCGTGGTACCGTTCAAGATAGCGGTATCACCCGAGTAGGTAGTGATAACCTGCTGATGGCTTATGTTCATATTCCGCATGATTGCGTGGTTGGCAATCATTGTATTCTTGCGAACAACGTTGCATTAGCTGGGCACGTACAAATTTCTGACTGGGCTATTTTAGGCGGCTACACGCTGGTACATCAATTTTGTAAAATTGGCGCACATGCTTTTTGTGGCACCGGCAGTGTCGTACTAAAAGACGTGCCTGCTTACGTTACCGTGAACGGTAATAGCGCCGAGCCGCACGGTACCAATAGCGAAGGGCTGCGTCGCCGTGGTTTTTCTGATGAAGCCATCACAGCAATAAAGCGCGCTTACCGTATTACCTATAGAAAAGGTTTAAAACTGGATCAAGCACTCGAGCAATTGGATAAAATTGCCGAACAACAGCCTGAAGTCGTGGCTTTTGTTGAATCCTTACGTTCCTCTACACGCGGAATTGTCCGCTAAATTAGCGCTGCTGTTAACAGACCCAGGAGGTCGGTATGAGTAGACCTCTCAAGATTGCCATCATTGCCGGAGAAGCCTCGGGCGATATCCTTGGCGCTGGTCTTATTGAACAAATCCTTCAGCGCTATCCAGATGCTACCTTTGAAGGTATCGCTGGGCCATTGATGCTTGAGTACAATGTGGTCAGTCTGGCGCCAATGGAGCGGTTGTCCGTTATGGGATTGGTTGAGGTGCTGGGGCGCCTTCGAGAGTTACTCAAGTTACGTAAAAAACTTGTAAAGCACTGGGTTGAAAATCCACCGGATGTATTTATCGGCATTGATGCGCCGGAGTTTAATCTGGGTTTGGAGCGCTCACTTCACAAAGAAGGTATTAAGACGGTTCATTATGTCAGCCCGTCGGTTTGGGCATGGCGTAGTGGTCGGGTCAAAAAAATCAAGGGTACCATCGATCTGATGCTGACCCTTTTCCCCTTTGAAGCAAAATTTTATCAGCAACATCAAATTCCGGTTCAGTTTGTTGGCCATCCCTTGGCTGATCAAATCCCATTAGAAACCGACCGCACACAAATACGTGCAGAAATGGGTTTATCGCAAACAACGGATATTATCGCATTGCTGCCGGGTAGCCGAGCCGGTGAAATCGATAAATTAGGCCGGTTGTTTTTAGAGGTAGCACATTGGTGTTTGACGCAAAATTCCAACCTTGATTTTGTTTTGCCCTGTGTAAATGCCGAGCGTAAAACGCAGGTTGAAAAAATTCTTGAAGAGCTTCCTTTTACACTGCCAATAATGGTTACCGACGGCGAATCCCGCAATGCGATGATCGCATCGAACGCCGTGCTAATGGCATCTGGCACGGCTGCGCTAGAAGGCATGCTATTAAAACGGCCGATGGTCGTAGCGTATAAGTTATCCAATATTAGTTTCTTCATTTTGTCGCGTATGGTCAAAGTAGATCATGTGTCGCTGCCGAACTTGTTGGCAGATACAGAAGTAGTACCGGAGTTTTTACAAAACGACGCCACGGTTGAAAATATCGGCACTGCCTTGATGACTCAATTGGAATGTGGCACCGAAACGACTGCACTTATGACGCAATTTGATCAGCAGCATCAGGCGTTACGTAAAGATGCTAGTTTTTGCGCTGCGCAGGCTGTTTTAGAGCTGCTCGGGCGTTAACTTAGTCACCTTAACTTAGAACCACAGTCACTATAAATCCACAGGGAGCTGATGTGAAAACCCTCTATTGGCATGATTACGAAACCTTTGGCATAGACCCTAAGACAGATCGACCCAGTCAATTCGCTGGTGTGCGCACCGACGAAAACTTGGAGGTAATTGAAGAGCCGCTAGTTTTGTACTGCCAACCTGCGAAGGATTATTTACCTTCGCCAGAATCTGTGTTGATTACCGGTATCACGCCGCAGCTCTGTTTAGAAAAAGGTGTATCAGAGCAGCAGTTTGCCGCACAAATTCATCACGAATTTAGCCGCCCGGATACCTGCGCTGTGGGGTATAACAGTATTCGTTTTGACGATGAATTCACTCGGTTTATGCTTTATCGTAACCTATATGACCCGTATGAGCGTGAGTGGAAAAACGGTAATTCTCGCTGGGATATTATCGACATGCTGCGTTTAGCGCGGGCGCTACGCCCCGAGGGTATCCATTGGCCCAACTATGCAGATGGCACGCCTAGTTTTCGGCTGGAGGACCTCAGTAAAGCCAATGGCATTTCGCATGCCAACGCTCACGATGCGTTGTCTGATGTCATGGCAACCATTGCAATGGCAAAACTGCTCAAAAGAGCACAGCCGAAGCTTTATGATTACCTGTATGAGCTTCGCAATAAACGCAAAGTTGCAGCTATGTTGCCAGTGGACTATCAAACCGTGGTTGTTCACACCTCGTCTAAATACTCCTCTGAGCATGGAAAAACCGCACTTGTCATGCCGCTGGCGCATCACCCGAGCAATAAAAATGGTGTAGTGGTTTTTGATTTAAAGTACGACCCGAAGGCTCTGTTAGAGCTTTCTGCCGATGAAATTAAAAATAGATTGTTTACACCGCGGCGGTTGCTACCAGAAGGGCAGGACCCAATACCGTTAAAAACGATTCACTTAAATCGCTCACCAGCAATTGCTCCGTTTTCTACGTTTAGCGTGGAAGCCGAAGAACGCTTGAATATTGACCGTGAACAGGCTGAGAAGCATTACCAAATATTGCAGAACAATCCCCAGCTTGAACAAAAGTTAGCGCAGGTATTTGCACAAAGTGATGGTTTAGTCGCTCCACAAGATCCAGAGCAACAACTCTACAGCGGTGGTTTTTGCAGTGATCACGACAAATATCAGATGCAAGAGCTCCGTAATTTGATACCTGCGCAGCACGATGAGTATCAACCAGAGTTTGATGAAAAACGTTACGATGAGCTTTATTTTCGCTACCGCGCAAAGAATTTCTCGGCAGGCATGACAGATGCCGATACGGCCAGGTGGTTCCAGCACTGTAAAAACAAGCTTAACGAGCTATCAGACACTCACCGAACCTTTATGATGTTCGAGTCAGAGCTGAATGAAGCTCTGGCCACTGTTGAGGGTGATGCAAAAAAAGTGCAGTTATTGGCAGAATTACGCCGTTACGCACAGCAGTTAAACGATCAATTATCCAGCAACAGCGGATGAAGGCATAGACAATGCCATGAGCTTGAATATAATTGCATTAACTTGATGGGGCTTTAACCAGCGCTATCAAAAATACTATAACAATAAGGGTTAGATCATGATTAGAATTCTGGTGGTAGGGGAGCAAACACCCGGTAATGACGAAGTAAAATCGATTACCGAACTACTGGATCAGAAAGGCTATACGTTCTCGGTAGCATCAAAACTCGATGGTCAAACGAGCCGCATGGGTGGGGGATTTCCTGATCTGATTCTTGCAGTAAGTGATATTGAACACACGTTAGCGGCGGTTGAAAGTAACCCTTATTTGATTGATACACCGGTTTTAGCCGTTGTCGACGATCTTAATTCTGCAGAAAAGCTGCTTGGGCTAGGCGCGTATGACTTGATTGAAACTCCTACGAATCAGGTTCTATTGGCGAAACGAATAGAGAATTGCGCCAAAACACGAGATTTAGCGGCGCAATTCGAAGGCGCAAAAAAGCAGATGCGCGAAATGACAATGTACGATTCGCTGACAGACTTGCTAACCAGACGGTACTTCTTAAGCCAAGCATTACGTGAGTTAGCTCGGGCATTACGTTTTGGGCACTCCTATTCAATGATCATCGTTGAGCCGGATCACTTCAAACAAATCAACGACGAAAAAGGCTCCGATGCCGGCGATGAAGTCTTAAAGCATCTGGCAAATATTTGCTCTGATATGGCGCGACAAATTGATATGGTTGGCCGTCTTAGCGGCAGCGAATTTGTAATTTGCTGCGCCGAAACTGGTTCAGGCGGAGCCCGCGTGGTTGCCGACAGGATTTTAGCAAAGGTTGAAAAATCAGTTATTCCAACACCGGCTGGAGCTGTGGAATACAGCGTCAGTATTGGTGTTTCACAATTGGGCCCATTAGAAATGGATATTTCACCTTTACTGCAACGGGCGGATAGCGCATTGGTTGATGCAAAAGCTCGTGGCGGAGACCAAGTGGGTGTCGAATTGCTGCCAGAAGAAGATTAGTTAAATACCGATTAGCTAAATACTTAAGTGCCAAAAAATAAAAACAATAATTACGGAGAGAGAAATGAGTCAAGGTCACATGGAAAGTAAACAACCCTATCCAGTAGATGTAGTTGCGGGAAAAACCTATTACTGGTGTGCTTGTGGGTTAAGCAAGAAGCAACCATTGTGCGATGGAACGCACAAAGATACCGAGTTTTCTCCGGTTACCTTTACGCCTGAAAAAGATAAAACAGTTTATTTGTGCGGGTGTCGGCAGTCTAAGAAGGCTCCTTTTTGTGATGGTACCCATAATTCACTGTAACGCGTGATTATGCTGTAACGAGTACATAATAAAGCGTTGGCATAGACCTATTCTGGTTTGTGCCAACGAATATAAAGGGTGCTGCTAATAAACAGCGTGGTTGAAAACAATGTAATAAACGCCCCTTCCAATTTATTCGTTCGACTGAATAGCTCTAAAATTCCTAGCGTAAAATAGACTAACACCACAAAGCACATCCATGCGTGGGTTCGGTCTGTGCCTTTAAGCAAACCCGGTATAAATATCAGTAGTGGAAGTAGGTAAAACGCCAGCACTTTCCATGGGAAGCCATCTGCCGCGTTAGCCCCTGTAGCAATAAACCAAAACAGAATTCCAATTAAAAGCACGTAGCTTAATGCGCTAATGGTTCTGCATATTCGTACAGATAATGGCGAGGATGCACTCATTAGTAATTACCCCAATCCTACAGCAATGTTTGCGATTCTTTTACCTAGTGCTCGGCACAGGTTCGTTTCATCGGATGAAAGCGCTAGGCCATCATCGGGCCCGGCAAAATGCGAGGCTCCATATGGGCTGCCGCCGGTGGTTGTGGTCATCAAGGCGTCTTCGCTGTAAGGAATACCAACGATAAGCATGCCATGGTGCAACAATGGAATCATCATACTTAACAACGTGGCTTCTTGGCCACCGTGCATGCTTGAGGCGGAGGTAAAGACGCCCGCAGGTTTGCCGACTAATGTTCCTGTGGCCCAATCGCCGCCAGTACCGTCAATAAAATACTTCATGGCAGAAGCCATATTTCCAAACCGAGTAGCACTACCGAGCACTAGCCCAGCGCAATGGCTTAAATCTTTTTGGGTGCAGTAAACTGCACCGGTTTCGGGAACTTGTGGTTCGACGGCTTCAGTGACGGTTGAGATACTGGGAATCGTTCGGATTCGCGCTTCAATACCACTGGTTTGTTCTACGCCTCTGGCAATCTGTAGCGCCATATTCATGGTTGCGCCGGCGGTGCTGTAATACAGTATTAATACATAGGGTTTTTCGGTGTTCGAATTCATAAAATGTCTAGAACCTGCTCCGGCGGACGTCCTAAGGACGCTTTACCATTTGCGACAACAATAGGTCGTTGTACGAGTTTCGGGGATTCGACCATCGCGCTAATTAGCGCTTCGTCAGTGAGCTCTGGGTTTTTAAGGTTTTGTTCTTTGTAGGCTGCTTCGGAAGAACGAATTAACTCACGCGGATTCATTTTAAGTTGCGCAAGAATCACTTTCAGTTCGTCGTGTTGTAAAGGCTGCTCTAAATACAGGCGTATTTCAGGTGTAATCCCTTTTTTTTCGAGTAACGCGAGCGTTTCGCGGGACTTAGAGCAACGAGGATTATGGTAGATGGTTACAGTGGTCATTCGAGCGTCTCCATATTTCGAACTGGGTTGTACCCAGGTAATTACTGCGTTTGCCAAGTTGGTGGCTTTGTTGGCCTACATGCTGATGTTTGGCGCTAGCAACACTTACAGCCACGAACGAATAACAGCCAAAATTGAGGTGCATTACAGCCGCGCTAAAATAGCATAAAACGGCGTTCAGAGCATTACTCAAGCGCGATAAAATCAGCAATATAAAACTCTTTTTGAGTCGTGAATCAAAAATTACTGCCGTCATGCAGCACGAGTTGTAAGCCATCACGCAAGGCGTTGCTGGGTGCTTGTTGGATGGTTGCTAGGTGGTATGACATATGTTCAACTAACTGGCTATTTGACCTGTAAATAACAAACTGAGGTTTTTATGGCGAAGGCAATTCCAGCAGCGACTGTTGCGCCACTACGTGATGGCCCCGATGGGCTTGAAGTATTATTATTGCGCCGTAATGCGAAGTTGGAATTTGTTGGCGGTGCTTGGGTTTTCCCCGGTGGAAGAATTGACCCCGAAGATTACGATACCCCGGCCTCCACTGAGCTCGATGCAGCCTACCGCGCTGCAGTTCGTGAATGCAGCGAAGAAGCAGATTTAGATATAAAGGCATCTGATTTGGTCTGCATCTCCCATTGGACCACGCCGGAAGCTGCACCCAAACGATTCGCCACTTGGTTTTTTATCACGCCTGCCAATGTTCAACAACAAGTGGTGATTGATGGCGGCGAAATTCACGGCTACCAATGGGTGCGTCCCGCTAAAGCTATTGAGCAATATCACGCGGGAGAAATTCTAATAATTTTGCCAACGTACCGAACATTAGAGCAGTTGACTGAGTTCTCGACAGTAGCTGGTGCAATAGCTGCGTATGCAGATAAAGACCCTGTGATTGTGCCGGTATCTGAATCGAGCGCAGCGGCTCCTTAATTTATTGTGCCAGCGACACTTTAATTTACTCTTTAAGAAGTATAAAAAATGCCCTTACTAAAAATTAACTGGCGCAGGCTAGTGCGGCTACAGCGCGTAATATTAGCAGCTGTTATTTTGTTTCCTGCTACAGCTCACGCGCTTGAATTAGAGCCGCGGCATCGTCCGGACTCACCTCTGCCTGTTATAGAGTACAGCGCTGAGTTGAGTTACAGCGACTATGTCGAGCAGGCTAGAGACATCATATTAAACCGGCATCCGCACGCCGATAAAATATTACCCGGTACCAATGGGTTGAAAGTTGTAGATTTAATCGCACCTAAACAATGGCCCCGCGCAAGTACATGCGGTACACCGAAGAAAGGGATACTGCTGATACACGGTTTGTCTGATTCGCCGTATACCGTTGGTGATGTGGGTGATGACCTCAATCGAGATTGCGCGTTAGTGCGCTCAGTTTTATTACCAGGTCATAGTACAGTACCAGGGGATTTGGTCGCGGTAACCGATCAAGATTGGATAAATGCCAGCAATTGGGCCATACAGAGTTTTGCTGGTGAAGTAGAAGAACTTGTCATATTAGGGTATTCCACAGGGGCAACCTTAGCGCTCGAATATGTGATTCGAAACCAATCTAAAACAGCTGCTTCGCGCTCATTAGCGCTAGGTGGTAGTCATGATAAAGCAGCCACTCAAACAACAAAAATTACCGGGTTAATACTGTTGTCATCGGCGATAGCTATTAATACATCGGTGTCATTTATGGCAGGTTGGGTCGATTGTTTAGGTTCAATCTTTAATGAGCGCTGGCGCTGGGCATCCATTGACAAGGATCTAGATTTTGCAAAATATGAATCGTTTCCTATGAATGCCGCGGCGCAGATTCATAATTTAATTAAACGTATGGGTGAAAGGGACGATAAAGCTAACCCGGTTTCTGTGCCAGTATTGATGATTTCATCCAAACAAGATACAACTATCAATGCCATAAAAACGATTGAGTTTTTTGAAAATAGAACCACTTCAAATAGCAAGATGTTGCTGTATAACAGTGATATAACAAAAATTACTGATACGAGAATTGAAGTGCGTGACAGTACTAACCACGCAAAAAATATATTGAGTTTGGGTCATACCTCCATGTCGATGAAGCCTTCGAATGCTCATTACGGTGAAAATGGCGATTACGTTAGCTGCCTGCATTATGGCTCTGGCTCAGAGCAAGAAAGCTGCTTAGACCGCTCCAATACCGATATTCGGTATGGTGAAGTCACCGAAGAAAATAAAGCCAAAGGCACACTTCGTCGTATCAGTTGGAACCATGATTATGACTATGCACTTGATCGTATGAATCAGTTTTTAGAATCGCTCTAATATGCTGGCTTATATGTTGATGCATATGATTTTTCGCATACGTATAGGTGTAATGATGCGTAGCAAAGGTTCGTGTTGGTAGCTTATGAATTCAGCACCCAATTCAGTCGAAGACTCCGAACAAGTTTTGACGTTACGTGAAAAAATATATCGAGTTATATTCGGTACCGAAACCCCGATGGGGCGGTTGTTCGACGAAATATTACTGATCGCCATTTTAATAAGTGTATCGATAGTTGTGTTCAGCAGTGTAACGTTTCTGTCACACACTTATGGGCAGTGGTTTAGTTTTGCCGAATGGTTTTTTACCATCGCCTTTACGATCGAATATGGCTTTAGATTATATTGTTCTCCTAATCCATTCCGGTATGCACGAAGTTTTTTTGGGTTGGTCGATTTTTTTTCAATCATTCCAACCTATGTCGCGTTTTTATTTTTCCCTGGCGCTGAGTATTTACTTATTATTCGACTACTACGTGTGCTGCGTGTATTTCGTGTACTTAAATTAATACGGTACCTGCAAGAAGCCAATGTTTTGGGGCGTTCAATTTATAATTCACGCCGTAAAATATTGGTGTTTTCCTTTTCTATTTTGGTACTAGTTACCATCTACGGTGCGCTGATGTATGCCATAGAAGGGCCTGAAAATGGCTTCACAAGCATACCCAAAGGGATGTATTGGGCTATCGTAACGATCACCACGGTTGGTTACGGCGATATCGCACCTCATACCGAGCTGGGCCGCATGTTGGCGGCCTTAGTTATGATTACCGGTTACGCCATTATTGCGGTGCCAACCGGTATTATTACTGCAGAGTTATCGAACGAAATGCAGTTGGAGCGAAACCTTCGAACGTGTTCAAACTGCGAAAGATTTGGACACGATACCAACGCCGTTTACTGCAAACACTGTGGCGTTATGATGGAGCCGAGCGAGGAACCATAACCTAAAAAAGCGTTAGCGGTTATGGTTAGTGATGCAAATAAGCACAATAAATAGGCCACTTTTCAGTGGCCTATTTATTGTTGGTTTTGTTGAGTTTCAACTACATGGATTAGACAATTTTAGAATCCATCTTGCCCCAATAACGGTCTCGAACTAAACGTTTGTACATCTTGCCATTGGGATGACGTGGTAGTTCAGCGTCAAAATCTACCGAGCGTGGACACTTCACATGGGAGATATGATCCTTACAAAATTGGATCAGTTCCTCACCAAAGGCTTCAGTGGCATCTGCCATATCTATCGGCTGAATCACGGCTTTTACTTCTTCGCCAAAGTCTTCATTGGGTACACCAATAACCGCAACATCCGCCACCTTTGGATGAGTGATTAGATGGTTTTCAACTTCTTGAGGGTAAATGTTGACACCGCCAGAGATGATCATGAAAGCCTTACGGTCAGTCAAATACAGGTAACCATCTTCGTCCATACGGCCAACATCACCCAGCGTGCTCCACTCGGGATTAGTGGGGTGGTAGGAATCTTTGGTTTTCTCGGGGTCATTGTGATATGCAAAAACTTGTCCGCTTTCGAAGTAGATAGTACCTGCTTCTCCGATTGGAAGTTCATTGCCTTCATCATCGCAAATATGCATTCCGCCCATTGCGCTAGTACCCACTGAGCCTTTGTGCTCAAGCCATTCTTGCGGGCCAATTGCGGTGCTGCCGTTGCCCTCTGAGCCGCCGTAATATTCGTAAATAATCGGGCCCCACCAATCCATCATTTGCTCTTTAATTTTCACGGGGCAAGGTGCAGCGGCGTGAATAGCGCATCGGTGGCTGGATAAGTCGTATTTTGTACGCAGCTCTGCAGGCATTTTGAGCATGCGTACAAACATGGTGGGCACCCACTGGCTGTCGGTGACCTTGTATTCTTCGATCAGCTTTAGCGAGCCTTCAGCGTCAAACTTTCTCATGATAATTACGGTGCCGCCAATCGCTAAAATACAGCGTGAGTAGCCTAGTGGCGCAGCGTGGTATAGCGGAGCTGGCGACAGATAAACCGTATTTTCATCAAAACCATACCGCGGTGGTAGCATTTCAGTCATACGGTTTAGCGTTGTGATAGATCCACCGGGAATAGGTTTTCGTACCCCTTTTGGTCTGCCAGTAGTACCCGATGAATAAAGCATCTCAGTGCCTGCAGATTCATCTGCAAGTGGTTCTATTGATTGCGTGGCGCAGGCTGCTTCGAGCCCTTCGTAGCCAGCGATTGGGTCATCCAGCATATATTTGACAGAAGTGCCGGCTAATTTATCGACTAATTTTTCGGCTATATCGACCATTGCTCGGCTGGTAATAAATGCTTTTGCACCGCAATCAGTAACGATGTAGTCGACTTCGTCTTCGGTTAGTTTGTCGCTAATGGGTGTGAAGTACAGGCCTACTCGGTGCGCGGCTGCAACGATGATATGGAACCATTTATGGTTTTCCATAAAGAACGCCATTCCGTCTCCGGGTTGCAACCCTGCGTCACGAAAGACCCTAGAGAGCTGAATCGATTTATCGTTAAGCTCTTTGTAGCTGATTTTCTCGCCGGTGTCCGCTAATACAAATGCGATTTTATCCGGGTTGTTGGCGGCATGAATTGAAATATGCATCCTG
The DNA here is from genome assembly GCA_016763075.1 of Pseudomonadales bacterium. GTDB lineage: Bacteria > Pseudomonadota > Gammaproteobacteria > Pseudomonadales > JAHRWD01 > JAHRWD01. Next base: position 44,300 of record JAESUM010000046.1, read on the forward strand.
ACTTCTCCAATACATCGTTGGTTTGGGGTCAAAAGCTTCACATTGCACAGATTTTTACCGCGCAGATGGGCCCGACGGCGCGATGCCGAGCATCAATTTTTATAAATATAACTATGAGGTTTTTGACTTTATTATTATATTTTGCGCATAAGTACAATATTCAAGTCAAGGGGAAAAAGCAACGTCAGATATGCAGAGTCGAAATCTCCTTTATGTTGATCCCTGGCGTGAAAAAGCAGCCAAAAAAAAGACCGCTAATAAGCGGCCTTTTAATGTCTACAGGATTAAATCGAATTAGACGATTTTAGAATCCATTTTCCCCCAATAACGATCCCGAACCAAACGTTTGTACATTTTACCGTTTGGATGACGTGGAAGCTCAGCGTCAAAATCGACTGACCTCGGGCATTTCACATGGGAGATGTGATCTTTACAGAACTGAATCAGCTCTGCTGCAAATTCTTCAGTCGCATCCGCCATATCCATAGGTTGGATGACCGCTTTAACTTCTTCGCCAAAGTCTTCGTTAGGTACGCCAATAACCGCAACATCGGCTACTTTTGGATGCGTAATCAGGTGGTTTTCTACTTCTTGCGGGTAAATGTTTACACCACCAGAGATAATCATGAAGGCCTTACGGTCGGTCAGATACAGATAACCATCTTCATCAACACGGCCGACATCGCCCAGGGTGCTCCAGTCAGGGTGTTGCGGGTGGTAGCTGCCGGCGGTTTTACCTTCGTCGTTGTGATAGGTAAACACCACGCCACTTTCAAAATAAATAGTGCCTGGCTCGTTTGCAGGTAGTTCTTTACCGTCGTCATCGCAAATATGAATGGGAGCACCGGCGGTTTGCCCCACAGAACCTTTATGCTCAAGCCAGTCTGCTGAGTTGATAATGGTGGTGCCATTGCCCTCTGAGCCAGCGTAATATTCGTGAATAATGGGCCCCCACCATTCGATCATCTGTTCCTTGATTTTAACCGGGCAAGGCGCGGCAGCATGGATCGCAACCTTATGTGAAGAAAGGTCATATTTAGTACGCAGCTCGACAGGGTCTTTGAGGAATCGAACAAACATCGTGGGGACCCATTGGCTACAGGTTACTTTGTACTTTTCGATCAACCTTAGTGCTTCATCGGTGCCGAACTTATCCATGATGATGACGGTGCCGCCCACGGCTAAAATACAGCGCGAATACCCCAGTGGCGCTGCGTGATACAAGGGCGCTGGGCAAAGATAGATTGAACTTTCGTCAAACCCGTAGCGAGGGGGAATAGTTTCTGTCAATGGCGAGGGTGAACCCAATGGTGTTCCTGGCAGGGGTCTTCGCACTCCCTTTGGACGGCCAGTGGTGCCGGATGAGTAAAGCATTTCAGAGCCGGATGTTTCATCTTCCAGTGGTTCTATAGATTGCTTCGCTGTGGCATCCTCAAGTGATTCATAGCCATCAATGGTTCCACTCAACATGAACTTGTCGGCTACGCCAGGCATCAGACTGGTCATTTCAGCCGCTAGTTCTTTATATTCGGTAGAGGTGATGAACAGTTTTGCGCCGCAATCCGCGACAATATAGGCCACTTCTTCAGCGGTCAGTTTGTTGCTGATCGGCGTGAAATAAAGCCCAGCTCGGTGAGCGGCACAGGCGATAATGTGGAAATACTTATGGTTCTCTAAATAAAACGCAATGGCATCACCCACTTGCAGACCTTGCTCGCGAAATACTCGTGACATCTGAATGGAGATATTGTTGAGTTCGCCATAGGTAACGACGTCACCGGTGGTTGCCATAATAAAGGCTGGTTTATCAGGGTTCTTTGCCGCGTGTATCGAAGGGTGCATCTAGTATCGCTCCATCATTTCTAGTTGAACAACTACCCGTGGAATCGCAGGGTAAAATTGAGGTTTTTATAATTTTTGTAGCCGATAATGATATTAAAGTTACATGCGCAATGCAATTTGCACCGCAAGTTGAACCCTAATAATAAGTTCTAGTGATTGCCTTCGAAGTCATTTTGGCGCCAAGCTTCGTAGCTGAGAATGGCCACGGTATTGGACAAATTTAAGCTGCGGCTATCGGGTTTCATTGGGATGCGAAGAATGTTGTTTGGCTCCAAGCGGTTAAGAATCTCTAGCGGTAAACCGCGGGTTTCAGGGCCAAATAAAAATGTATCGCCTGCTTGATATGTAATGTCGCTGTAACAACGACTACCCTTTGTGCTGACAGCAAACAGTCTGGTAGGGGCCTCAGAGCTTAAAAAAGCTTCGAAATTAGCGTGTACTTTGAGGCTGGCTGTTTCGTGGTAATCCAACCCGGCTCGGCGTAATTGTTTGTCGCTTAGGTTAAACCCAAGCGGCTCAATCAAGTGCAATTGAAAGCCATTGTTAGAGCACAGGCGAATAATATTACCGGTGTTCGGTGGGATTTCAGGCTCGAATAATACAATGTGGAACATGTGGATGATTACCGGTTATTGCGATAGTAGCGTTTTTGACGGGTACCAATTTTACGCAAATTCATATGTACATTGCAGCTGAACTACCCGAATTTATTCCTCTGCTTCTTGATCGTCATTAGCGTCTTTATCTAACAAGCCAAGCTCTTTGATTTTTCTGGTGAGGGTATTTCTGCCCCAGCCTAGTAAATCAGATGCATCTCGTTTGCGGCCAGCGGTTTGCTTGAGTGCGCTTTCTATCATCACCCGTTCAAATTGCGGTAACACAGTATCGAGAAGGTCTTGTTTGCCGGTGGCCAGCTCGCGTTCAACCCAAAGGCGCAATGATTGCTGCCAGTTTTCGCCAATGGCTTCTTGGCTGGTTTGGGTTTGTAATTCTGGGGGTAGGTCGCTGATATGCACTTCTCGGCCTGAGGCCATCACGGTGATCCAGCGGCAAGTGTTTTGTAACTGGCGCACGTTGCCGGGCCAGCTGAGGTTACATAAATAGTCTTGGGTTTCAGGTTTGAGCACTTTGATTTCAACTTCAATTTCTTTCGCTGCGCTTTGCAAAAAGTACTGGGTCAGCTTGGGGATATCTTCTCGGCGTTGAGAGAGCGTGGGGATATGAATCCGGATCACGTTGAGCCGGTGAAACAGGTCTTCGCGAAAACGGCCTTGTTTAACCAGTTCTTCTAAATCTTGATGGGTTGCTGCGATGATTCGTACATTGGCTTTTTTGGGGGTATGGCCACCCACCCGATAGAACTCATTGTCTGCCAACACTCTGAGCAAGCGGGTTTGGGTTTCGGCGGGCATATCGCCAATCTCATCTAAAAACAAGGTGCCGCCATCGGCTTGTTCAAAACGCCCGACGCGGTGTTGGTTGGCCCCAGTAAATGCACCCTTTTCGTGGCCAAATAGTTCGGACTCGACCAGATCTTTAGGGATAGCAGCCATATTTAATGCAATAAAGGGTGCGTTTTTACGTGGGCTATGGCGGTGTAGCGCCAGCGCTACCAGCTCTTTTCCGGTTCCCGACTGGCCGTTAATCAACACCGTAATGTTTGATTTTGAAAGCCTGCCAATGGCACGAAACACTTCCTGCATGGCCGGGGCTTCGCCGATGATTTCTTCATCGGGCCCAATAATGGGAGCATCTGTGGCTTCTTGGTTTTTACTGGCGTGTGCCAATGCACGGTTGACGATATTAGTGGCATCGTCGATATCAAAAGGCTTGGGCAGGTATTCGAACGCACCGCCTTGGTATGCCGATACAGCGCTGTCGAGGTCTGAATGCGCGGTCATAATAATGACCGGTAGTTCAGGGTAGTTTTGGTGGATTTTGGCGAGTAGCTCGAGCCCGTCGGTGCCTGGCATACGAATGTCGCTGAGTAATACATCGGGTTTGTTGTGCTGCAATTGCTCCAGTGCGGCATCGGCACTTTCAAAACAAGTCAGTTCTAATGCGGTACTTTGTAGGGCTTTTTCAAGCACCCAGCGAATCGATTTATCATCGTCAATAATCCAAACTTTTTGTCGCATGCTGTCTCTCGGTGTTGTGTTTTAAATAGTAATTATTTTTGTGCTTTGCGCCGAACTGCGTATACCAGTGCTACTGCTGAATCGGCAAATGGATCGAAAAACGGGTGTTTCCGGGGTTGCTGTCGCATTCAATCGAGCCATGGTGTTGGTTGATGATGGAGCGGCTCAGCGGCAGCCCCAAACCTGTGCCATTGGCTCTTCCGCTCACCATCGGGTAAAAAATACTGTCGATAAGTTTTTCATTAATGCCGGGGCCGTTGTCTATGACTTCGATCAAACAAGTAAGCCGATACCGGCTGGTTCCAATGGTGAACTGTCTGAGCGTTCGGGTGCGCAATGTAATGCGTGGGTTAAGCGATGGGTCGTCACATCGCTCGAGCGACTCCATGGCGTTACGCACGATATTGAGTATGGCTTGAATCAGGAGTTCACGGTCTGCGGTGATGTCTGGAATACTGGGGTCGTAGTCGCGGATAAACTCAATCGGGTTTGGCGATTCAACCTCAACCAGTAACCGTACGCGCTCTAATACTTCGTGGATCGACAGCGGCACCATATTGGGTAAATTGTTGGGTCCGAGCATTCGATCCACCAAATTTCGGAGCCTGTCGGCTTCCTCAATAATGACTTGGGTGTACTCTTTGTCTTCTTCTGGCAGTTGTCGCGCCAACAGTTGAGCTGCACCACGAATGCCACCTAACGGGTTTTTAATTTCATGCGCAAGGCCACGAATCAAGGTTTTGTTGGCTTGATTGGAAAAGACCGAAGCTTCTTCACGAGCGATTCGTAATAACCTGTCGAGGGGTTGGATCTCCATTAACAAATCAGTGCCGGTCGACGAAGCAATAGGTGTGACGGTGTAGTCGACGGTGATGCTTTTTTCATTAGCTAGCGTGATTTTTGTTCGACGTTTGCTAAAGGGATTGTTAAAGGCAATGGCATTTTTAAGCGACTGAAGCGACTCTTCAGTTTCACGTAGGATGTGGGATATGTCGGTTCCCATGACACGGTTGCCACTGACATCGAGCAGGTTTTCGGCTGCCGGATTGATGTATCGCAACTTCAAGTCTGAATTAAGCAACAACACTGAAGTGGATAAGTCTTCCAGAATCAGTTGGTAAACTTCCGAATTATTCATTTAGCTTCTCAAATGCACGTTAATGTGGACTAAGCAAAAATTGAACCAATGTATCGATTCTCTACAACGCACGAATATTGCGCGTATTGGCCGCTTTGATGTGAATAAAATCATGAGGCGCTGCGCTCGGCGGGCAAATATTTGCGAATACGTTAAGTATTGCACATATTTGGTGCGCTGTAGTGGCAAGGTATTGAGATGTTTTCAGAGTTATAGCGGGTAGATTTTGTTATTTGCCTGGACAGAGCTGGGCTGAACAAGCCCACGGGCCGAATATATTCAGTTGACGCTTAGGTGGCGTATTCAATCGTTGGTGCGATCAAAGCATTGGTTTTGCGAGGTTGGGGTAACGGATAGTGCAGAGGAAAAGAGCAGTAACAAGGCGCAAATGAGACGTTGAGATCAAGGGCGCTTAAAATGTTGTTTTACGTGAACCGTAATCGCGGAACTGCTTTTTAACACTACGCCGGTAGTGCTGTCGATCACCTGCGCGGTTATTTGGTATGTGCCACGGTTGATCTCATTCAGTTCAAAACGACCGCTTTGTTGAGGCTCTGATGCGGCGCTGCCGTCCAGTAAAATTTGTATTTGATGCTGGCTCAGCAGTGCTGGCGTAATAGCCACCGCAACGGATAATTGCCCTGACTGGTTACGGATCACTTGGTCGTGGCTAGGGGATTGAATAGACAGGGTTTCGTAGTTGTTTAAAGGCGTGTTCGTAGGTTCCGTGCTGGTAGCTGCAAAGGGGAAACCAGCCGTCTTTGCAGGGGTATGGGTATTGAGTGGCTCTAACACCATAGGTTTGGCGTTATTAGTTTGAATATCGCTAAATACAGCAGCCCCTGTTCTGTCTTTCGACTGATATATTTCAGCGCTAGCGATGCTTGAGCAGCCCAAACTCAGTATTAAGCCCGCGAGCAAGGGCATTGCTTTCATCGCTATGAAGCGGGTAACCGTAAAAAACTGTTTGGCGATTTTCATGGTGTGCAGGCACTCGGCGTTAAAATAATGAACAAAACCAAATTCTAGTGATTTGGAGCAGGGATGCAATGGCAGCCCATTCACTTGTGCGGGCTGATGCTAGTTTTGGTTAAAACGTTGCGCTGGCTTTGGGCTGAAGTGGTTATGTTTTGAGTCAACTATGGCTGCAAATGGCTGGGGCTTAAAGCGGCACTATTTTAAGTGCCACTATTTTAATGCAGGGCCAGTTCAAGTGGCTTTAGTTATAAGTAGTTATAGTTTTAAGCGCCTCAAACAAAAGCGATCAGTCTTCCTCTTCGTGTACCACTTCTATTTCAAGTGTAATAATTCTGCCGGTTTGCCCGCTATCTAGCAGTTTATGACCGTTTATGCGGCACCAAGCGGGAATATCGCTTAATACGCCTGGGTCTGTACAAGTGACTTCCAGAATGTCACCCGATTGCAGCGTAGCTATTTTATCCTGCGTTCGGATCACTGGCATGGGGCACAATAGGTTTTCGGCATTCAGTTGGAAAGTGCTCATATGTACCAGCTCTGCGGGATCTCTGTTGGGAGTATCGGTGTGACTTCAAGTACTTTAGATTGGCCGTCTGGGAATGTTGCCTTCACCTGAACTAGTTCAGCTTGTTTACCTTGGCTGAACCGAGCCGCAATACGCGCTGCAACTTCAATGTTGTCTGCGGTAGGTTCACCATCAATCAAGGTTAATGGGCCGTTGTGGCTTATTGTGCGCAGGTGCAAAAACTGCTTTCGGTACCCTTCGAGGAAGTTATTTTCCCCCTCTTCGCGGCTGATGATCATTTTGAAATTAGGCGCTGGGCGTATATGACGGCCAATTTTTAATAACATAATGTCGTCAAGTTCGTAGCGTTTTTCACCACGAAACTCCCATAAATCCGCGAGTTTTTTGGAATAGGCTTCGTCAGTTAAAAAGCAGCAACCGCCCGCAGGTTGTGCGAACTCTTCGAACCCAAGTTTGTCTGCCAGCTCAATTTGCGGTTTACGGCTACGGCCACTAAAGCCAAATAGCTCATCACGCTTAATCCAGCCTTCTCGTTCCGGCAGGGTAGCAGGTAAGTTTTGCGCGCAAAGTGGCCGTAATAGACGGTCGTGAGCACCGGACTCCCGGGCGATAATGGGCATGGTTTCTTTACGCTGAGACTTTGGCCGTTGACCAATCACTTCGCCTGTAATGATGAAATCAAAGCCGTTATCGTTGGCCCAATCTAGCGCCTTATTGACCATAAATATTTTGCAGTCCAGGCACGGGTTAAGGTGCGCGCCGTAGCCATGCTTGGGGTTGATGACAATATCTTTGTATTCTTCAGCAATGTCGATGATGTGTAGCTTCATCCCCAGCTGTTCAGCGCTCCAAAGGGCGTTGTTGCGCTTTGGTTTGGCTTTGTCTTTTTTGCGGATTGCGTGGGTGTGGCCCTCTACACAAAACCCCGTGTAGAAATTGATGCCTTCAACATGAATACCTTGGTCTTGAATTACTTTTGCAGCTAAAAGTGAATCCAGTCCGCCGGAAATGAGCGCGACCGCTTTACGTTTTGTCATAATATGAATGGTTTTAAATGGAAGTAGTAGGGAGTGTGAAAAACGTCAGGTACTGTAGATCAAAGTAGGTTATCAGCGGAATTTTTTGCCAATTAACATTAAATACAAAAAAGTTAGCGAGCGATTGCTGATGTCTGAATCTATGAGGCCTGTATGGTTAAAACTAAGAGTTAAAGTGCCGCCGCGCAAAGCGATAGGCGTTGCTATAAACAAGGCTCGAATTGTAACAGAATTCCTAGAGGCGCCGGCCCAATAGATGAAATATTGTTCGGTGGCTGTGCTATCTTTGTCGGTATAAACATAATTTAGCGTTAAACATATGTTAAACCTAACCGCGTTACGGCATTCACAAATACCTTCGGGTACGCGTTGGGTAAGCATTGAGTGCTTGCTCAGCACCGTGAAAAGTGTCAGGAAATTATACAAAATCATTGTTCACTATGCGGTGTTTTGGCTTAAGCGCCTGATAAGTATGTGTATTTTTTAGATGGTATGGTAATTGCTTTGATTGGCGTATAACTGTAATTTGGCATACCGCAGTATATGTAATAAGTCGGTATGCGAATAAATTTTATTTGAGCGAGATACGAAATGAGTGACAAAATTCCAGGCCAAACCGAAAGCGAAGCTGAAAACAACCAGGTTGTTGATGTGTCGGTCGAATCTAATTTGAACCCTTCGCGAAGAAAGTTTGCTAAGGCCGGAATCATTGCACCTATTGTATTAACGGTTGGTGCTCGGCCAGCATTTGCCAATATGTGTAGTATCTCTGGCGGCGGAAGCCCCGGCTCTAATCAACAACAACCAGATGCTTGTTTGGGTTGTACACCTGGGTACTGGAAGCGCAACGTTCACGCTTGGCCCAATATTATGAGTGCAGGTATTACCGGCGTTGATGGTTTGGAACCGGCTGAAGGTACTTGCAGTCCGACTTCTACCGGTAACGTAAACTCAACATGTAAAGTTTACTTGAACGACGGTACTAGATTTGACGATATATTCACCAATGCTCAGAACCTCCTGTTGTCGGGAGTTACATTCGGTACGTTGGAACTTAATGGTGTAACTCCTGGCCAGGGCGACTTGGTTGATGGAAGCGTGGTAGAGGGTGACTATTTCGTTCAGGTCAACGATGCGAGTGCTACTCCGGCGGTTCCAACCTTAGGTTATTACGATATTAGTATTATGCAGGTGCTCTGGTTAGATAAAAGCAGCGCCCCTGTTACGGTTGCATTGGCCTTTCATCTTGCGGCTGCGTTTCTTAACGCCATGAGCTTTCCGGATGAGTACGGTTATAACCCTGCCGATATTATTAAAATTTATGATGATGCTATGGCTGGAGTATTTCCTGTAGGCATTAGTGATCTTGAAGGACTTAAAAACCAGCTGGATACTATGAATAACCGAGGCTGTCCTCTGTCGGGCAACGCTAACGCGTAGTGACCAGCCTTCGGTGACAGTGTTCTGGAAAAAATCCCAGCAATTTCAGTGGGGTCAGCGGCAATGGAGTAATGGTGCGCTGCTTTATAATCAAAGCTCAGGCGATACGCACTATTTAGACCACGTATCAATGTTGATCGTGAGTTTACTTGAAGATGCTCCTCTAGATATTACGAATATTCAGAGCGAGCTGGCGGAACAGTCAGCAGAAATTATAGAATTGCCCAATAATCATTTCGCATTGCAGACCATGGTTGCTAACTTGCAGCGCATAGGTCTCATCGAAGTCTCATCTTGAATATATCTGAAATTACAGAAAGCCAGCTTTCTGAACGCTTAAGCGGCCCAGGCCTGATTCTTCAGGCTGGCCCTTTCGTTACACGCCTGCATTCCTCTATTGCGCTTTTGGCCAAAGGTATTCACGGGCTTTACGCTGACTACCCCATTATCGACGAAGATCTTTTTGTCGATTTTCACGTCCGAGTGAACCCACCTGTTGGGCTGCGTCGTTGGTTTCGGCCGCAAGCACGTTTTAGGTTTGATAACTTTAAGCCCTTTACGCCTTTACCCCTTAATCAAGCGGTTCCTATTTTTGAGTGGGGGCTGAACTGGTGTATTTCTAATTACGCACATCAATACCTCATTGTTCACTCAGCGGTTGTAGAGCGAAACGGCGTTTCTATTATATTCCCGGCACCGCCGGGTTCTGGCAAAAGCACACTGTGCGCGGCGCTGGTTTCTAAAGGCTGGCGGCTGTTATCGGATGAAATGGCGCTGGTAGATCGTAAAGATATGCAACTAGTGCCCGTGCCCCGGCCTGTAAGCTTAAAAAACCAATCTATTGACCTGATTCGCGATTACGCGCCAGACATGTATGTAGGAAGCTCAACACCCGGCACAACTAAAGGAACCATTGCTCATCTGGCAGTGCCAGAAAGCTCTATTAAGCGCCAGCACGAAAAGGTAAAGCCCAGCTATATTGTATTTCCAAAATACAGCGCCGGCGCCGAGCCAGTATTGCAACAAATGTCTAAACCGTTAGCAGGCATCCGGCTGATTGAAAACTGCTTTAACTACCATGTGCTTGGTGAAGAAGGCTTTGATCTAATTACTGAACTGGTTGATGTTTGCGAGTGCCTCGAATTTAATTACTCAAAATTAGATGACGCATTGAGCATTTTTAATGAGTTATCTGAGCAATGAAAAAGTCAGCAGAGCTACGCAGTTATCCGCTTTTGTTAAGCATACTGGCCAACCCAAAGGCGATCAGTGACCTAACGATTACCCAATGGAACGAGCTGATAAGGCTTGCTCGGGTATCGGATCTTTTAGCTAATTTATATGCAAGTTTTGAGCGGCTTAACTTGCTAGAAGCTATTCCAGAAAAACCGCTGCTGCATCTGCGCTCTGCGCAAACCATGACCGATAAACACGAGCAAACCATCGTGTGGGAAGCTGTGCAAATTAGCGCAGCGCTACAGCCGCTGAATGCACCGGTGGTGCTGTTAAAAGGCGCGGCCTATTTACTCCAAGGGTTAACTGCATCGAAAGGGCGAGTTTTTCACGATGTCGACGTCATGGTGCCAAAAGCCAGTATTGATGCCGCGGAACCAGCGTTTAAAGATGCCGGTTGGATGGGCGCCAAACAAGATGCCTACGACCAGCGCTACTACCGTGAATGGATGCACGAGCTACCACCGATGAGCCACTATGCGCGTTGTGTCACCTTAGATCTTCATCACACTATTATTCCCCCTACTGCAGCGCTGAAACCAGATGCGTCAAAGTTATTTGATGCAATTGTTCCAGTGAAAAGTCATCCGGGGCTATATACCTTAAGCCCTGTCGATATGGTTTTACACAGCGCAACACACCTGTTCTACGACGACGAAATTGGCCGCGGCATGCGAGATTTAGTCGACTTACATCACTTATTAACTGAGTTTTCCGCACGGCCCGATTTTTGGCCCAAATTGTTAGATAGATCGTTAGAGCTAGACTTAGATTACCCGCTGGCCTGCGCGCTCAAGTATTGCAAAGAGCTACTGCAAACGGATATTCCGAATGATGTGTTCACGAAAGCAAAGCAAAAACTACGCTTCCCCAACTGGATGATGGATAAATTGTTTGTGTATGGGCTAAAACCTGAGCACGAGCTGTGCGATAACTGGCCAACCAGTACCGCGCGTTTTGTGTTGTATGTGCGCTCACACTACTTGCGAATGCCGCTCTATTTGCTGGTGCCGCACCTGCTACGTAAGGCATTTCGCGAAGAGACCATCGAACCCATCGAAAATCCAAGACCCCTCGGTTAAAATCAAAACCAAAATCAGAGTAAAGGCGCGTTATGTTTAGTGTGTTAGGGCTTGATCACCTCGTATTGCGAACCTCTAATTCTGCTGAACTTATACACTTCTACTGCAATGTATTGGGCTGCGCCGTTGCGCGCGAGCAACCTGCAATGGGTTTAACTCAGCTGCGAGCGGGCGATTCATTGATCGATATTCTAGCGGTGAACGACGCGTTACGTGGCGAGCTAGCCACTGTAAATATGGACCATTTTTGCCTTCGCATCGAACCCTTTGATGAGGAGATGATTCGGGCGCATTTGTCCCTTCATAACATTGAGGGTAGTAAAGTGCGAAATGTATACGGAGCGCAGGGTAAAGGGCCCGCCATCTATATTACTGATCCAGATGGAAATGCGGTTGAGTTGAAGGGGAAGGCAGGCGCTAGCTAGGTTGGTTTTGAGCTAAAAGATAAGAGCACTTTAGAAAATTGGATGCTGCTCATATGCAACCAATGCTCAAACCAACCCGATCAAACACATGCTGCTAAACACAGCCGGAGAGGCGATATCTTTGGCACGGCCAGAGAGCTCGTGGCGCTCCAGCCCTATTCGGTGAACGGTGGCTTCGATCGCGCTATTGAGCAGCTCTACAATCAAAAGAAGTACGAAACTGCCAATTAACAGGCTTCTCTAAGTGGTGTTTTGGCCCTAGCCATAACACAACAGGCACAATCACTAGCATTAAGCTGCCCTCTATTCGAAGCGCCTCTTCGTTTGTTCATGCGGCGCTAAAGCCAGCTGCTGAGTTGGGAAGCGCTGCTTTCATTCGTGGGGTGCCGGCTAAGTTTTGTCCTGCCATAGCTTGCTTCCTAGCGCGCGGTGATCAGCCTGTTGCTTTTGGTTTGTAGTCGCACAGGTCAGAGATTTGGCATTCGTAACACAGTGGTCTGCGCGCGGTGCACACATAGCGGCCATGCAATATTAGCCAGTGATGAGCATCGACCATAAATTCACTGGGTATACGTTTAACCAATTTTTTTTCGACTTCTAGAACCGTTTTTCCTGGGGCAATACCCGTGCGGTTTGATACGCGGAAAATATGTGTATCTACCGCCATGGTCGGATGACCAAAGGCGGTGTTTAGTACGACATTGGCGGTTTTTCGGCCCACTCCGGGTAGCGCTTCAAGTGCTTCGCGCTCATCCGGTACAACAGAGCTATGTTCATTCACCAAGATGTGGCAGGTTTTGAGGATGTTCTCGGCTTTGGTGTTGTATAAGCCGATGGTTTGCACCATTTTTTGAGCTTAGTGATTCCCAAGTCGATAATAGCCTGGGGCGTATTAGCAACCGAGTACAGTTTTGCCGTGGCTTTGTTGACGCCGACATCGGTTGCTTGAGCAGACAGAATTACCGAAATGAGTAATTCAAAGGTGCTGTTGTAGACCAGTTCGGTTTTTGGGTGTGGGTTTGCATCCCTAAAGCGGCCGAAGATCAGCCGCCTTTTTTCTTGGTTCATTTTGCAGGCTCGGTAAAAGGTTCAGTCCGTTGGGTTTTCAATAAAATGCGGCTGAATGTTAGCCAATAATCCTTTAAAGCATTTGGGTGAACCGCAGACAATGTTGCCTGTTTCGTAATAGGCTGAGCCGCCTTTGAAGTCTGAAACCAAACCACCAGCTTCTAGTACCAGTAGCGCACCGGCAGCAATATCCCACTCTTTTAGGCCCATTTCCCAATAGCCATCGTAGCGACCCGCTGCAACGTATGCCAAATCGAGCGCTGCGGATCCATTGCGGCGAATGCCAGCAGGCTCTGAAGACAATTTTTTGAAGATGGCCATATGATCGTTGAGATGTTTGGCTTGGTGTGGCTTGAATGGGAAACCGGTAGCAAGCAGCGCACCATCAAGGCCGGCTCGTTTGCTGACGCGGATTCGCTTGCCATTTAGCTGAGCGCCATCGCCCCGCGATGCGATGAATTCTTCGTTACGCATCGGGTCTATAATAACCGCATGTTCCATTCGGCCATTGCGTAAACAGCCTACCGATACGCAAAAGTGTGGCAAGCCATGAATGAAATTAGTGGTGCCATCAAGCGGGTCAATAACCCACAAATACTCTTCCTTGCCGCTTTTGGCAGGGTCAGAGCCGGCGATAAAACCAGACTCTTCGCCAAGAATAGCGTGTTCAGGGTAGGTGCGTTGTAGCTCAGCAATGATGATTTTTTCTGCTGCGCGGTCTACTTCAGTTACAAAATCGTTTACACCTTTTGAGGTGATTTCAATTCGGTCAAGTTGTCCGACTGAGCGGGAAACGAGGGTAGCGGCTTTGCGAGCTGCTCGCAGAGCAATGGTTAGCATCGGTTGCATGGTGTGGAATTCTTTTGTGTGAGGAGTAAAAGGGCGCGCATCATAACAAAAATGTTAGTCTTTCGTTTGATTGAGATTAGCTTAATTTCATGGCTCGTCGATAAAAAAATAGCGTCCGATAAAGCTGTAATCTGTTAATGTTCGGCCCCAAAAATTGGTACGGGTTCTAAAGTAGACATATAAGTATGAGTGAGAGTGGTTTTTTACAGAATGTACGGGTCGTTTTGGTTGGCACGAGCCATCCGGGGAATATCGGCGCATCTGCCAGAGCGATGAAAAATATGGGTTTGAGTCAGTTGGTTTTGGTTAACCCGCTAGAATTTCCAAGCGATCAGGCGGTTTGGCGGGCAGTTGGCGCCGCCGATTTGCTCGAGAACGCCCGTGTGGTGTCTAGTCTTGATGAGGCAGTAGAGGATTGCACGCTTGTGATTGGGACCAGCGCTCGCGGGCGCCGTATACCATGGCCGGTTTTTGAGCCGCGACGTTGCGCAGAAGTCATCGCTAGCGAGCCAGCTGGAAGCGCCATTGCGGTGGTTTTCGGGGGTGAGAAGATGGGTCTATCTAATGAAGACCTGCATCGCTGTAATTACCACTTAACCATTCCGGTTAACCCTGAATACAGCTCGCTTAACCTGGGCGCCGCTGTGCAGGTGGTTTGTTATGAATTGCGCATGAAGCAGCTTGAGCTGCTGCAGTCTGAGCCTGCCGCCGAAATGGATGGTTGGGACAGTGAATTTTGTCGGGCCGACCAAATGGAGCATTTCTACGAGCATTTGGAGCAAACCATGATCGATGTTGATTTTCACGACCCAGAAAACCCGCGCCAGCTGATGACGCGTTTGCGCCGCTTATTCAGCCGAACACGGCTCGATAAAATGGAGCTCAGTATCTTGCGGGGTATTTTGACCAATACTCAGCGCAACGCGTCTATCAATAAAGCTACGAACCAGCCCGCGAAACCTAGGGGCAAACGAAAAGATAAGTAGCCGCTCGCAAGTCGCTAGTTAAGTTACTCAGGCACAAATTATGTTTGAAAAAATTAAAGAAGATATTCAGTCGGTGTTTGACCGAGACCCGGCTGCACGTAACAGTTTTGATGTGTTGACGTTGTATCCGGGTTTGCACGCAATATGGCTGCATCGGTTGAGCCACATATTGTGGCGTAACGGCCTGAAATGGCTGGCGCGTTTTGTATCGAATATTGCCCGTACGCTAACCGGAATTGAAATTCACCCTGGCGCGACGATTGGCCGGCGGTTTTTTATCGATCACGGTACCGGTGTAGTGATTGGCGAGACCGCTGAAATAGGTGACAACTGCACCCTTTATCATGGGGTTACCCTTGGTGGAACCAGTTGGGATGCCGGAAAGCGCCATCCTACTTTAGAAGACGATGTTGTCGTTGGGGCTGGAGCCAAAATATTGGGGCCAATTACCATCGGAAGAGGGGCGCGAGTTGGCTCCAATGCGGTGGTAACCAAAAATGCGCCACCTGAATCGACCGTTGTCGGAATTCCTGGTCGGGTCATCATTAAGGCCGTCGAAGAAGATTCAGAAAGTCGTAAAGCCTTGAATGAAAAGTATGGCTTTAACGCCTATGGTGTTGGCAATGGCGCAGAAGATCCGGTGGCACGCTCAGTTCATGCGATATTGGATCACCTGCATGCGGTTGATACCAAGATAGAAGGGATGTGTGGCGCGCTTTCTTCAATGGGAAATGACTACTGTGCAGAGGCGTTGCCCAAGCTCGAAGACGACCTCATCGAGCTTGGTGAAAAAAACCAATCTAATACTTGAGTTATTTAGTCGGGTATTCGATAATTGCAGCATATCCGATTGCGATTCTCAGGAATTCCTATGCGTTTAACGACAAAAGGACGATACGCTGTATCTTCAATGCTCGATCTTGCCCTTAACTGCGAAGCAGGGCCAGTTAGCTTGGCATCGATCTCGAAGCGCCAAGAGATATCACTTTCATATTTAGAGCAGCTGTTTTCAAAGTTGCGCCGTGCAGAGCTAGTAACCAGTATTCGTGGTCCTGGCGGCGGTTATCGGTTAAGCCGTGGAGCTGCAGAAATACACGTTGCAGCGGTAATAGACGCAGTAAACGAATCGATTGATGCAACCCAATGCG
>JAESUM010000047.1 GCA_016763075.1 Pseudomonadales bacterium
GCTGGTTTTATGGTAGTAATCCGCAGCGTGTAGCTCTTCAATAAAAATGGCATCGGCTTGACGCAATATGTCTGCGTAGACTTGCCTGACTTCACCAAGAATCCTTACGCCTAAACCCGGGCCAGGAAATGGATGCCTGTAAAGCATGTCGTAGGCCAAACCTAACTCAAGCCCCACTTTACGCACTTCGTCTTTAAACAGTTCGCGTAGCGGCTCAACCAACTGCAGTTTCATGTTTTCTGGTAACCCACCGACGTTGTGATGAGATTTAATCACATGGGCTTTACCGGTTTTAGAACCCGCCGACTCAATCACGTCGGGGTAAATAGTGCCCTGTGCAAGCCAGGTAGCGTTTTCAATTTTTGCGGACTCTTCATCGAAGACATCGATAAAGGTATTACCGATAATTTTACGTTTTTCCTCTGGATCAGAAACACCCAGCAAGTTGTGTAAGAAGCGTCGCTGCGCATTTACCCGAATGACATTCAGGCCAAGGTGCTGGTCAAACATGCGCATCACTTGGTCGCCTTCATTTAGGCGCAACAGGCCGTTGTCTACAAATACACAAACCAGTTGGTCGCCAATGGCGCGGTTCATAAGCATGGCAACTACGGAGGAATCAACACCACCGGATAACCCTAAAATAACGGTATCGCTGCCGACTTTGTCGCGTATTTTTTGCACCGCATCTTCAATGATGGTTGCGGGACTCCAGTTTGATTCGCAGCCGCAAATATCGTGCACAAAACGGCTGATAATGCGTTGCCCCTGCAGCGTGTGTGTAACCTCTGGGTGAAACTGAACGCCGTAAAAATTGCGGCTGTCATCGGCAATGGCGGCTATTGGCGCGCTTTCTGTTGAGGCAGACACTTGGAAACCTGCGGGCAGTTCGGTGACTTTATCGCCGTGGCTCATCCAAACATCTAACAGTCCGTTGCCATTTTCATCAAGGTGATCTTCAATGCCATCAAACAATGTACAGCTGCCGCTGACTTTAACCCTAGCGTATCCAAACTCACGTTTGTCGGAGCTTTCGACAGTACCACCAAGCTGTTCGGCCATGGCTTGCATGCCATAACAAATGCCTAAAACAGGTACGCCATAATCAAATACCAATGGCGGAATGCGTGGTGTTTCTGAATCGGTTACGGTTTCAGGGCCACCAGACAAAATAATACCCGCTGGCCGAAACTGCGCGATCACTTGATCTGCGTGTTCATACGCATGAATTTCACAATAAACACCCGCTTCACGAATACGCCGCGCAATCAGCTGAGTGTATTGAGATCCGAAATCGAGGATCAGGAGGGGTTTATCATGAATATTTGAGGTCATTTTATAAATCCGTGTGCTCGGTAACCAGCGGTGTTTATCCGCCTATTACCCAATGTGCTGGTACGCCAAGCATGACATTGTAATCATGCTTACTGTTAACTTTACCGTAGCTGAACAACCCGATTTGGGCCAAGAATGTATCAACGAATACGGTAATTAGGTGCTTCTTTAGTGATGGTCACATCATGCACATGGCTTTCGCTCATGCCTGCATTGGTCACCCGAACAAAATTGGCTTTGGTTCGAAGGGTGTCGATATCTGCACTGCCGGTATAACCCATTGTTGAGCGCAAGCCGCCAATCATCTGTGCAACAATTTTATTCATTGCACCTTTAAAAGGAACACGCCCTTCAATGCCCTCAGGTACCAGCTTGCTGGTATCGGATGATTCTTGAAAGTATCGGTCGCTCGAGCCTTGTTGTTGAGACATTGCGCCAATAGAACCCATACCGCGGTATGATTTATAGCTTCGGCCTTGAAACAGCTCCACTTCGCCGGGTGCTTCTTCGGTGCCTGCTAATAAGCTTCCCATCATCACCGCATGGGCACCTGCTGCAATCGCTTTTGAAATATCACCAGAAAAACGAATGCCGCCATCGGCGATAAGTGGAATACCATATTTGCTGAGTTCTTCAGCAACATCAGCAATAGCGGTGATTTGCGGTACGCCTACACCGGTTACAATCCGAGTGGTGCAAATTGAGCCCGGGCCAATGCCAACTTTAACGCCATCTGCGCCGGCTTCGGCTAAATCGCGTGCGGCGGCGGCCGTGGCT
Organism: Pseudomonadales bacterium; assembly: GCA_016763075.1. GTDB lineage: Bacteria > Pseudomonadota > Gammaproteobacteria > Pseudomonadales > JAHRWD01 > JAHRWD01. The sequence continues at coordinate 2,113 of JAESUM010000047.1, forward strand.
ATATTTCCGCCAATCACATCGACATCGGGATACAAGCCTTTAATACGGCTTACACGGCTTAATACACCTTCGTGGTGACCGTGGGCGGTATCGACAATAATAAGGTCTACTCCGGCCTCTACTAACGCAGCGACTCGCTCGTCGGTATCGGCTCCGGTGCCCACTGCTGCGCCAACGCGTAACCGGCCTTGCTCGTCTTTGCAGGCCATCGGGTAAAACTGGGCTTTGTAAATATCTTTTACGGTAACCATGCCTTTAAGCAGAAACTGGTCATCCACAACTAACAAACGCTCAATTCTGTGCTTATGCAGTAGCTCTTGAATCTGTTCGGTGGTTGCGCCGTCTTTCACCGTTACCAACTGCTTTTTAGGTGTCATGATGCTCGAAACCGGTGCATCGAGGTTAGGCTCAAAGCGCACATCACGGCTGGTCACAATACCAACCAAGTCGCCATTTTTAAGTACTGGCATACCTGAAATATTGTTGATTTTAGTTTGGTCAATCAGCTCGCGGATAGAGTTATCTGCGTCAATCGTAATGGGGTTTTGAATCACACCACTTTCATATTTTTTAACGGCATAGACTTCTGCAGCTTGCTGTTCGATCGTTAAATTTTTATGAACAATACCAATGCCGCCTTCCTGGGCCATTGCAATGGCAAGCCGAGATTCAGTAACGGTATCCATGGCCGCTGAAACCAGCGGTATGTTGAGTGTGATATTTCTAGAAATTCTTGAACCGGTAGATGCATCTTTTGGCAGCACGGTGGAATGGGCTGGAAGCAAAAGCACGTCGTCAAAGGTAAGGGCTTCTTTTACGATTCTCAGCATGCGGATATACCTCTTTGGCGGTGCGATTGAAGGCGATGATTATACTCAGGAATTGCAGCGCGTAAACCGAAACAGATCAACGTCTTAACGGCGCTGGTTAAAAGCGCCTTGGCGTTACTTTCGAGCGGGGCGAGCCCACCATAAACGCAAACCGGAACCGGCTAAAATCAGGATCAAAATTGCGACAACATCCATTGCCAAATTTCCGATTGTACCCAGCAACCGACCACTGTGTAGATCCAGTAATACTCGTTCCCAGCGGATGTCTGTGCCTTGGTAATTTTTGAGCAAACTGTTTTTTAGCTCCAATGGCACTGAAGCTAAAACGGGCCAGGCATACAAAGGCGTGGCACGGTCTGTTAGCTCATTTATTAGCTCGCTAGCGGCAACTACATTTGAAGTAACGATAGCCCATTGAGCCGATTCCAGATCAAAACTATATAATTTTTCGCTGTCTTGGTTGTTTTGCTGAGTATTTGGTTGGTTGCTGCCCACCCTAACCAATGGTTGGCCATCGGCTGTTTGCGTTAGGCCGTTAATTGGCACCGGCAGCCCAAACAAAGTATCTAGTTTTTCTTCAATCTCGCCGTTGCTGTCCAACACAAATAACAGCTGCTCACAGGCAACAATAAACTGCTCTGACAGTACTAAAACACCAACCAAGCTATTTTCATCGCACTGTGCAACGCGTTTTTGTTGCCAATAGATACCCGAACCCAACTGGCTAAACCAACCTAGGGATGTATGAAAACCAGAAATTTGATCAGGGGTATGTATGCCGTACCAGCTAAGCACCATTGGGCTTTTGACCGGTTGGTCAAGATCAAGCTGGTCACTGTGATTAATTAAAATTCCAGTGCTTGCCAACATCACAAGAAAGCCAGCCAGCACCAAGCCCATGCGGCGATGCCAGCGAACCAACCGTAGCAATGAATGTCTTCTTAATTTCATTAAAGAAAAGGCTATATACCAATAACGTGGCGGCACAGCTTATAGTAAAGGCGGTGTTTTCTCGAGTGTCATTTCATCCAAGTACAGCGCAAGACGCGCTACTTTTCTAACGGCTATCACCGAAAGCGTTGCACCGGTAATGCCGTCAACATCGCCGCTAAGCTCTAAGCCACGCCGTAAATTTAACCCTGAAAACTGGTCAGTAAAAAACGAGTGCCTAACTTCTGAGCCTCGGCTTTCTCTGAACACCAAAATTTGCACGTCTACAATTTTTCCCTGCTCAACCACCACACCTACCGTAATTGGCTCGGTTTTACCGACTTGTTCGATAATCCAAGCGCTGCGCTTACCGTATCGCCAATAACGAATGCGCTTGGCTGGGTAACGTTGGCCAGAAATTTGTTTGATTTTAATTTGCGCTTTTGGCGTTAACCGCACTACTTTAAGCGTTCGTTCATCACCCTTAAAAGCGCTTTGAACAAAATCTTTTGAACTCATATAAACACCACGGGCATTCACCTGTGGGCTTATTAGCAATATTGAAATAGCAACTAGCAAATATCTTTTCATAAAAAAATGGCGCCCAATTCGGGCGCCTAAAGGAGGAGACTGGTGAGGAGGGTTAAAAATTACATCAAATAAATCATCAAAAAAATTCAACCGTTCAAGCAGCGGCATTCAACATACCACTACTTGAAAATAAATCAGAAGCTCCAACCAATGCCTACGTTAAAGCCTTTATATTCATCTTTACCTGCTGGGACATCTTGAGTTTGGTAATCTACTTTCACTACCACGTTTGGATCAGGCCAGTAATTAAGGCCAATATCGGTTTGCTGATATTCAGTGTCTGCACTGCTAGCAGCTTGATTGTCCCATGTACTTAGTCTAGCGAACACACCTACTTTTGGGTTGAGTTTCCAAGAACCTTCTACAAGGTAACCGGTTTGCTCTGAACTGCCTGCAGTGCCGGAAGTTGACTCAATAGCGGCATCAATATCCCAGGTTGCATATAACGCTTTAAGTCCTAAAGGACCTTTTTGGTAATTTGCATGTAGCTCAATTAATGTCGCAGGGACAACGCCGTTGTGGGTATCCTGAGCAACATCTGTTTGATACTGAAGGGTTCCGCCCACTTCAAGGCCCGGCATACCTCGGTAAACCAAACGCCCGGTATAGGCATATGCATCTGCTTTTGCTTTGCCTACTTTCTGGCGGCCATCTCTAACTTTGAACTTATTACCATTTCCTTTGGAATCAGTAACATCAATAAATAAGCCCGTGTGCACAGCGACATCGGCGCTAATTCCAGGAGCAAGTTCAGTCGTTGCAGCAACACCACCTTCCCACCACGTGGCCGGAACAATGTTTTTCTCTACTGAGTTTCGCTCAACACCATAAAAGGTATCCGGCTCATGAGTCTCGTTCATTAAACCAACGGGCAGCAAAAACACACCGGCTTTTACTGTGTATTCAGGCGCTACATCAAACTCTATGTAGGCTTGCTCAACTTCTGTTTCACCTACTTTTCCTTCACCTGCAATGCTGTGTTCCCACTCAATTTCGGAATAGAAATGCACGGTATCGCTAAATGTGTGGCCTATAAATAAGACTAAACGGTGAAGGTCTGCTGAATCCTTGTCAGAGCCACCGGCTTTTTCATTGCTAAGATGGTTAATGTGCAACTCGCCGTATCCACCAAAATGAGTAGCGGAACTAGCTGCAGGCGCAGCCGACATCGAATCGATCGTTTCTTGCTGCTGTTGAATGATCTCCCACATATCAGCAACAGAAGGTGTTTCAGCAACCACGTTACCTGCACAGATAAACAACGCGGCAATTACCGCTCTGTTTGATGATACCGCCAACCTATTACCCATTTAGAAACTCCACATATAACAAAAAATATCGACATTTAACGATGTGGCGTGAGTATAGTTAAACCTAGTTAGTATTGCAAATCATTATCATTTGCATTTTTAGATGCAGCCCCGCCTTCAGTTTTTTTGAACTCTGCTCCATCTCGAGCGACGACCCAAGCCCGATACCTACGCTCCGTGTTTTAAATAAGCCGACATGAACTCATATCCAACAAGGCGACCTCACTTAATCAGCTGTACGCACAAAACGGTATTGTGAATCTGTTATAAGAGCCTCCGCGCTAACTTCAATAACGATGCAGTCACACTGAAGCTTTTGAAGCTGTAGTATTAACCAAGCTTTTCCTAGCTTCATGCTACAGAGTCGAACCATCTACCCACTTAACGACCCAACATCAGAGAAAATTCCAAACCAAACATTTTCAGTTTTTTTTGATTAAAATCATCGAAGGAAATATTCAAACGAAAGCTTTCGTTTCTCCAACCTAGTTGCAATGCCTGGTTACGTATTCCCCAACCCAAACTATATGTTTGCGCTCCATCCCAGCACTCTAACCCTATGCTGGAAAAATGCTCCGTCGCATACATTTCGTCGACTGCAAACAAACCGTACTGCTCGGATAGCTGGTAAAAAAACTGTAATTTGGACTGCAGTGGGAGCTCTTGGGTATAACTTTTATACCCTTCAAAACCGGACAATGCCGGTGTGGTTTCGATAAAACCATTGGAATCAAAATTAACGGTTGAAGAGGTCAATTGCGCAGTGGTGTAAGGTGCTTTATCCCAACGTATTTGGGCGGCAATATCTTTGAGTTGCAGGTGAACATCCACGCTTTGGGTCATATGCCACTGTATTTCAAGGCCAATGCCGTAACCCCAGCCAACCGGTGACTCTACTTGCCTGCCCAATAACCTGTCCTGATCATAGAGGTAGTTGAGGTCAATCAGGCCACTGAATGAATCAGCAGTGGTGTCAATTTGACCAGAAATTTCACCGTCAATCACTCCTGTGGCATGAAACAGTGAAATGGATAGTCTTACTTTCAGTTCATCGTACATAAACAGGGGTGTGTGCAGACGTATGCCATCGGCCTTAAGGTGGTGTATTTTGAGCCAAAGGTCATAACGTTGATCAGTATCCACTGACAAATCGTTTTTATCTTGGTGCATCAACCGCACTGTATCTGGCGTAAAACGCGTGTAATAGTCGTGCCTAATAAATGCACCCACACGCCAACCGCTATCTATTTGAACTCCTAATTCCCAATCAATATGGGATAAAGCAAACGGTTCCTTTCCAGGGAAAACAGGGCCTTTTAAGTCATTGATCAATTGGCGTAACGGTAACGGACCACCGTAATTAAAAGTATGAAGTGTCGTGTAATAGGATGCTTGAGCATGGCTAGCTACGGGAAAATAAAACGCCATTAGCACGATCAAAGCGAGGAAAAATCGCTGCATAAAAAATCCAGACAGGTCTATACGGAAGCTTTAAACAGACCTAAAAAATCAGTGAAAATTAAGCTTTAATGTAACCAAAAAAGGGGGCTCTACGCCCCCTTTTTATCCATTTACTTTTTGTTACTTTGAATTAAAGCGACTCAATCACTCCATCAACGTAACGGATTACGCCTTGCTCATTGATGCTGGCGTACTCTGTATCACCCTTTGAAAGGGTGCCCGAAAGCACATCTTCAGCATTCACGGTAATCACCATAGAAACTCCATCTTGGTTGGACACGGTAGCGTTACCACCTGCTTCTCCACCGGTCGCATCAAAATTCAAACGATTGCCATCCCAAGCAAGATCAAGACTGACGTTACCTTCAGCAATACCACTACGGGAAGCACCAAAAGTAACCGCCACTGAATCTTCAAACCCTGTCAGTACCGCTTCAAATGACAATGAAATACCGATGTCTGCATATTTTGTGGTTGTTTCTGTGTCACTGGATAACCCTGTTTCACTTTGCTGCCAACCTTCCGTAGATGACCAACCGCCAGCCCAAGAGCCCATTTCTTGGAAGCTTACTCCGTTACCTGCAGCACTGAGCGCAAAGGCAGCTGCAAAACTCTGAGAACCCTGCGCGAAAGTTCCACTGAATGAAACATTCAACGTATCAAAGGTGGTTGTAGAATCCCAAGTTTCTACTTCAGAATATTCATCCGTCGAAGAGTTTTGCACAACGTCAAAGGTCTCTTCCTCACTCACTTCTACACCTTCAACCGATAACGCCAATTTACCGACAAAAGAAAATGGCTCAGTTGGGAGTACCGAAAGCACAAACCCCGATGTTTGCCCCACCAGCGAAACCTCTAAATCAAAGCTGAAATCAAGCGTAGCATGAAATAGTTCATCTTCATCAACATTAACCACACCGTCCGTATTGCTGTGTGTCCAAGTTTCAGTTTCATCTATAGTCGCGTTAATAACCACTGCGCCTTCAACAATGTTTAACTCAACACTTTGGTTGGTTACCATGCCTGAAATTGAAAATGAAAATTCAGCTGAAATATCAGATGAGGCACTGCCGCTGTCTGTTTCACCTAGCGCTGGGGATGGATAATCTGGAGCCCAAGTACCTGTTTCTGCTACGCTACCTGACACGCCCAGAGTAAATGTCATATCAACGGTATTGTCATTCACTACACCAGCCACAGCGATCGTTCCAGATAACGATAATCCGGTTTCCGTTTCCGTCCCTGTAATATTTGAAAGACTCACTTCAAGACCGTTTTTCGCAGTATGAGTAGTCAACGTTGGATCGGTTGAATAAACGTACATGGCTTCTACAACGGCAGCGCCCGCTTCACTTAACGCATTCATAGCATCTGTTGAGCTTTGCTCTAAAACGAAGGATGAAAGGGCTACTTCCACTGAAAAGGCATTGATACTATTGGTTAAATCAATAGAAACCGAAGCGCCAATATCACGCAAATTAGCGACCATTGCTTTCACCTGAGCAATCTCGGCATCTGCCGCTGTATCGCTAGGTGTACCGCTATCAACAACGTCAGCTTCTTCGGTATCAACCATACTCGTGCTTGTTGTCAGTTCTGTAGTGACCGCTGTGAGGTCAAGTTCATCACCGCCCTCCAGCTCACTGACTTTGACTAGCACTTCTTGTGCTGCAACCAAAATTTCTGATAAAGAAGTTGTACCAGGGGTGCTTGTATTGCCAGAAATTCCGCCGTTTTCGACATAATCTTCAACGAATTTCTCTAACGCTTCTTCAATGTTCAAGGCAGCATCGTCATCTTGAGTCGCTTCTACAATAGCAGCGGCAAGTGAGTTATAAATAATCGCATCGGTAGATGCAGCGGCTACCGCAACAGGGTCTGTAACATCAATAACAGGCTGGCCGTTCAAGTCCCCGGTAATGCCAAAGCGGTCAGCAGTGGCTGTATTGGCATCGCTAATAGCCTGTTCGATCATAAATTCAGTGGGCTCAATGACGCCGGCCAGAGCATCCAATGCCACATGAGCTGCGATATCCGTTAGCGGTGTTGGGTTTACCGTAACGGTTTGACCTGCCGTTGCTTCCGGCAGAATTGCACTCATGCTAAACCCACCAGCCACCAGTGTGTAATCACTTCCGAAGGCGGTGCCTGTGCCACACCCACTAGGAATATCACAACGCATCAAAGTAGTGCCGTCCGCTGCGGGAGTGACGATAACTACAATCGGACTACCGTCATAATCGGAGGGTAAATCTAAGCTGTATTTACCTTCTTCATCCGTCACTGCAGTACCCAGCACCTCAGCACCCGTCACGCCATTGACTAACGGATATGCATTGACAGTACCGCCAATGATAATTCCTTTGCTAGCAGTACCACTGACTGAAGTTGAAGTTGAAGTGCCACTACTACTGCCACCACCGCATGCGGTAAGTGCAATACTGAGCGACAGGACAGCAGCCCATTGAAGGTTTTTATTCATATCAGTGAATTCCGTTTAGTTTGAAAGGAGGGGTAATCCCCCCGAAAAATAGCTGAGGTTGAAGGTGGAATTTTCTCGTAATCTATACGCAGGAGATCCACATGAAAAAATCACGCTATTCAGACAGCC
>JAESUM010000048.1 GCA_016763075.1 Pseudomonadales bacterium
CTGTATAAATACAGCCTCTGCAAGTACCCACACCCATTGTTTGAATTTAGTTTTTAAAGAGCGACTTCAACGTTTCCATCAAAGCAGGCGGCGAAGTATACGTAATAAATCCACCACCGCAACACCTTTCTGCAATTCTTTTTAAACTCTTCGAGGAAAAGGTGTGGACGGTTAATTTTCAATCAACTACGTATGCCGTCATTTAACATTAGACTGGTTTTTGACTCACTGCCAGCATCTTCGTAAAGAATATTTGCCCAGCGCCGACAAACCACAGGCAAAAAAAAGGGGCGACCTATCGGCCACCCCTCCATCTACTAGCTATTAAGACATTAGCAAGCTTCAAATAAGCCTGCCGCACCCATACCACCAGCAACACACATAGAGACAACACCCCACTTCTGGTTGCGACGCTGTAGTTCACGTATTAGGTGACCAGTCATTCGGGAGCCACTCATACCGAATGGATGCCCAATACTGATTGCACCACCGCTTACGTTGTACTTGTCATTATCGATGTTCAACTTATCACGACAGTAAACAGTTTGAGATGCAAACGCTTCGTTCAATTCCCAAAGATCGATATCGTCAATTTTCATTCCTTTATAGTCAAGAAGCTTAGGAATTGAGAAAACCGGACCAACACCCATTTCATCGGGGCCACAGCCAGTCGCTAAGTATCCACGGAAATATGCTTTAGGGTTCAAACCCAACTCTTCAGCTTTTTCAGCGCTCATGACTAGTGTCATAGATGCGCCGTCAGACAACTGAGATGCGTTACCCGCAGTAACCGTGCCGTTTTCTGGATCGAATACAGGCTTCAGACCACTTAGGCCTTCTAGGGTTGTACCCGGACGGTTGCACTCATCGCGATCAACAACAGTTTCAACAATTTCGGTTTCTTTGGTTTCTTTGTTGATGACTTTTTTGAATTTCACGGTCATTGGAGAAATTTCGTCTTCGAACAAACCGGCCTCTTGAGCAGTAGCAATACGTTGTTGGCTCTGCAGTGAATATTCATCCTGCGCTTCGCGGCTTACGCCATAACGCTTAGCAACCACTTCTGCAGTTACGCCCATTGGCATATACAGACCAGGTACTTCTTCTTGAAGACGTGGGTTTGCTGTGCCTTCGTTATTACTTTTACCAGTCGTCAAAGTAATGCTTTCAACACCACCAGCAACGATAACGTCAGCGCAACCACTTGCGATTTGGTTTGCAGCAAACGCGATAGTTTGAAGCCCAGATGAGCAAAAACGGTTCATGGTAATGCCAGCAGTGCTTACTGGTAATTTTGACAAAAATGTCGCTGCACGAGCGATGTTGCCACCTTGATAGCCATCTTGAGCGGCAGCACCAACGAGGCAATCTTCAACCAACTCTGGATTAAGGCCAGGGTTACGCTCTAAAAGAGAGTCGATACAATGAGCAACCATCTCATCTGGGCGAGTCATGTTAAAACTACCCCGGAAGGACTTCGCCAACCCGGTTCTTACACTATCTACAATCACTACTTCACGCATATCAATCTCCCAAGGAGTTAGTTATTAGTTGTAATAAGGAGTTCACCAGCGCCAGCGGCTGATATTTTTACGGTACTCGCTAGAGCCAAGATATGCCGTTTAATCCTACTCATCCGCCGAATGGCTTAGTAGCTGACTAACAAAAAAGAATTAATATAAAAGAGGAGCTATATCTTCCGCCAACAGATAATAAGGCAAAAGCTATCGAATACAAACGAATGAATACAAAACACGGGGGGAAATTGCGGCCGACTTCGCGAACTAAACGGCCTGCACAAAAAAGACGGCGAAACGATGGCCAATTGGTGACCGGAAAACTCCGACCACCGCCAAACTAGCCTACCAAAAACAGCAGTAACCAAACTTCATAAATAACCACTGCCGCATAACCTATTACCAATGTTCGCAAAACATAGCGTACGCGGACAACTCGATAAATAACAAAATTATGGTGAATCACAAGGAACACCGCAGCCAACCCTGTTACGGCGACTTTAACTGGAATAAACACAGCGCCAGCAGAACTGAGCATATAACCGACAAAACTATTCAGCTCTTGCGCGCCAGCGTTTAGCAATATTTGAGTAAACATGGCATCTAACGTACTTAATAGCACCAATACAAATGCGCTATATGCCAGTGGCTTGTCGTAAATATCGACATAAGCATTGGCAGCCGTTGAGGCAACGCTTTCGGATTCGCGGCGTCCGCCAACCCCTAGATGCCTGCGGTTGATCGCACCCATTGATTTTCTTCGATCGTAATAAGGGTTTTGCCAGAGTTCACCTAATTGGTCTCGGCTATCTTCACTTACAGCTATCACACTCATCCGACTTAACCTGATCTTTACTTTTAATTGAAGACTTCTTTATTATGGATCGACGATAACACCAACGACTCATCCAGTTCAAGAATTAACCATATAGTTCATAATTTAATCTTACGCCATGTTTTTACCCACTAATTTTAGTGACCTTGTTCACAATACAACGCACTTTGACCCAAGTAGCGCCACCAAACCCACGCCTAAGCAACAAGCCTACTTTAAATACTACGGTATCGATTTTGAAAACCAGCTGGTTGGGATTGGCCATCACTTTGGGCTATTTAAGGCTGCGGGGTTCGACATTGCTGCACATTACTTTAGCCAACCGACTGCAACCAACCGCGGCACAGTGTTTATTCTGCACGGCTATTTTGACCACGTTGGGCTCTACAAACACCTCATTGAGTATTGCCTAGCCAGTGGGTTTTCGGTGGTGGCGTATGATCTTCCGGGGCACGGGCTATCAAGCGGGCCAAGAGCATCCATAGAAAGCTTCGCACAATACCGTGAGGTATTTGCAACCTGCATGGATATCGTCAAAAAGTTAGACGAACCCACGCAGCCCTGGCACATCATGGCGCAAAGCACCGGCTGCGCCATTGCAATGGACTACTTATTACGTTTACCACAAAACCAAGCTAGCATGCATTTCGATGAAATCTTCCTATTTGCACCACTCGTACGGCCAGTGAACTGGCGGGTATCCAGCGTTATGCACCGCGCAGGAAAGTACTTTATTGAATCGCAAAAAAGAACCTTTACGCAAAACTCGAATGACGCAGACTTTTTGCAATTCATACGTGAGCACGACCCGCTGCAGCCGCTTATTTTGCCGTTGCAATGGGTCACCGCACTTAAACGTTGGCTCAAAGAGTTTCGTAGATTACCGCAAAGCCAGCTTTCACCTGTGGTCATTCAAGGTAAAGCTGACCGAACCGTAGACTGGCAATACAACATCCCCAAAATTCAAGGGAAATTCCGACAACCACAGATACATTACTTAGAGGAAGGCCGGCATCATTTAGTGAATGAAAGCAGCCCTATTCGAGACGAGATGTTCAAGGTGGTGGATGAAATAATAAACCCACCCCCTGCCACCGAAAAACCTAAATAAATCCCACCAAACACAAACCAGCCAAACTGGCCCGTGTTTAGCTTAGGCTATAAAAGTTTAAACCGGCAAAAGTTAAAACAGTACTCGTGTTCGAATGGTGCCTTCAACCGACTTAAGCTTATCTAACGCGGCGTCGCTGTGAGCCACGTCGATATCAATCACTACATAACCAATGGTCTCATTGGTTTGAAGATACTGGCCGCTAATATTCACGCCAACTTCGGAGAACACGCGGTTAATTTCTGACATCACGCCGGGAACGTTGTGGTGAATATGCAATAAACGGTGTTTATTGGGGTGAGCAGGCAAGCCCACTTCGGGGAAGCTGACTGAAGAAACCGAAGTGCCGTTATCACTGTATTTGATGAGTTTTTCTGCAACTTCTTCACCGATATTGGCCTGGGCCTCCATCGTGCTACCACCAATGTGGGGCGTGAGAATGACGTTATCAAAACCACGTAAGGGCGATATAAACTCATCTTTATTACTGCGCGGCTCAACGGGGAATACATCTATCGCTGCGCCTGCAAGTTGGCCTGACTCCAGCACAGCACAAAGCGCATCGATATCCACTACTGTACCGCGTGAAGCGTTAATCAAAATTCCACCAGGTTTAATCCAACCCAGTTCCGCGCCGCCAATCATCGAGTGAGTGGCTGGGGTTTCCGGAACATGCAAGCTGATCAGATCACAGCTCGACATCAGTTTTTCCAGGCTGGCTGTTTGCTGGGCGTTACCGAGAGGCAATTTAGTCAGCACATCATAAAAGAACACCTGCATACCCATCGATTCAGCCATCACCCCCAGCTGCATACCAATATTGCCGTAGCCGACAATCCCAAGTTTTTTGCCGCGAATCTCGTATGAACCCGCAGCGGATTTCTTCCAATCGCCACGATGTGCTCCGGCGCTTTTTTCTGGCACGCCACGTAACAGCAAAATCATCTCGGCCAGCACTAGTTCGGCAACGCTTCGGGTATTGGAAAAAGGCGCGTTAAATACCGCAACGCCTTTTTTCATCGCTGCGATGGTATCCACCTGATTGGTACCAATACAAAAACAACCCACCGCTACCAGTTTATTAGCGGCTTCAAATACTTTTTCAGTTAACTGAGTGCGCGAACGAATACCGACAAAATGTACATTGCGGATCTGCTCGATCAGCTCCTCTTCCGGCAATGCGCCACTAAGCTCAATGATCTCGGTATAACCTTCGCGGTTAAGCGCTTCAATCGCCGACTTATGAACGCCTTCCAACATCAAAAATCGAATTTTGCTTTTGTCCAAAGATCTCTTTTTAGTCATGTGCCTAGTCTCTTACTTTGCTCCCTGGATAACAGCGCGCTTAACCAGAGGGAGCGCTCCGGAAAATTGAGGGCGCGTATGATACCATGCGCGGATTCCAAATGTTGTAGAGCGCCCATGACTACTGAGCCAACCGCCCAAACACCCGCCGAATTACCCGCCGCTTTCTGCCAGCAAATAAGCACCCTAGTGGGCCCTGATAAATGGCGCACCGATACTCAAAGCTTAGAATCTCATGGCAAAGATTCAACCCACTTTTACAAGCCTGCACCCGCGGCCATTGTATTCCCAAAAAGTATCGAGCAAATTCAGCGCATCGTACAGCTCGCCAACCAGCACAAAGTAGCGCTTGTGCCCTCGGGCGGCCGCACCGGCCTAAGTGGCGGTGCAATGGCTACGAATGGCGAGCTAGTCGTCTCTTTTGATTATATGAATCAGATCAGCGATTTCGACCCAATAAACCAAACCGTCGTGTGCCAGCCTGGCGTGGTTACTCAGCAACTTCAGCAATTTGCCGAGCAAAATGATCTGTATTATCCGGTTGATTTTGCCTCTACCGGCTCCAGCCAAATGGGCGGTAATATTGCGACCAACGCCGGCGGCATAAAAGTAATCCGTTACGGCATGACGCGTGAATGGATCAAAGGCTTAAAAGTAGTCACCGGCAACGGCGACTTGCTAGACCTTAATAAAGGCCTCGCCAAAAATGCCACCGGTTACGATTTACGCCACCTATTTATTGGCTCAGAAGGCACACTGGGTTTAATTGCCGAAGCCACTATTCAACTCACCCGCCCCCCACAAGACAGCCCAGTGCTGGTGCTTGGGGTAGATACCTTCGACGCCATACTCAACGTACTTGAAGCATTCCAAAAAGGCATCGAGATTTCTGCCTTTGAATTCTTCTCCGAACAAGCGCTAAAAAAGGTGCTAGAGCGCCACTCGTTACAACGCCCCTTCGAGGCTGGCCCCAACTATTATTGTTTGATTGAATTCGAAGCCGTTTCACCACAAACCACCGAAGACGCCATGGCGCTGTTCGAGCAATGCGTGGAATCCGACTGGGTGACCGACGGTGTAATGAGCCAAAACCAAACGCAGGCCAAAAACCTTTGGCGGTTAAGGGAAGACATCTCAGAGTCGATCTCCCACTTCACCCCCTACAAAAACGACATCTCAGTCACCGTATCGAAAATGCCCACCTTTATAAAGCAGGTAGACCAACTGGTTGCCCGCGAATATCCGGATTTTGAAATCATCTGGTTTGGCCACATTGGCGACGGCAATCTGCATCTCAATATACTCAAACCAAACACACTAGAAACCGATGAATTTAAAACCCGCTGCGCAGAAGTAAGCCCACGGGTGTTCGGATTTGTACAACAGCTCAACGGTAGTATTTCTGCAGAGCATGGTGTTGGCTTACTAAAGAAAGAGTACCTGCACTTTAGCCGCAGCCAACAAGAAATAACCATCATGAAAGCCATCAAAGCCGTGTTCGACCCCAACAGCATTATGAATCCCGGAAAGTTGTTCGATGCCTAACGAGGCAACACCAAACTACCAACACCGCTGGCTAAATGGCGAGCCAATAAACCTGCCAGCGGGCAAAGTAGTCTGCGTTGGGCGCAACTACGCCGCCCACGCCAAAGAGCTCAACAACCCCATCCCTGAAAAACCAATACTTTTTATAAAACCCAGCACCGCATTGGTATCACTGGCCGAGCCAATCACATTAAAACAAGGCCAAGGCAGCTGCCACTACGAAACAGAAATTGCTCTGTTAATTGGTACAACACTTAAAGACGCCACCCCCCAACAAGCCAGCCAAGCCATAAAAGCCACCGGCATCGCGCTGGATTTAACATTACGTGACCTGCAAACCCAACTTAAAAAAGACAGCCATCCTTGGGAAATTGCCAAAGGTTTTGATGGGGCGTGCCCGATATCCGAATGGATTCCAGTTTCTGAATTAAACCCGTTAAATGAAATAGAACTTCAGCTTTCAATCAATGGCGAGATACGGCAACAAGGTAATAGCCGGGATATGATTGCCGCTATTCCCGAACTAATTTCATATATGAGCAGCTACTTTACATTGCAACCTGGGGATATTGTTTTGACCGGGACGCCTAAAGGGGTTGGAGCGCTGCGTAAGAATGACGAGCTCCAATTGATTTTAAGCAAGCGCTATCGATTCTTAGTTCAAGTAGGTTAACTGCAATAATGTGCTGCCCAATCACATGTATTCCACGAATAGATAAACAACAACTTCAATAAGGCCATTGAGATGAAGGTATTCATTAGCTGGTCAGGAGAAGAGAGCCGAAAACTAGCTGCAATTCTTAACGACTGGCTTCCAACTGCAATCCAGTCAGTCAAACCCTATTTCACTCCGGTTGACATCAATAAAGGCGCTCTATGGAGTGCATCAATATCAAGTGAACTAGAACATTCAGAAATAGGAATTATTTGCCTAACGCGGACTAACTTAACCGCCCCATGGATTATGTTTGAAGCGGGGAGCCCTCGCAAAAAACGTCAATACCTCAAAAGTCATGACTCTTCTTTTTGGTATCAAGGAATCTGATTTGCAAGGTCCGCTTCCTCAATTTCAAGCGACATCTTTCGCCAAAACCGATTTCCGAAAACTAATTAACACTATCAATTTAGCTCTCGGTGAGAACATGCTTGCCGATAAAGTACTGGATTCGGTATTTGAAAAAATGTGGCCTGATTTAGAGCATGAGGTTGACGCGGTACGTAAAGAAACCGAAACCAATCGAAATATAGAGCCTCGAACTGATCGGAGTATTCTAGAAGAACTTTTAGGGTTAGCCCGAGCTGGAATTTATAGCTCAACACCTCACTACGATACAGTTATTCGATCGATATTATACTCCCCAATAAGTGACTTAAAACTAGCTCTTAAGACAAAATCCAGTTTAAAAGATGAAAACATTTATTACATTGGAGACTTAATCCCGCGAACAGAATTAGAACTCCGTACAAGTCCATATTTTTCACAGAAACAAATACTTGAAATTAAAGATACTCTTGCACACCGCGGGTTGGCCTTAGGTATACCTCTAGACAATTGGCCCCCAAACAGGACATAAGGGCTGTCGGGGCAAGTTTCTAGCAAATCAAGGCTTGAAATCGCACCTCAACTTTTAGGCGGGCTATGCAAGATCGCCATATTACGGATAAAAAACGCGCTAAATTACTGGTCATCGATCACCATTTTTGATTGGTTTTCTTAACAACAGGCATGGCGTGACCAGCAAAAAAACCAGCAATCCAATAACTATTAAGATTGGTTTAAACATATTTTCTCCAGTTTCCGCTTGGTTAACACAATAAAATGAGTGGTTTCTTTACTACTGGAGAAAATATAACAACTCTCTCGGGTTGGTAATTGATGGACGTCAACTGTTCAACCTTTTTTAGTCAATCAAATGAAATCAGACTTCGAGCGGCGGGAGATTGCTTTAGATTTATAAAAGGAAACCAGCAAACAGCAAAACGTTAAAGTGAAACATGGGGGCACACATAAAAAAGAGATCAAGCCTTGAAGTTTTGCAATCAATGGAAAAACGCTAGCCCCAGCGAAGTAGAAATAACTGATTATCACTAGAGCTGCATTATGATTCGCATACCTACAGAGCGTGAACCCACTCACCATGGAGAAATGCTGGTTGAAGAGTTTCTAAAACCGATGGAAATCACTCAGCGAGAATTATCTGATGCAATACACGTGCCTTACCAACGGGTAAATGAACTGGTAAACGGCAAGCGTGGCGTTACGCCCAGCACCGCTTTGCGTCTGGCGCGATTCTTTGGTGTATCGGCTTATTTTTGGCTTAACCTTCAAATAAGGTGGGATCTTTATAAAGCGCAACTGACCGAAAAAGAAGAGTTAGCGTCTATTCACGACTTCCATCATTTGCGAAAAATGCCTTAAAAGCCGTACTCCACTGAGACTGGGCATCATTATTGGCTGACCTCACCAATAATCTCTGACGCCTGCCGTTGGCTTTAACCCGCTATTTTTAACCCGCTATTTTTAATCCACTACCTTTAATCCACCACCTTATAATCCGTTACTTTAGCTTCTAAAAACTGCGGCAAGTCATCGTTAATAGTTAGCCAGTTTGCTTTGCTAGCTACGTAAGCATGGGAGGCTGGCTTTACCGGTAATGGCCCATCTAACAGGCCAGCGCGAATACGAACCACCCCAGGTATTTTGGTGGTTTTACTGTAAATGGGTGAGCCGCATTTACTACAAAAGCAGCGCTGTTTACCCGGCGATGATTCGAAGAATGACAGGTGCTTAACCACCCGCCACGAAGGTTAGTTTGGATTCATCTACCGGGGTGTTGGTTACAAACGCACTACCCTGGGCTTTTTGGCATTGGCCGCAGTGGCAAATTTGTAGGGGCGCTAGCGTGCCTTCAATTGCAAATTTTACTTCGCCGCAAAGGCAGCTTCCGGTAGTCATTCTTTTGCGCTCCTAATTGCGGACAAACAGAGAAATTGCCCGGCAAGGCTGTGCTATTTCTTTGTGATTACAATACCTTTAGCGGTTGCCAGCAGCAGTTGGTCCGCGGGCCGCGCTGCAAAGAAGCCGTTACACACTACTCCAACAATATTGTTGAGCCGCTCTTCCATACGAATGGGGGTTTCTATTTTAAGGTTGTAGATGTCTAAAATAACATTGCCGTTATCGGTTACAACGCCTTCACGGTAGACCGGGTCTCCGCCAATTTTTACTATTTGCCGCGCAACATGGCTACGGGCCATTGGGATCACCTCTACCGGTAGCGGAAACGTACCCAGCATTTTGACTTGCTTGGTTTCATCGGCGATACAAATAAACTTTTTGGCGATAGCCGCTACAATTTTTTCACGCGTTAGCGCTGCACCACCGCCTTTGATCATTTGCAGCTCATCGTCAATTTCGTCTGCGCCATCCACATAAACGGTAATTTCATTCACGCCGTTGAGGTCGTATACGGGTATTCCTAGCGCTTTAAGCCTGCGGGTGCTATCTTCCGAGCTAGACACTGCACCGTCGAATTTGGCTTTTATACTGCCAAGGGCTTCAATAAAGAAGTTAACGGTAGAGCCAGTGCCTACGCCTACTACTGATTCGTAATCGATAAGTTTTTCAACTTCTTTGACCGCGGCTTCAGCGGCAAGTTTTTTTAGTTCATCCTGGGTCATAACGATTTCTCTCGAATCAAAAGGATATGTGGCTACCCTTGGGCAAAAGCAGCACTGCCGTTGCAATAGGGTCTCATGTACGAAGGGGATCGATTATACTTTGCTGCGAATCGGGGATGTAGTTTTCAGTTCAAATAACCGCTGTTTTTTTTGCCCCTGATAAACATTAGCCTTTATATAGCGAAACAATGCCTAAAAAATATTTAAAGAAAATACTCGATGCGCGGGTTTACGAAGTCGCTGTCGAGACACCTCTGCAGCTAGCGCCCACTCTAAGCAAGCGATTCAACAATCAGATTTTTCTGAAACGTGAAGACCTGCAAGCCGTGCACTCGTTTAAGCTTCGTGGCGCGTACAACAAAATGGCGCAGCTCAGCCAGCAACAAAAACAAGCCGGGGTTATTTGTGCATCGGCGGGTAACCACGCCCAGGGCGTTGCGCTGTCGGCCAAAAAGCTTGGCATTAAAGCTACCATCGTAATGCCCAAAACCACTCCTGCCATTAAAATTAGCGCGGTGCGCGACCTCGGTGGCAAAGCGGTGCTGATTGGCGATACCTTTGACGAGGCCTTCCAGCACTCACTAAAACTAGCGCAGGAAAAACAGCTAACCTACGTTCACCCCTACGACGACGCCGATGTTATTGCAGGCCAAGGCACTGTAGCGGTAGAGATGCTGCGCCAACATCCGGGTAAGATTGACGCTATTTTTGTGCCCGTGGGCGGCGGTGGCTTGATTGCCGGAATTGCAGCCTACGTAAAATTCGTACGGCCCGATATAAAAATCATTGGGGTTGAGTCCGACGAATCTGCTTGTTTAACCGCAGCCATGAAACATGGCCGGCGAGTAACTCTGCCGCAGGTGGGTATTTTTGCCGACGGCATTGCAGTCGCGCAAATTGGCAAAGAGCCCTTTCGTATTATTAAATCTACCGTGGACCAAGTGATTACCGTCAGCTCTGACGAAATTTGCGCGGCCATCAAAGATATTTTTGACGATACCCGCTCAATAGCCGAGCCAGCAGGCGCTACCGCAGTAGCGGGAATGAAGAAATATATCAACCAACACCAAATCAGCGATCAAACAATGTTGGTTATTGAAAGCGGTGCGAACCTTAATTTTGACCGACTGCGCCATATTGCCGAGCGTGCAGAGCTAGGCGAAAAACGCGAAGCGATTATCTGCGTGACGATCCCTGAAAAGCCCGGCAGTTTTAAAGCATTCTGCAATGCGCTGGGCAAGCGCAACATCACCGAATTCAACTATCGCTTTAGTCAGAATAAGGATGCGCAAATTTTCGTAGGTGTGCAATTGCCAGAGCATCACCCAGATTCACCCAATGAAAAAACCCTTCTGCTCAACAGCTTGGGTGAAAAAGGTTATCCGGTGGTAGACCTTAGCGATAACGAAGTCGCCAAACTGCACACCCGTTATATGGTGGGTGGCCATACCGACCAAATTGAAAATGAACAAGTATTCCGGTTTGAATTCCCCGAGCGCCCCGGCGCGCTGAGTAGTTTTTTAAATACACTTGGGCAAACCTGGAATATCTCGATGTTCCATTACCGGAACCACGGTGCGGCCTATGGCCGAGTATTGGTGGGCATTCAAGCGCCTAAAAAGGATCAGAAAAAGCTGGATCAGTTCTTGAAGAAAACCGGATATCCGTATCAGATGGAAACAGACAATGATGCGTATAAGTTGTTTTTGGGCTAATTGGATGCGCTAATCAGCGCCTGGATGGCCAAGCGCACAGAACAACCAACTTTTGTTCGGTGTAGACTTCGGTGCAGATAAAAAACTAGATGTCTCTACCGACGCCCCCGCCCGTCAAAGATGCTACGTGCCCGCCATTTCTAAAGTTCAGGCTGTCGCCATTAAAAGGCTTGAGAATAAATATTTTGGCCCGACTGGCATACGGTTCGGTGCGCCACTGCAGCATCAACATTGAATAGTGTTTCAATTCCATACGCACCCAAAACCTCATCATAAAATTTAGCTGCTTTATTCCGCCCCTTTGATCCAATCGATACGTGACTCAACATGAGCATTCACTTTACGTATAAATTGAATCTACTGCGCATCCTCGCGCTAACAGCCTAATAACCGTCTAACCCGCAGACTCTTCAGAATAAACCGGTGGCCGCATGACAGCAGAAAGCGCTACGGCAACTACCGCGAAACCGGCGATGATCCAAAATACAATGGTGTAGCTACCGAGCCAGTCGTATGCGAAACCAGCAAGCACCGGCACTGAAGCGCCAATAACGGTGGACACAAAGCCCAGCACCGATACGATCTGCGCAAAATACAGCGAACCAAAATAGTTTGCCAGCAGCGTTGAATAAGCCACCACTGCCGAACCAAAACCCAAACCGAACAAGCAAGCAAATATGTACGCCATGGGCTCGGTGTTTGCCACCGACAGAATTAGGATGCCCCCCGCTACGCAGATCAAACCTGCTATTAATATGAGCCGTGAATCAAAACGATCCCCTAGGCTACCAGCCAATAACCGACCACCCGTGCTTAAAAAACCTTGTATGCCCAAAGCCGATGCCGCGAAGGTTGCGGTTAGCCCCATATCGGTGAGGTGAAGTACGACCTGACTATTCACCATGGTCACACCGGACATCACTACGGTTGCGACAAATACGATAACCCAAAATGGACTCGAGCGAACCGCTTCGCCGACTTTCCAGTCTTGTTGCAACACAACGTTTTGGTTTTGATCTTCGGTTACGGAATCAGGATCGATGCCATCGGGGAATTGGCCCATATCTGAGGGGTGTTCGCGAACAAAAATGACCGCCAGTACAGCAGCTACTGCCCCGCAGACTGCTATAACCAGCCACAAATAGCGCCAATTACCAGTTGCGGTTAGTAACGCCGAAAAGGTAGGTGCTACGACAAATGCCCCAAGCCCACCGGAGGCCATCAACAGCCCAATGCCAAGGGCGCGCTTTTTCACAAACCAGGTTGCGACTATTTGCGAGCAGGGCAAAAAGGATTGCATCGCCACACCCACACCCATGAATACACCAGCGCCAATGTAATATTGCATCAGCGATTCAGCATAATAGGTGAGCATGGCACCGGTTACGGTAAGTATGCCTCCGATAAAAATGCATAACCGAGTATTAAACCGCTGAATAAACAATGCGATGAGCGGGCCTACAATCCCCATAGATAACGCAAATATTGAATAACCGATGGCGGCTTCCGTACGCGACCAACCCATCGATTCGATCATAGGGGCTAACGCGACCCCAAAACCGTAAAAGGATGCGCCAATGACTAGAAAATAAATTGTGCTTAGTGCAGCTAACAGCGTCCAGCCGTAGAATCGGGTAGTACTCATAAAAACATGTATTCCAATTATTTTTAATTATAATGCGGCGCTATATGACTATATTTACGCCACACTAGCAACTGAATTTCGGAAGCCGCCCTTGAGCCAACCACCTGCGATATTTTTAATGGGCCCAACCGCTACGGGTAAAACTGATTTGGCCATCGAGCTATGCAAGCATTTGCCCTGCGATATCATCAGTGTTGATTCTGCATTGGTATATAAAGGTATGAACATTGGTACCGCAAAACCAGATGCCGCCACGCTTGCTGCATTTCCGCACCGGCTGATTGATATTCGCGATCCGTCACAACCGTATTCTGCTGCTGAGTTTCGAGCCGATGCATTAACAGAAATGGCAAGTATCAGCGCCGCTGGCCGTATTCCGTTATTGGTTGGCGGAACCATGCTGTACTTCAAAGCACTTCGCGATGGCTTGGCTACGTTACCAGAAAGCGATCCGGCTATTCGCGCCCAAATCAGCCAAATTGGTGCAACACAAGGCTGGGGCACTGTGCACAAACAGTTAGCGCAGGTAGATGCGGTTTCGGCCAAGCGTATTCACCCCAATGACCCCCAGCGTTTGCAGCGCGCATTAGAAATTTACCGCATATCCGGCAAAACCTTAACCCAACTGCAAGCGCAACAAGTTAGAAACAACGTACTGCCTTACGACCTTACAACATTGGCCATCATTCCTGACAACCGAGCGGTGCTTCACCAACGCATTGAAACTAGGTTCAAACAAATGATTGAGCAAAATTTTATTGCTGAGGTTCAGGAACTGTTCGAGCGCCCAGAACTCAATTTGAACCTACCTTCAATAAGAGCCGTTGGTTACCGCCAAGTTTGGCAATATTTAGAGGGCACATTAGGCCACGAGCAAATGGTCGAAAAAGGTATCGTCGCTACGCGGCAAATGGCAAAACGACAACTCACTTGGTTACGAAACAACTGGGTTTTCAAACAGATACGAATGGAAGATACAGAAAAACTTCGTGAAACCTTGAAAATCTGTTCTAGTATCACTATATAGTGCTGAGTTAAAACAGTTTCGTTTAGTCGGCACTTACTGAAAGTAACGCAACCCATTTTTTTTGGCGGGCCGGGATTTAACGTTGGTCACGTCATTTTTATCGCAAAACCGCAATTTTAGGAGCACAACATGTCGAAAGGGCAAACTTTACAAGACCCTTACCTCAATACTTTACGAAAAGAACGCGTTCCCGTTTCTATTTATTTAGTGAACGGAATTAAACTACAGGGACAGATAGATTCCTTCGATCAGTTTGTAGTTTTACTAAAAAACACCGTAAGCCAAATGGTATATAAACACGCCATTTCTACTATCGTACCGTCGCGGGCAATTCGAATCCCTCAGCCTGGCGATGAAGACGCCGAAGGAAACCAAGCTGAATAATCGGAGCCTGTAGGGCTTTGATGTTCGAGCGTCCGTCCAGCGGTGAACGAGCGGTTTTAGTTCATTTTGAACTCACCGATCAAAAAGATTCTGAAGACCTACACGAATTAGAAGAGCTTGTTGTTTCAGCAGGTTCGATTCCCGTTGCCCTTTTAAAAGGCAAGCGGCGTCAACCTGCGCCTGGCTTTTTTGTGGGCTCTGGTAAATTAGAAGAGCTCGCTGAGCTTATTGAAAACAATGATGCGCAGGTGGTTTTTTTTAATCATGTATTAAACCCGCGACAAGAACGCAACCTAGAAAAACAACTTGAGTGCCGAGTGGTAGACCGCACGGGTCTTATTCTAGATATCTTTGCTCAACGCGCACAATCCCACGAAGGAAAACTGCAAGTCGAACTGGCTCAATTGCAACACATGCAAAGCCGGCTTGTTCGAGGTTGGACTCACCTTGATCGCCAAAAAGGCGGGATCGGGCTAAAGGGTGCCGGTGAAACCCAAGTAGAAATGGATCAACGAATGCTGCAAGAGCGCATTCAGTCGGTGAATAAAAAACTTGCGCGGGTTCTTAAACAACGTCATCAAAGTCGTCGTTCGCGCCAGCGCTCGGAAACACCTTTGGTTTCTTTGGTTGGCTATACCAACTCGGGGAAATCTACACTCTTTAACCGGCTTACCAACGCTGGGGTGTACCAAGCTGACCAACTCTTCGCAACGCTGGATTCAACCTTACGTAAAACCGCAATACCGGGTTTAGGTGATGTGGTGCTAGCGGACACGGTTGGTTTTATTCGCCACCTTCCGCATCAGTTAGTAACCGCCTTTCGCGCTACGCTAGAGGAAACCAGCGAAGCCGATCTGTTATTGGAGGTCGTGGATTGTTATGATGACGAACGGTCGCAAAAAATCGCCTCGGTAAAAGAAGTGTTGCTAGAAATAGAAGCGGACAAAGTACCCTTACTGCAGGTCTTTAATAAAATTGACCAACAACCAAATCAACCGTCACAGATCGACAGAGATGATGAAGGCAACCCGATACGGGTCTGGCTATCAGCCCAAACCGGCGAAGGTATCGATTTGCTGTTACAGGCAATCGGCGAACGGCTTTCTAATCGAATGATTGATCGAAAAATAAAGCTACAACCTAGCCAGGGTAAGCTTCGAGCAAAACTGTATTCGATTGGCGCGATTTCAGCAGAACAAATTGACCCCGAGGGGAATTTTGATTTGCAGATTCGAATTTCGGATCGGGAATTTGGCAAACTTTTCAAACAAGATCAGGCCGTTTAACGGCCACCACCCTTAAACAGGGATCGATACACCTAAACCTGTTTAAACAATTTTACCTATATATTGGAGCGTATTATGGCCTGGAATGAACCGGGTGACGACGATAAGAAGAAAGATCCGTGGTCTAACAACGGCAACCGTAATGGTAACCAAGGACCACCTGATCTGGACGAAGCACTCGACAAGTTAAAAGAGAGCTTTGCAGGCTTATTCGGCGGCAAGAAAAACTCTGGCGGCGGCTCCACGGGCGGCGCAAGCACTGGTGGATCTAACGGCTTATTTGGCGCGGTGGCTGCCATTGCGCTGGTTGTGGTGCTGGGCTTCAATTCGGTTTACACCGTAAACGAGCAAGAACGAGGCATTATTCTACGCTTTGGTGAATACCACGCCACCGTAACACCCGGCCTACAATTTAAGATTCCTTTGATTGATAAGGTATTGATCGCGAATGTGACCAGGGTTCGAGACAGCAGACATACCGAAACCATGCTGACTGAAGACGAAAACATCATCGATGTCAGCCTCACCATTCAATATATCGTTGCCGATCCTAGAAGTTATTTGCTTCGGGTTAAAAACCCAGAGCAGGTTCTTGCTAATGCGGTGGAAAGCGCACTTCGCCATGTGGTCGGCACCTCTATTATGGACGCCGTGATCACCGAAGGGCGAACTGCAGTTGCGGTGGAGGTTAGGGCAAAGCTCCAGCAATCTTTGGATAACTACCAAACTGGCCTGCAAGTCAGTAACGTCAATATTGAAGAAGCGAAACCTCCCCGAGAGGTGCAAGCTGCATTTGACGATGTCATCAAAGCCAAAGAAGATAAAACCCGTTACATAAACCAGTCAGAAACCTATGCCAATGGCATTTTGCCGATTGCTCGTGGTCAGGCTCAACGCCAGATTGAGGAAGCAATAGGTTACCAGAAGCAAGTGGTCGCTAAGGCTAAGGGTGAAGCGGATCGATTCGAAAAATTACTCGCTGCCTATAAAACCGCTCCCGAGGTTACTCGTGAACGTCTCTATATTGACTCTATGCAGTCAGTACTGAGTAACAGCTCAAAAATCATGATGGACGTTGAAGGCAGCGGCAATATGATTTATCTGCCTCTTGATAAGCTCATGAGTGAGCGTACATCTGCAGCAGCTGGCAGCGGTGGCTCGGTGTTGACCGACGAGCAGATTCGCGATATTTCTAATCGAGTAGAAAGCCAGATCCGCTCGCGACAAACTTCTACACGTACTCGACGGGAGCTTCGTTAATCATGAATCCAAAAACAGTTGTGATATTACTGGTTGTTGGCATCGTAGCCCTGTTGGGTGGTCAGACGCTGTACACCGTTAATGAAACCCAACGAGCTGTACTGCTCGAATTTGGCAAAATGACCCGTTCGGATATTCCGCCGGGCTTACACCTCAAAATACCCTTTATCACTGTCGTAAAGCGCTTTGATTCCAGGGTATTAACCGTTGATGCTCGCCCTGAACAGTATTTCACTGTGGAGAAAAAGGCGCTCATCGTCGACTCCTTTGCGATGTACCGTATTGCCAATGTCGAGAAGTACTACACCGCGACATCCGGCGATTCGTTCCAAGCTGGCAGACTGCTTGCACAGCGTATCAACACAGGCCTTCGTAGCCAATTTGGTGAACGTACCCAACACGAAGTAGTCAGCGGCGAGCGTGAACAACTCATGGCAGAACTCCGGCATCAGCTGGAGGAATCCATCATGGCTGAGCTGGGTATTGAGCTGATCGATATTCGAGTCAAACGTATCGACCTGCCAGAAGATGTGAGCCACTCGGTCCATGACCGGATGAACTCTGAACGAGAACGGCTTGCGCGCGAGTCACGCTCAAGAGGCCAGGAGCAAGCTGAGTTCATTAAAGCGAAAGCGGACCGCCAGCGCACAATCATCGCCGCCGATGCTTACGAGCAGTCAGAAATACTGCGTGGTGATGGCGATGCCGAAGCGACTAGAATTTACGCCAGCGCCTTTAATAAAGACATTGAGTTCTACAAATTCTACCGAAGCCTCAATGCTTACAAAGAAACCTTTAACTCTAAGAGCGACATTCTGTTGCTCGACCAAAAAGGCGACTTTTTCAAATACATGAATAACATCAACGGCAGCTAACCAAGCCACCGTTTGATGCTTAAGCATGCTAGAAAAGTAATTTGAGACAGACAGATAGCTAGATTTGCCGAATATCAGCAAATCTAGCTATCGAGTTTCACTGAACAAGCAGTTTCAGCAAATGTTACTGTTCCTTTCCCTCAAGCCTCTGTAAAATCCCCAGCAATTGCTAACCTGAAGCGCAGCGGTACTTGTGCGCCTCATTCGTTCGCCTAATATTTTATCCGTGAATAACCCCATGAATTGGCATGATTTGCAGATCGCTGCGTGTCTAGTACTTGTGCTTGAAGGGATTATCCCGTTTTTGTCACCGCGAAAATGGCGTACCACCCTACAATCAATACTGGGGTTTGACGATTCGGTCATTCGTCGAATTGCGCTTGGCAGCATGATTGCCGGCACACTGATGTTGTACTTAATAAATTAACTTCATAGAACTCCTCGAATTTAGAATCCCATGACAATTGCTGATCGATGGTTACTTCCTGACGGCGTGGAAGAAATTCTTCCGCCCCAAGCAGGACTGCTAGAGCAACAACGAAGAGAGCTATTGGATCTGTTCCAGTGCTGGGGCTATGACTTGGTCATGCCACCACTGATCGAATATTTAGATTCGTTATTGATTGGCTCCGGCAGTGACCTTGATTTACAGACCTTCAAAATCACCGACCAACTAACTGGCAGAATGATGGGGATTCGGGCCGACATTACGCCCCAGGTTTCGCGTATCGATGCTCATAGCCTCAACCGAGAAGGCCCCACGCGGCTGTGTTATTGCGACTCGGTATTACATACCCGCAATAGCAGTAAACTCGACTCGCGCTCGCCTTTGCAAATTGGCGCAGAGCTATATGGCTACGCCGGTATTGAAGCCGATATCGAAGTCATCTTGCTGCTCGCCAAGTCGCTTAAACTTCTGGGCATGGAAAGCGCTAGCCTCGACTTTGGCCACGTTACTATTTTCCGCACGCTCATCGCTGAAACCAATCTCGATAAGCAGCAAACCGATACGCTATTTGAGATGCTTCAGCGTAAGTCCTTAGATGAGATAGACCAATTTTGCGATGCCAACATCTTGGATTCCAAACTCGCGGATATGATTCGCCAGTTACCTCGTCTAAATGGCAACGCCGAGGTACTTTCCAAAGCCTCCGCTGTGCTTGCTGATGCACCTGCACCACTGCACGAAGCACTTGAGCAATTAAAAGCAGTTGCTCAGCGGCTTGAAACCGAACTACCCGACGTAAACCTATATTTTGATCTTGGCGAGTTACGCGGATACCACTACCACACAGGTCTGGTGTTTGCAGCTTTCGCTCCCGGGCTTGGGCAAGCGTTAGCATCCGGCGGCCGCTACGATGACGTTGGTCAGGCTTTTGGGCGCGAGCGCCCAGCCACTGGTTTTAGCATCGATATGAGCAGGTTACTGCGCGTATTAGAAACACCAGCGCCAGTACCCAATGGCACCTTTGTTGACTACAGCGCTCAACAAGCGGGGGTTCAAGCGCACATTGCGCAGCTTAGAGCCCAGGGTAAACGAGTCGTTGTTGGCTTACCGAACCAAACACAAGATGCAGCACAGATGCGCTGTAACGAAGAATTGATTTATCTCGATAACAGCTGGGTTACCCAACCCGTTAAGTAAGATTTCATAACCGAGTTTTTTATGGGCAAAAATGTTGTAGTTCTAGGCACCCAATGGGGTGATGAAGGCAAAGGTAAGATCGTCGATTTACTGACGGACCAAGCCTCTGCAGTTGTGCGCTATCAAGGTGGCCACAATGCCGGCCATACCTTAGTGATCAACGGTAAAACCACCGTTTTACATTTGATTCCGTCAGGAATGCTGCGTGAAAACGTTCGTTGCATGATTGGCAATGGCGTTGTGGTTTGCCCCGAAGCACTGCTTAAAGAGATTGACGAGCTTGAAGCTCAAGGTGTCTCGGTCAAAAACAGACTGCACCTAAGCGCTGCGTGCCCCATTATTTTGCCCAGCCACATTGCCTTAGACCAAGCGCGAGAGCTGGCAAAAGGTAAAGACAAAATTGGCACCACTGGCCGCGGCATTGGCCCAGCATACGAAGACAAAGCAGCTAGACGCGGCTTACGCTTGGGCGACTTGTTTCACCCAGAAATTATGGCTGCAAAACTCAAAGAAGTGATGGAATATCATAATTTCATTCTTTCTCAGTACTTTGATTGCGAGCCTGTTTGCTACTCCGAAACATTAGCGCAGCTGACAGCTCATTCCGAAATCCTCACGCCGATGATTTCCGACACTATTAATATGTTGCATAGCCTTCGAGAGCAAGATGAAAACATCTTGTTTGAGGGGGCTCAAGGCTCGCTACTGGATATTGACTTAGGAACCTACCCCTTCGTCACGTCATCTAATACAACCGCTGGCGGCACCGCTAGCGGAACCGGGTTTGGGCCGCTTTATTTGGACTACGTGCTCGGAATTACAAAAGCGTACACCACACGTGTTGGCTCTGGCCCATTCCCAACTGAACTGTTTAACGATATCGGGCAACATTTAGCCGATAAAGGCCATGAAGTTGGCGCAACCACTGGCAGGGACCGGCGTTGCGGTTGGTTTGACTCTGTTGCCGTACGTTACGCCGTACGCGTTAACAGCCTTTCTGGTCTGTGCTTAACCAAACTGGATGTATTGGATGGCCTCGACGCCATCCAAATTTGCGTTGGGTACGATACCGATCAAGGCGTGTTGGAGATGATCCCAGAAGACAGCAACCTTTATTGCAACCTCAAGCCGATATACGAAGAGATGCCAGGCTGGACACAATCAACCATTGGTATCACCGCTATTGGGGACTTACCTCAGGCTGCTCGTAATTATATTGCCCGCATTGAAGAGTTAGTGGGCGCACCGATCGATATTGTTTCAACCGGCCCAGATCGTGTTGAAACCATTGTGTTGCGCAACCCATTTAGCTAAAACGATACAGATGCCGTAAAAGGCAGACACAAAAAAGCCGACGTATAAACGTCGGCTTTTTTGTGTCTGCTGCTTTTCAGTTACACGAAAGCAAAACCGCTGTCGTGCAACTAACTAGCAATACTACTCAGCAGCAGCCTTCAATGGAGAAGGAGCACCAGGACGGTTGATCGCCTTAATTTCAAGGTAATCTACCATGCCGAACTCACCAAGCTCACGTCCGTTGCCAGACTTCTTGTAACCACCAAATGGTGCGAATGGGTTGAACCCGCCGCCGTTGATAGCCACTTGACCTGTACGGATTTGACGAGCTACTCGTACTGCGCGCTCTTCATCGCCAGACCAAACTGCGCCAGACAAACCAAACTCGCTGTCGTTAGCAATTGCTATCGCTTCAGCTTCGTCTTTATATGGGAGGATACAAATTACTGGCCCAAAAATCTCTTCCTGAGCAATAACCATATCGTTAGTTACATCACCAAACGCAGTAGGCTTAACGAACGCGCCTTTCTCATTTAGCCCTTCTGGGAAGTCAGGTCCGCCAGCAAGCAGTTTAGCGCCTTCAGCAATACCTTTGTTGATGTAGTCTAGAACTACTTTTTGTTGCTTCTTAGATGAAACAGGACCTAAGTGCATACCTTCTTCTGAAGGATCACCCAAAGTTGCGCCGTTACATACTGCGGCAGCCACTGCGTAAGCTTCTTCTTTACGAGACTCTGGCACAAGCATACGGGTTAGCGCCGCACATGTTTGTCCACAGTTCATCATTACGCCTTGAACACCAGCAGATACCGCAGCAGCGAAGTCTTCAACGTCATCAAGAATGATGTTAGCCGACTTTCCGCCAAGCTCTTGGTGAACACGCTTAATGGTTCGCGCAGCATTTGCGCCAACACGTGCACCGGCTTCAGTTGAACCAGTAATGGATACCATTTCAACGTCTGGGTGACCAGAAAGCGCTTCACCAACCACTGAACCAGAACCAGTTAGCATGTTGAATACGCCAGCCGGAAGGCCAACTTCTTCAACGATTTCGGCAAAGATATAAGCGTTAAGAGGAGTATCACTGCTTGGCTTAAGAACCATAGTGCAACCGGCTGCAAGAGCAGGCATAACCTTAGCAATGATCAAGTAAAGCGGATAGTTCCAAGGAGTAATGAACGAGCAAACGCCGATAGGCTCCTTAGCTACTGTAGTAGTACCCAGCTCTTCATCAAACTTAAAGTTACGCAGAATGTCTGGGTAAGTTTTGGTAATGTTGATTGCAAGACCGGCTTGAATCATGCGTGCAAGCGTAATTGGCATTCCCATTTCTTGAGAAATCGTTGAACCAATATCGGCTTCACGAGCAGCAAGGGCTTCGCCAAGCTTTTCGATGTATACAGCACGCTCTTCAACTGAAGTAGCTGCCCAAGCAGGAAAGGCTGCTTTCGCTGCTGCAACGGCGCTGTTTACGTCGTCTTCGTTACCTTTTGGAACAGTACCAACCACTTCTTGAGAATAAGGGCTTATTACCTCGATAGTGCCTTTGCCGGCAGGTGCAACCCATTTCCCATCAATATAAATGTTATCGTATGTTTTCATTTATCGATCCACTCACTAATTAGCTGATTATTTTTGGTTATTTGGTAAGGCCAGGCATCAAGATATAAGAGACGTCCTTCTACCGTCCCCAACTATTCACGTTGTTACTACAAGGTGAACTCGACCCAGATGACAGGGATGAGAGTTTGCCCCATTTCCCCGCCACGATGCAAGCCTCACCCATATATGGGGACAAATTACCTCCAATCAAGTATGGTTTTCCAGTTTACTGCACAATACGTGCTTTACTTATTCCCATCAGACCGAGCCGTCTATCGGGCTATAACTAGCTATCATCCAATAGCCGTTGCATTAACACTACAGTAGGTATTGACAGCTTCGAACAAATACAAGATAATCTCGCACCATTTTTTGATACTTTAACTTGAAGGAGCACGAACGCGTGGCGAACATTGCATCTGCTAAAAAGAGAGCACGACAAGCCGTAAGAAGACGAAACCACAATGCCAGTTTTAAGTCGCGATTTCGTACTTATCTCAAGAAAGTGATCTCCTTAATTGAGGCCGGCGACAAAGAAGCCGCTGTTGCTAGCTTTAAAGAAACACAACCTATTATCGACAAGATGGTTTCTAAAGGAATGATCCACAAAAATAAGGCCGCTCGACATAAAAGTCGCTTGAACGCACGCATTAACGCGATGTAGGTTATCGACGTTGAGCAACGCGCTCAAGTAGACATAAAAAAACCAGCAATCAGCTGGTTTTTTTATGTCTTACTATTATCTGATTTAAACTACGTTACTGCGTTAACCTGCCTTATTCGCTTAGCGTCATGTTATCTCGGTGTATTAGCTCCGGTTCGGCGCAATAGCCCAACTGCTCAGCAATACGATCGCTTCCAAACCCGCAAATTTTCATCGATTCATCAAGATTGTAATTCACGATTCCTCGTGCAATCTCTGTACCTGTCTCGTCGGCACAGATAACCACGTCGCCTCTTACAAACCGGCCAGTTACGGACTTTACACCAACGGGCAATAAGCTTTTACCGCCTTTCTTCAGCACCGTCACTGCGCCAGCATCGAGCACTAATACGCCGCGAGTTTGAAGCTGCCCTGCAAGCCATAACTTTCGCGATGTCAACGGATCATTACGCGGGACTAATTCCGTGCCGATAAGGTCGCCTTCGAAAATTCTTGTGAGCACTTGCTCGATGCGCCCACCGACAATATACGTCACTGCACCCGAACGCGCTGCAATGCGAGCGGCACGCAATTTTGTAATCATACCGCCGCGACCTAAGGAACCGTGGCTACCGCCAGCAAGCGCATCGAGGCTAGTGTCATCGGCCCACGCGCTCTGAATTAAGGTCGCGTCTTTGTTTACGCGCGGATCTTCAGTAAAAAGTCCATCTTGGTCTGTCAAAATAATTAAAGCATCGCTTCCGACTAAATTCGCAACCAGCGCGGCAAGTGTATCGTTATCGCCGAACCGAATTTCGTCCGTCACCACTGTGTCATTTTCGTTGACGATTGGGATCACGTCCATCGCGAGCAACTGTTTTATGGTTGCGCGCGCGTTTAGATAACGCTTACGATCTGACAAATCATCGTGTGTCAGTAGAATCTGAGCAGTATGTATTGCGTGGCGCTGAAAATTGCGTTCATAGGTGTTCACAAGGCCCGCTTGCCCAACAGCGGCAGCGGCCTGTAGTTCGTGAATTACATTTGGTCGCTCAGTGAGCCCAAGCCGTGTAAGCCCAACCGCTACCGCACCTGACGAAACCAATACGATATCGACACCAGCAGATTTTATCGCGGCAATTTGATCGATCCAATTCGCTAAACGCGCCTCATCAAGCCCTTTACCATTATCAGTGAGTAGCGCGCTGCCAATTTTTAGCACGAAACACTGCTTTTCTCGCAATGCCTGTCTATGACTAATATCAGGCTTAGTCATCACGCAACCTAGTTAAATGGCTAAATGTGATGTTATTCGGCATAAACCACTTCGACGTCATGATCGTCGTCATCATCTTCGTCGCTGCCATCAAGTTCCCGAGCGGCTCGGCGCATAGCCCGCAGCTGGTTAATTCGCTCTGTACCTTCGCGCTCGATTGCCGCCTCTAGCTCTTGCTGCTCTTCTACAAACTCAGGGTTTTCTTCAAGATCAATGGCACGGACTTCGATAAATTGCATGATCGAATTGCAAAGAGGTTCCGTACCAATATTCGCTACAGACGACACGGCAAACACCGGGCCATCCCATTCGAGCTCGTCAATAACGCGCCGCTGTAACTCAGTCAATTGTTCGTCAGTGACTAGGTCAGTTTTGTTCAAAATTAACCAGCGCTCACGCTCAAATAAAGTAGGGCTGAATTTGTAGAGCTCTTGCTCGATAACACGAAATGCTTCAATCGGATCAGACTCATCGATCGGACTAACATCAACCATATGCAGTAAAATACGGGTACGAGTAAGATGTTTTAGAAACTGAATACCGAGGCCGGCACCGTTAGACGCGCCTTCGATTACACCGGGTATATCGGCAATAACAAAACTTCGGTGTGCTTCGACTTTAACTACACCAAGGTTGGGGATTAGCGTCGTAAATGGATAGTCTGCAACTTTTGGCTTAGCAGATGAGACAGAACGAATAAAGGTGGATTTACCCGCGTTTGGCAACCCTAACAGGCCAACGTCTGCAAGCACTTTGAGCTCAAGTCGCAGATAACGCTCCTCGCCCATCTGACCGTTAGATGTCTGACGCGGTGCTCTGTTTGTGCTGGTTTTAAAGCGGATGTTACCAAGTCCGTGAAAGCCACCGCGAACAACGAGAATTTCCTCACCTTCAGTAGTTACATCTCCAAGGATCTCGTCGGTTTCTTCATCAATAATCATCGTTCCAACGGGAACAGGCAGATAAAGATGCTCGCCCTTTGAACCGGTACATTGCTTAGAACTACCTTGCGTACCGTGCTCGGCACGATATTGGGGCTGAAAGCGAAAATCGATAAGTGTGTTTAGGGAAGAATCTCCTACTAGGTAGACACTGCCGCCATTACCTCCATCGCCGCCGTCAGGGCCGCCGCGCTCAATGTACTTCTCACGACGGAAACTCATACAGCCATTACCGCCTTTACCGGCGGTCACTCGTATTTTGGCTTCATCTACAAACTTCATCTTTCAATTCCCGCCGTTCAGGCAAAAAAAAGGCCCACCCATAGGGTGAGCCTTTCTCAAATAAGCGCCTGACGATGACCTACTCTCACATGGGGATACCCCACACTACCATCGGCGATGCACCGTTTCACTTCTGAGTTCGGCA